>JBIOHX010000081.1:0-12783 GCA_044449465.1 Gemmatimonadales bacterium | reverse complement strand
GGCCGCCAGCTCGGCGCGCAGCGCAAACAACTCGGCGCGCCGGCGCAGCGGGCCCGGGCCGGCTACGCTGCCCGGCAGCCACACGGCCCCGCGCGCGTCGATGAACGCGGCGCCGTCGTCGACGGCGCCGCGTTCATCGACGCGCGCGGGGCCGTGTGGCTGCCGGGCAGCGTAGCCGGCCCGGGCCCGCTGCGCCGGCGCGCCGAGTTGTTTGCGCTGCGCGCCGAGCTGGCGGCCACGGAGCGCGCGCGCCAAGCCGCGCTCACCGCCGCGGAAGCGCTGCACGCGGCCGTCCAAGAGTCGGAGCGCTCGCTGCTCGATCTGTCGGCGGCGCTCGAGGCAGCACAGGTCGAAGCGCGGCGAGCGGACGAGCACCACGGCGAGCTGACGCGCCGCCGCCAGCGCGCCGAGCGGGAGCTGGGGGACGCCGACGCGCTGCGCGAGCGGCTGTCTGCGCGACGCGATCAGCTCCTCGAGCAGGCGGCGCGCCTCGACGACGACGCTCGCACGCTCGGCGAGGCTCTCGCCGAGCGCGAAGTCGCAGTCTCGGGCGTGCGCGAGCAGTTGCAAGCCGCCGAGCAAGCACAGGAGGCGGCGCGTGACACGCGCACTACGGCGCAGGTCGACGAGGCGCAGGCGCAGGCACGCCTCCAAGTGGCGCAGGACCGCGAGCACCGCCTGGCGCAGGAACACGATTCGGCCGCCGCGCGACTCGAGGCCGTGCGCGCCGAGCTCACCGATCTTTCGCAGGCGGACAGCGCGCTCGCCGAGCAGATGGCGGCGTGGCGCATGGATCTCGAGTCGCGCGAAGCGACGCTGGCCGACGGCGAAGCGCGGCTCGAGCGCTCCGAGGTCGGCGTGCGCGACGCCGATGACGGGGTGACGTCGTCGGACCATGCCCTCGACGACGCGCGGCGGAACGCGCAATCGCTGACCGACGAGCTGCATCACGCCGAGCTGCGCCACGCCGAGCTCGGAGGCCAGCGGGCGGCGATTCGCGAGCGGCTCGAGGCGCAGTGGCGCCGGCCGCTCGAGGACATGCTCACCGAGGCCGCGCCGGTCGAGCTCGACGACGAAGCGCTGCGCGCCGAGGCGGAAGCGCTCCGCGACGAGCTGGACCGCCTGGGACCGGTGAACGTGCTGGCGATCGAGGAGCATGAGGAAACGCTTAAGCGCCAAGAATTCCTGACGACGCAGCGGGCCGACCTCGCCGACGCGCGCCAGTCGCTGCAGCAAGCGATTCGCGAGATCGACAGCACGGCACGCGAGCTCTTCCTCGCCACCTTCGCGCAGATTCGCGAGAACTTCCGGCAGATCTTCATGTCGTTGTTCGGCGGGGGAGAGTGCGACGTGCGGCTCGAGAACCCGGACACGCCGCTCGATTGCGACATCGAGATTCACGCGTCGCCGCGCGGCAAGCGCACGCAGCGCATCCATCTGCTGTCGAGCGGGGAGCGCGCGCTGGTCGCGCTCTCTCTCCTGTTCGGCATCTTCCTCACCAAGCCGAGCCCGTTCTGCCTGCTCGACGAGGTCGACGCGCCGCTCGACGACGCGAACGTCGGCCGGTTCGTGAAGATGCTCACGCAATTCAAGGCGCGGACGCAGTTCATCGTCATCACGCACAACCCGCGGACGACGACCGAGGCCGGCGACGCGGTCTACGGCGTCACGATGCAGGAGCCGGGCGTGTCGTCGATCGTGAGCGTGCGGTTGCGCGGCGCCGCGTCGGTGGATGAGATGATCGCCGCCGCCACGGCGGCTGACGACGCGGTGCCGACGACGGTATGACGTTGGGCCGCCGCGCCGCGGCGATTCTAGCCGGCGCGGCGATCGTCGCTCTTGGAGCGCAGCGGGGATCGGCGCAGGGCATCTCGATCGAGATCGCAGCCACCGCCGACAGCATCTCGCCGGCGCCGGTGATGGTCGTCAACGCGTCCGCGCTGCCCCCCGCCGGCCAGCAGGCGACGGTGACGCTCGAGCTGTCGACCGAGGGACAGTTTCGATCGCCCTTTCTCGTTCGCAGCGCGACCGGCAATACCGCCACCTTTCTCGTCGACCGGCTGCTGCCGGAGCGCACACGCATCTTCTTCCGCGCCCGCCTGCTCGACGCCAGCGGCAACGTGATCGCCGAGTCGGTGATCTCGCATCCGGTGCGAAGCTGGCTGCGGCTCGTCGACCCCATACGGGCGACGAACGACGTGCTGTTCACCGACCAGCCGCGCTTCGTCTGGAGCAGCCCGGCGATCACCCTGCCGCCCGGACCGTGGCAATACGTCATCACGGTGACGAATTCGGCGACGAACGTGCCGGCGCTCGCGCTGACCGTCAACGACACGGTATTCGTGCCGTCGCCACTCGACGCCTGCACATCGTACCGCTGGTCGGTCCGCGCCATTGCGGTCAACGGCGACGCCAGCGAGCAGGTCGACGTGGCCGCGCCGGGCACGTTCGTCATTCAAACGGCTGCGTGCCCGACGGCGACGATCTTCTATCAGAACTTTCCAAACCCATTCGGCCGCGGCGCGCGGCAACCGGTGACCTGCTTCTGGTTCGATCTGGCGCGCACGGCCTCGGTCAAGCTCACCATCTACGATCTGCGGCTCCGCGAGGTCAAGCACCTCGTGCCCGGGCCGCTGGGCAGCACACTTCCCGCCGGCGCGTACGGCCGCCAGAACGACGTCAGTCAGTCGGGATGCGACGCGCGCCTGTCGTGGGACGGACGAGACGACGCCGGCCATACGGTCCCGCCAGGCGTCTACGTGGCCGTGTTCGACGCTGACGGCGTGCACACCGTGAAGAAGATTCTTTTCAAAGGCGAATAGTGAAAACGACGGTGCGATTCACCGCCCTCGGCACCGGCACGATCTCGCTCTCGGGAGGCCGGAGCTGCGCCGGCCATCTGCTCGAGGCGCCACCCACCCGCCTGCTCGTCGACTGCGGGAGCGGCATCACGCGGCGCTTGGCCGAACGCGGCGCCGACTGGCAGACGATCACGCACGTGGCGCTCACGCACTTTCACATCGACCATCACGGCGACCTGCCATCGCTGGTGTTCGCCTGGAAGTACGGCTTTTTGCCGGCGCGCTCGATGCCGGTCGAGGTCATCGGCCCCGAGGGCACGCGGACGCTACTCGACGCGCTGGCGGCGGCGTACGGTGCCTGGCTCACCGCGCCGGGCTTTCCACTCACCGTGCGCGAGATCGCGCCAGGCGACGCCGTCGATCTCCCTGGCGGCCTCCGGCTCGGCTGCCTGCGGGTTCCACACACACCCGAGAGCGTGGCATATTCCTTTGCGTGGGGCGCGCGGCGGATCGTGTACACCGGGGACACCGGCCCGTCCGAGGAGCTCGCGGCGTGGGCGCACGATTGCGATCTGCTCGTCTGCGAGTGTTCGCTGCCGGCGAGCATGGCGATCCCCGAACATCTGACCCCGGAACAATGCGGCGCGCTGGCGGCCGCCGCGGCGCCGAAGCACCTGGCGCTCACGCACTTCTATCCTCCCGTCGAGCAGGTCGACATTCGCGCGATCGTCGCCGCGGCGTACGCCGGTCCGGTGACTCTGGCCAGCGACGGGTGGAGCATGGAGATAGAGGACGGCTGATGCTGATCGTGATGCAGAACCACGCGACGCCCGACCAGATCGAGCGCGTCGTGAAGACGATCGAAGAGATGGGATACTCGGCTCGCCCGATGCCCGGCGAGACGCGCACGACGGTCGGCCTCGTCGGCAACGACGGGCGCGTCGACAGCTCACGCGTCGAAGCCCTGCCCGGCGTCGCCGAGGTCATTCACGTCAGCAAACCGTACAAGCAGGTCTCCCGCGAGTGGAAGGAACAGAACACGATCGTCACCATGGCCCCCGGCGTATCGTTCGGCGGCACGGACATCGTGATCGTGGCCGGACCATGCTCCGTCGAATCGGAGGAGCAGATCGTGGCCGCCGCGCGTGCCGTGCGCGACGCCGGCGCGACCGCGCTTCGCGGCGGCGCGTTCAAGCCGCGCAGCTCGCCGTACTCCTTCCAAGGCCTTGGCAAGCGGGGCCTCGAGCTGCTGGCGCTGGCGCGCCGCGAGACCGGACTGCCCGTCGTCACCGAAGCGCTCGATGAAGAGGGCGCGCACCTTGTCGCCGAGTACGCCGACATGCTCCAGGTCGGCGCGCGCAACATGCAGAACTATTCCCTCCTCCGCGCCGTGGGCCGTATCGGAAAGCCCGTGCTGCTCAAACGGGGCATGGCGGCAACGATTACGGATTTGCTCATGAGCGCCGAGTACATCCTCGCCGAGGGAAACGGCCAGGTGGTGCTCTGCGAGCGCGGCATCCGCAGCTTCGACACGCTGACGCGAAACCTGTTCGACCTCACCGCCATCCCGATCGTGCAACGGCTGTCGCACCTGCCGATGATCGGCGATCCGAGCCACGGGACCGGACTGCGCGACAAGGTGATCCCGATGGCCCGTGCCGCCGTCGCCGCCGGTGCCGACGGCGTGATGGTGGAAGTCCATCCGGAGCCTGACCGCGCGCTGTCTGACGGCGGGCAGTCGCTGTATCCGGAACAGTTCACGCGGCTGGTCAGCGAGCTCAAGGCCATCACCAGCGCCATCGGCCGCGGCGTGGCGCCGACGCCGGGAACGGCCGCCGCCACCCGCGGGTAGGATCAGCCATGCGCATACCCGAAGGGCTCGCGTTGCCTCGTCGCTCAACGCTCGCATCCGCCATGGTGTCGGCCACTCTGATCGCGGCCGGCGCCGGACGCCTCACCGCGCAGAGCGACGCCGCCGCGCCGGTCGATCGCGCGGCGGCGGCCTGGGCGAACGTCAAGACGGTTCGCGGCACGTTCGAGCAAACGGTGACGAACCCGCTCGTGGGCGCGAGCGCTACGACTCACGGCTCATACGCCGAGGAGCGGCCGAACCGCCTGTCGATTCGGTTCGCGGCCCCCGCCGCCGACGCGATCGTCGCCGATGGACGCTTCGTTTGGATCTATCTGCCGAGCAGCGCGCCGGGCCAGGTGCTGAAGCGGCCGGCCACCGAGCGCGGCGATGTGCCGATCGATCTCACCGGCCGGTTTCTCGACGCGCCTCGGGCCAAATACACAATCCGGCCGGCCGGCACGCGGTCCGAAGACGGCCACGCGAGCCACGCGTTCACGCTCGTACCGAAGGCAGGCGTCGATGCGCCGTTCACGACGGCGACGATCTGGATCGACGACGACGATTCGCTCATTCGCGACTTCGAAGAGACCGAGACGAGCGGCGTCGTGCGCCGCGTGCATCTGACCGCCGTCGAGCCAAACGCCGGCGTCGACCGCTCGGCGTTCGTGTTCACCCCGCCGGCGGGCGTTCGCGTCGTCGATCAGACGAAGCCGTAGCGCCAGGGACGCCGCGCGGCGAGCCGGCCCGGGCCCGCGCCAAGGGAGCTTCAGATCAGGCGCTCAGCGCCCGATACTGCCAGTGATAGTCCCGATTCGGTCGCGGTAGTCGCGCCATCCTTCCTGCGGGCTCCCTCATGATGATGACTGGCACGCACGAGTTTCCGCTCGTCGCGCTTTCGATCCTGATTGCCATCTGCGCGTCGTACACCGCGCTGACCCTGGCCGGCCGCGTCGCCGTCGCGCGCGGGCGAACCCGCCTCGCCTGGCTGCTCGGCGGCAGCGTGGCGATGGGAAGTGGTATTTGGAGCATGCACTTCGTCGCGATGCTCGCTTTCCATCTTCCGATCGCGATCTCGTACGACCTGCCGCTCGTCACGCTGTCCTACTTCGCGGCAGGCGCCGCATCGGCGTTCGCGCTGTGCGTGTCGAGCCGCTCGGCCGTGGGGACGCCCCGGCTCATCGCGGCGGGCGTGTGCCTCGGTCTCGCCGTGGTGACGATGCACTACACCGGCATGGCTGCCGTTCGCGTCGCCGCGCGCCTCACCTACGACCCCGTGCTCGTCGCCGCTTCGGTGCTGGTCGCGATCACCGCGTCCACCATCGCGCTCTGGCTCTTTCTCTGGCTGCGACACGACAGCACTAGTCGCGGCCGCGTCCTCCGATCGGCCGCCGCGGTGGTGATGGGCTTCGCGATCGCCGGCATGCACTACACCGCCATGGCCGCGGCGCGGTTCACCGCCGATCCCGCTATGGCGCCGACGCACGATCGATTCCTCGTCGGCACCGCCGGTCTCGCCGTGCCGGTGATCCTGGGGGCGTTCGTGATTCTCACGTTGACGGTCGCGGGGTCGATCACGGACCGCTGGGTCCGCGCCAAGCTCGCCGCCGCCGAAGCGCTGCGCGAGAGCGAGGAACGGTATCGCTCCGTGGTCAGCGAGATCGACGAAGTCATCTTCCGCACCGACGCCGCTGCACGCTGGACCTTCCTCAATCCGGCCTGGACCCAGATCACCGGGTTCGATACCGAAGAGACTCTCGGCGCCTGCGTCCACGAGTCGGTGCACGAGGACGACCGCGCCGAAGTCATCGAGAGCTATCGCGCGCTGAGCGAAGGACGCTCCGACTACACCAGCCTGGAAGTGCGTTACTCGACGAAAGCCGGGGAGGCGCGGTGGGTCGAGCTGCACGCGCGCGCCACGCGCTCGCCCGACCTGCAGCTCGCCGGCACGACCGGCGTGATCCGTGACGTCACCGAGCGCCGCCGCGCGGAGGACGCGCTTCGCGCCGCGCGCGAAGTGGCCGAGGCGGCGAGCCGCGCCAAGAGTGAGTTCCTGTCTCGAATGAGCCACGAGCTTCGCACGCCGCTGAACGCCATTCTCGGCTTCGGCCAACTCATCGAGCTCGACGCCGAC
This sequence comes from Gemmatimonadales bacterium, assembly GCA_044449465.1. Lineage (GTDB taxonomy): Bacteria > Gemmatimonadota > Gemmatimonadetes > Gemmatimonadales > Gemmatimonadaceae > JAQBQB01. The sequence continues at coordinate 5,999 of JBIOHX010000081.1, read as the reverse complement.
ACACCGGGCCTCCGCGAGAGCGGCGACCAGATTCTCAAAGCGGGACGCCACCTGCTGACCTTGATCGACGAGGTGCTCGACATCACGCGCATCGAGTCCGGCCGCCTCCATATCTCCGCCGAGCCGGTGTGCCTCGGCGGTCTCGTGCGCGAGACCGTGGACCTCGTCTCACCGCTCACCGCACCGCGCCAGATCGCTCTCGACACGGACACCAGCGCCATGGAAGAGCGCTACGTCCACGCGGATCGCCAGCGCCTCAAGCAGGTACTGCTCAACCTCGTCGCGAACGCGATCAAGTACAATCGCCCGGGCGGGCGCGTGCGCATCGGTTGCGCGGCGGTCGCCGGCGGTCGTGTTCGCTTGATCGTCGAAGACACCGGCATCGGCATCGCCCCCGACAAGCTCGCCCGCCTGTTCACGCCGTTCGACCGCCTCGGGGCGGAACAGTCCGACGTCGATGGCACGGGGCTCGGGCTCGCGCTGTCGCGACGGTTGGCCGAAGCGATGGGCGGCACCATCGGCGTGACGAGCGAATTGGGTGTGGGCACGACCTTCTGGGTCGAGCTCCCGGGCGCCGAGAATCCGCTCGCGCGACTGGACCGCATAGCGCCGGAGACGGCGCCGTCGAGCAAATCGCGCGTGGCGCGGCCGACGCGCAAGGTGCTCTACGTCGAAGACAACGTGCCGAACCTCACGCTCGTTCAGCGAATTCTGTCTCGCCAGCACGACATCGAGCTGATCCCCGTGATGCAGGGCGGCCTGGCGCTCGAGCTGATCCGGTTGCACCGGCCCGACCTCGTGCTGCTCGATCTGCATCTGCCAGACATCCCGGGCGACGAGGTGCTGAAACAACTGCGAGCCGCGGCCGACTGCCGGGACATTCCCGTGGTCGTGCTCAGCGCCGACGCCACGCCGCGCCAGATCGAGCGCATGCTCGCCGCCGGCGCGCGGGCCTACGTCACCAAGCCGCTCGCGGTCACGCCGTTCCTCGAGATCGTGAACGAAGTCCTCAAACCCGAGCGCGCGGCATGATGATCGACGACGAAACGCTGGCCCACGCCAGGATCCTGATCATCGACGACGAGCCGGCGAACGTTCGCCTGCTCGAGCGCATGCTGCTCACCGGCGGCTTCACCGAAGTGTGCGGCGTGACCGACCCGCGTCAGGCACTCGCCCGCTTCGACGAGATCCAGCCCGACCTCGTCATGCTCGACTTGCACATGCCGCATCTCGACGGCTACGTCGTGCTCGAGCTGCTGCGCAAGAAGATCGGCCCGACCGACTACCTGCCCATTCTCGTGCTCACCGCGGACAGCACGCGAGAAGCGAAAGAACGGGCACTGTCCAATGGTGCGCGCGATTTTCTCACCAAGCCGCTCGAACGCACCGAAGTGCTGCTGCGCACGCGCAACCTGCTCGAGACGCGCTATCTGCATTTGGCGCTGAAGGACGAAAACCGGTCGCTCGAGGCCAAGCTCGTTCACCAGGCGTTTCACGACACGCTGACCGGTCTCGCCAATCGCGCGCTGTTCCGCGATCGTGCGGGGCACGCGCTGGCGCGCGCCACGCGCGGTGAACGCGTCAGCTTGCTGCTACTCGATCTCGACGACTTCAAGTCGGTCAACGATTCGCTCGGCCACAGCGAGGGCGACCGGCTGCTGGAGGCGATCGCGCAACGCTTGGTCAGGGCCACGCGCGGCTGCGACACGGTAGCGCGCATCGGCGGCGACGAATTCGCCGTCGTGCTCGAGCAGCTCCAGCACGACGACGACGCTCTCGTCGTCGTCGACCGGATCATCGATGCGCTGCGCACGCCGCTTCGCCTCTGCGATCGTGAAGTGACGGTGACGGCCAGCATCGGCGTCGCCCATGCGAGCGGCAACGAGCGCGTCGAAGAGCTCCTGCGGAACGCCGACGTGGCGATGTACCGCGCGAAGGACGCCGGCAAGGGACGCTCGGCCGTTTTCGACCCGAGCATGTACACCGAGTTGCTCGAACGTTTGGAGCTCGAGGCGAACCTGCGGCAAGCCGTCGAGCGCGGCGAGTTCCGCGTCGTCTACCAGCCGATCGTACGGCTCGACAGTGGAGCGATCACGGGCGTCGAGGCGCTCGTGCGCTGGGAGCACCCCGACGGCGGCGACCCCGCGCCGAACGATTTCATCGGCGTGGCGGAACAAACCGGACTCATCGTGCCGATCGGCCGCTGGGTGCTGATGGAAGCCTGCCGTCAGGGACGCGAATGGCAGCTCGCGTCGCCGCAGCACGTTCCGCCGACGATGAGCGTCAACGTGTCTGGACGTCAGCTCGAAGATCCGAATTTCGCCAACGACGTGGCGACGGCGCTCGCAGATTCTCGTTTCCCGGCCGAATACCTGATCCTCGAGATCACCGAGACGGCAATCATGTCGAACGCCGAAGCGATCGTCGATCGACTCCACGAGCTCAAGGCTCTCGGCGTTCGGTTGGCGATCGACGTTTTCGGCACCGGCTACTGCAACCTGAGCTATCTCCAACGCTTTCCGGTGGACATTCTCAAGATCGACAGGTCGTTCACGCTCAACGTCGCCAGAGACGGCGGGGACGCGGTGCTTGCCAGCTCGATCGTCGGCCTTGCCGCCAACCTGCGCCTTCACATCGTCGCCGAGGGCGTCGAGAGCGCTGAGCAACGCGACCAGCTCGTCGACCTAGGCTGTCGGTTCGGCCAGGGCTTTCTGTTCGCGAAACCAATGACGCCGGACGCGATCTCCGGCTTGCTGCATCGGCGCGACGCCGAGCGCGTCGATGGTCGCGCGGTGAATACCGCCGGCGCGGCGTAGCGGGGCGGCTAGCGCGGCTTCTGCGCTGGGGAGGCCGGCGCCCGCCGCAGCAGCTCGGCCGGCGTCGTCGCGCCGGCTTCTATTGCAACAGCGCGCGCCACCATTGAATCAGACCGCAGCCGGCGCGCGAACGCCGCGTCGTCGCTGAACACGTACCGGGCGACCGCGTCCCCGAGCACGCGGTCGACCGTTGGCGCCGCACGGTCGTACGCCGCGGAGTCGACCTTGACGCCGCGCGACCGGAGGCGGCGGAGGAGCTCGCCGCGCATCGCAGGCGTGACGACGAAATCCGGTGATGCGATCGCGTGCGTCCCCTCGAGCGAGCGCGCGTAGTCGGTGAGCGCATCCTGGAACTGCGGCACATGATTGCCGAGCGCCTGGCCCAGCGCGGAGTCGGCAGCCGTTATTCCGGGGGTGGGGATAATGACGTCCGGCGTGATGCCGCCGCCGCCGAGCACGACCCGGCCGGCATCAGTGCGATAGGTCTGCAGTGGCTTCGCGGTGGTATCCGGTGCCGTCGGATTCTCTTCGATCGGCCGCCGATTGATGCTGCGCCCGGAGGGTGTGTACCAGAGCGCCGTGGTGAGCTTGACCGCGCCGCCGTCCTCCGTCGGGAAGACATTCTGCGCGCTTCCCTTTCCGTAGGTCGTGGTGCCGAGCAGCAGAGCGCGGTCATGGTCCTGCAGCGCACCGGCGACGATCTCCGCCGCGCTCGCCGTATTGCTGTCGACGAGCACGGCGATGGGAAGCGTCGGCCACGCTTGTGGCGCGCGGTCGGCGTAGCTGCGGTTCGCGTCGGGCGTACGACCCCGCATGCTGACGATGGCCTGTCCGGGGTCGAGAAAGAGATCGGCAACGCCGACGCCCTGGTCGAGCAGGCCGCCCGGATCGCTGCGCAGGTCGAGCAGCAGCGAGTGCGCGCCGGCACGGAGCAGCGAGTCGACCGCGAGGCGCAGGTCGGGCGCCGACTGCTCGCTGAACACGGTGAGCGCCACGTAGCCGACGCCGTTCGCCAACAGTGTCGCGTGCTGCACGGAGTGGACGCGGATCTCTCGACGCGTGAGATCGAAATTGAGCCGCGTTGCGATGCCCGGCCGTTCGACGGCGAGGCGCACCTTGGAGCCCGGCGCGCCGCGCAGCGCTTTCTGCGCCTCTTCGACCGTGATGTTCTTCATCGGCGCGCCGTTCACTTCAATGATGCGATCGCCCGTGCGCACGCCCGACGCGAGAGCGGGTCCACCCGGAAGCGGCGCGACGATCGTGATCCACCCGTCGCGCACATCGATCTGGGCGCCGACGCCGGCGTAGAGCCCGGACGTCGTCTCCGAGAGCCTCGCCAGCGTCTGCGGCGAGAGATACGAGCTGTGCGGATCGTGGAGCTCGCCGACGAGTCCCTGCACGGAATTCACGAACAAGACGGAGTCTGTCAGCGTGTCGACGTACTCGCGTTTGACGTGCTGGAAGACCTCTTCGTAGAGACGCGCTCCGTCAGTTCCCGTCCCGACGGCAGCGGATCCGCCAAGCAGCCCGCGCTCCACAAGCCAGCCGCCGGAGACTAAGGCGCCGCTCAGGACGGCGGCCGAGATCAACGCGCGGGAGCGCACCGTATTGGCGTTCACGAAGCCTCAGTGGGGGAAAGATTCGGGCCACCGTTCACGGAGCGCTGCCAGCACGCGGCCGAATACGACGCGGGGTGCGCCGCGTCCGTCGATGAGGACGATCGGGCCGCACTCTCGATTCGCGCGCTGCCACTCCGGGTCGGCAAAGGCGGCGAAGGCTTCGGCAACGCGCTCGTGAAAGCCCAGGTCGGCGCGCTCCATGCGGTCGTGCTCGCCCCGTTCGAGTGCCCGCGCCAGGCCGTCTTCGACCGGCAGGGTGATGAGCAGCGTCAACCCGGGCACGAGACCGTGCGTCGCCAGCGCGTTGGCAACGCGGAGCTCGTCGTGCGCCAGCCCGCGTCCGGCGCCCTGGTAGGCGTAGGTCGACAAAAAGAAACGGTCGACGAGGACAATGGCGCCACGCTCGAGCGCCGGCCGGATCTCCCGCTCGACCAGCTGCGCGCGCGACGCCATGAACAAGAGCGCTTCGGTGCGCGGCGCGATGTCAGAGGCCGGATCGAGCACGATCCGCCGGATCTCGTCGCCGACCACCGTACCGCCCGGCTCTCGCACGGCGACCAGGTCCCGTCCGCGCGTGGTCAATAGCTCGGCGAGGAACTTGAGCTGCGTGCTCTTGCCCGCGCCCTCCGCTCCCTCGAACACGATGAGCAGCCCGCGGGACATTCGCGCTCAGCCCAGCGTGATGATCGGGCTCGCCGCGCCCTTGTCGATGCCCTCGAGGATCCAGTCGTTCACGCGCGCCATGGTCTTGTCGAAGTTCTCCTGCGCCACGAGCAATCGCTGATACGTCGCGCGTCCCTGAATCTGGCCGAGCAGCCCGTCGAGCTCGCGCTCCATTTCCTCGGTCGGTCGCTCACCGCGCGCCAACATGCGCTGTGCGTCGGCCCGAAGCTGCTCCATTCGCTGAAGGAGCGCCACGGTGTCTTTATCCTCGTTCAGCGCATCGCTGGCGCGCTTCACGTCTTTGTACTCGGTGCTCTGCCCGATCAGCCGCCCCAGATCCTTCGCTCGATCCTCGATCATCCCGTTCCTCTCGCTTGTCGTCGGGCGAGCACGAACCGCTCGCGCCCAGTGAGATCTAGCTCCACGCGTACCTCCCGGAAGCGGCGCTCGCGGCTCACCAGCTCGACGGCGAGCGCCGCGCGCCGCGCGTCGACCTCGACGGCGAGCAGTCCGCCCGGCGCCAGCACGTCGGCCGCCTGGCGCACGAGTCGCGCCGTGGAGGTCAGGCCATCCGCTCCACCGTACAGTGCCACGGCCGGCTCCCAATCGCGGACGCTCTTCGGCAGCGACAGCGCTTCACCGAGCGCGATGTACGGCGGATTGGACACCACGACCCACGCCCGTACGTCGAGCAGCGGCGCGAGCAGCGACCCGTGCACCAGCTCGACGTCGCTCGGCGCAACGTGGAGTTGTGCGCGCCGCTGCTTCGCGCGCCGGTCGAGCTGGTGCACGGGTCGCTGCTCGCGCCGCTGCTCGACGTGCGGGCGTGGGTCGTGGTGTCCAATCCGCCGTACATCGCGCTCGGTGAAGCGCTGTCGCTGCCGAAGAGCGTCCGCGATTG
>JBIOHX010000080.1:0-12925 GCA_044449465.1 Gemmatimonadales bacterium | reverse complement strand
CGTCATGATCCCGACGCCGCTCGTCGAGAGCCGACAGCTCGGCCGTTGGCGCATCCACGCCATCCAAGCCGGCGGGCAGCGGTTGGACGGCGGCGCGATGTTTGGCGTCGTGCCGAAGACGCTGTGGGAGCGGCGCATTCCCGCCGATGAGCGCAACCGCATACAGCTCGGCATGCGCTGCGTGCTCCTCGAGCATGAGATCGGTCCGATTCTCATCGACACCGGGGCGGGGAACAAGGAGACCGACAAGTTCTACGACATCTACGGCGTCGAGAACGTCGGCTCCCCTGGGCCGACACTGCTCGAGGACGGGCTCCGTCAGGTCGGCATTCGCCCCGAGGATGTGGTGATGGTGATCAACAGCCACCTTCACTTCGACCATGCGGGGGGCAACACGACCAAGGACGCCGGCGGCGCGATCCGGGCGACGTTCCCCAACGCCCGGTACGTGGTGCAGGCGCGCGAGTACGAGTGGGCGACGCACACGAACGAGCGCACAGCGGGGAGCTACTTCCCGCACAACTACGTGCCGATTCACGAGGCCGGCTCGTTCGAGCTGTTGAATGGCGAAGCGCAGATCGTAGCGGGCATCCGCGCGCTGCCGACGCCCGGGCACACGCCGGGACATCACGGGCTGTTGCTCGAGTCGTCGGGAGAGCGTGCGTTCTACATCGCGGACCTCGCGCCGACGACGGCGCACTTGCCGCTGCCGTGGATCATGGGCTACGACGTGGAGCCGATGGTGACGCTAGAGACGAAGCGACGGATCCTGGCGCGTGCGGTGGCGGAGGAGTGGCTCGTGATCTTCGAGCACGACGCCACGACGAGCTGGTGCTACATCAAGGAGGACGCGCGGGGGTACGGGCCGGTGTAGGGCGTTGGACGTTGGACGTTGGACGTGGGACGTTGATCGTGGCGCGTTGATCGTGGAACGTTGAACCTCGAGCGTTGCGAGACCCACAACTGGATGGTTGGAACGGATCGAGGCGCGAATACCTCGCGGTGCGGGTGGGTGGTCGGGCCATGTCGTCGGGTCACCGCGCAGTGAGCGGGACGATGGGGCGAGAGCTCCTGACTGGCGCACCGAGCTTGGGCGGACGGTGCGGTCCATATGGAAGCGTCCTGGGAGGTGACGCTCGGGTCTCAGCCATCTGCTTGGCGACTGAGGCAGAGGGGCGAATGATGAGTGACAGCCCGGGACGAGTGGAGTAGCAGCGCAGAGTGAGCGGACCAAAGGCCAGAGTCGACTCCGCGTCGAGCCTTCGCCGAGACTCGACTACTTCCCGACGGCGCTCGTCGAGCGAGCGATCGGGGTCGGACGCAACCTGATGGAGCGGATGAGTCGGTCGCCGTGCATGGCGTTGCAGAGCGCGAGGGCGCTGGAGTGCGGGGCGGCCCTCGAGATGGCAGGACGCGCCAATTTTGCGTGAGCCGCGCCACGCGGGCGTCGTACGCGGCGCTTTGGGTTCGGACCGCGCTCGACGAGTCACAGACCGCGTGGGGAGGCGCCGAGCCGCGGGTGGCGGTCGGCGGGCCGCGGCCGCGGGGGAGAGGGCGCGGCTCGGCGAGGAGTGCCGCGCGTTACCGAGACGCTGCCGCGCGGACGTAGCGAGTGGCCGCGCTGGTGTGCTGCGGTGCCGCGGCTGTATGGCGGAGGCCGCGAGGATCGGGAACATGCCGCGTCGCAAGCGCGGCGGGCCGCGCGACGCGGCGGCGGGCCGCGCGGGCGGTGCAAGGGGGCGCGGGCTATAGGCGCAGGCCGCGGCGTTGAGGTACGGAGCCGCAGCGTTTGGGCGAAAGGCCGCGCGTTTCGCCGATCGGGCGCGCGTGCCGCGCGGCGGGCCGCGCGTGGGACGGAAAAGCCGCGTCGTCTAGGTACTGGGCGCGAGCCGGACGGAATCTGTTCGCAAGGCCGTCCCAGGAGGATGCTTGGGCGTTATTCGACCTGCAGCTGCCGGCTTACTCAAAGTCATCTGCTTGTCATCGCCCGCGAGCGCGCAGAGCTCCACGAAGTGTAGTTGACGCACACGCCTGCTTCAGCCGCGCAATCGCGGACTTTCCCGCTCCGCTGCGAAGCCGCGCTGCTCCCGCCGCAGGCCGGTGCGCCGAATGACGGCGCCCGTCGCCAACAGGCCCCCAGACGCGGCCAGGGTGAGCTTGGCGAGGCCGACGTTTACGATCCAAGGCAACGCCAGATGAAAGACGCCTGCAGTGCCGAGCGCGGCGACGGCGCCGGCAGCAACACCCAGCAGCATGAGTCCCGCGCCGACTCGTTTCACGTCGACAACGCTAGCTCGGCGGAATCACAACGCCTCGCGCGCAGCGGGGTCGTAGTACCGCTCGATACTCCACGCGACCATGTCCATGAGCAGCTCGGCGCGGGATGCGCGGCTCTCTCGCGCTGGCAGCGAGCTCGAGGTGAGACCCGATTCTGCGGCGATGCGTTTCAGGCCGACCAGCATGCGCTCTGGAGGCCAGTGGTCGGCCTTCATCGCATCGACGTACTCGCAGACGCAACGCTGGACGCCGGTGCGGGTGGGCGAATCGAGCGGGAAGTGCAGCGCGGCCAACTGGCTCCGCAGGCGCTCAGCGGGCATCGGCCAACGGTAGCGGGAACAGATGATCTCGCCAGAGAAGAACCCCTTACAACCCCCTCCCCAGCAGCAACGCAAACCGGCCAGCCATCGGCCGACGTCGAAGGGAAGCGAGAGCCTCCAGAGGTGTCAGCCAATTTTTTTCGTGAATGAGGACGCACGCGAGTACGAAGAATCGGGTGGGACTGCGGAGAATGCCCGAATCATCACTCTCGCTGGAGTATGCCAAGTACATGGAGACAACTCACGGCTATCCGGAGCACTTCCTATAGTCGCGAGTTGGACCACAACGCGATCCGGCACGCTGTGCGTCAACTACACCCTTCCGAAGTACACCCTTCCGAGCTCTTGACCTAACCTTCGGCTCGACCTAGGTTTAGGCGACAATCAGTCAAGTGGATCGGGAGCCCGATCCCACCCTCTGGCCCTCGGAGCGCGGCATTGGCCGCTGCGAGGCGTGCTGCAGGAGTCCGAGTGAGAGGCTGCCAGCCCACAATGGGACGGCGGTCGCACGCGCGGACTCACCAGAGTCGCGCGTTTTTTTGCATGGTTTGCTTTTGTGTTTAGTGCGCAGTGCGTCGCTGCATTGCACCGCAGTCTTCTTTTTTCTCGAGAGGGATTCGGTATTCAGGACACTACAAAGCGCGTGCGCGTCAATCGGCAGATCCGCATTAGTCCGGTCCGCGTGATCGGTGCCGACGGTTCGCAGCTTGGCATTCTGGAAGTCGATGTCGCGCTGCGCATGGCGGAAGAGCTGGGGTTGGACCTGGTCGAGGTGGCGGCAACGGCGCGCCCGCCCGTGGTCCGCATCATGGACTACGGCAAGTACAAGTTCGAGATGGCGAAGCAGGCGCGGGTGGCGAAAAAGAAGCAGCACGTGATCGAGCTCAAGGAAGTGAAGTACCGACCGGGGATCGACGATCACGACTTCGACACCAAGACGCGGCATGCGCGGCGGTTCCTCGAGGAGAAGAACAAGGTGAAGGTGACGATGATGTTCCGCGGCCGCCAAGTGGCGCACCCGGAGCTGGGCCAGGCGGTGCTCGAGCGCGTAGCGACGGCGCTGGTGGACGTGGGCAAGATCGAGAGCGCCGGGCGGTTGGAAGGCAAGTCGATGACGATGATACTCGCGCCGAAATGAACCGAGCCGGCCGCGCCGGTTGACCCACGGCGCCCGACTCCTACTGGATTCTGTTATGCCAAAACTCAAAACCCACAAGGGCGCCAGCAAGCGCTTCAAGGTCACGGGGTCAGGCAAGGTGCGCCGCAACAAGGCGTTCAAGAGCCACATCCTCACCAAGAAGACGTCCAAGCGGAAGCGCCGCCTGCGCCAGCCCGGTCTCGTTTCGACGACCGGTGAGACCAAGCGCATCAAGCGCTTGCTCGTGGCCTAAGGAGACCGACCATGCCTCGTGCCGTATCGAACGTTCCGCGTCTGAAGCGGAAGAAGCAGATCATGAAGGCCGCGCGCGGCGCCTTTGGCGCGCGCAGCAAGCTCTGGCGCCCCGCCAAGGAGACCGTCGAGCGCGGGTGGAAGTACGCATACCGCGATCGCAAGAACAAGAAGCGCGACTTTCGTCGCCTGTGGATCACGCGCATCAACGCCGGCGCGCACCAGAACGACATGAACTACAACGCGTTCATGAGCGGCCTGCGCCTGGCCGGCATCGAAGTCAACCGGAAGATTCTCGCCGATCTCGCCGTGCACGACCCGGCGGCGTTTACCGCGCTCGTCGACAAGGCGCGCTCCGCGTTGAACGCAGCGTAAGGTCTCGCTACTCATACACGGCGGCAGCGCGACGAGAGTCGTTCTGCCGCCGTCGTCGTTTCCACACAGCCCGCGTCCCACGTTCCACCGACACCCAGCGTGACCCTCCAGGACTACCTCGCACAAGCGGACGCCATCGAGCGCGACGGCCTCGCGGCCTTCGACGCTGCCGCCGGCGCCAACGCGCTCGAGACCGCGCGCATCGCCTTCCTCGGCGACCGGCAAGGCCGGATCAAGACGCTGCAGGAGGGCCTGCGCGGCGTGCCCCCAACCGACAAGCCCGCGGCCGGCAAACGGTTCAACGAGGTGCGGGCCCGACTCGCGGCCGCGCACGAGGCGCGGACCGCTTCATCCGCGCGCCCAGCGGCGGCGGCGGCGGACGACCTCTCGCTGCCGCCGCGGCGGCGCTGGCGCGGTGCCAAGCATCCGGTGACGCGCGTCGTCGAGGAGATCGAGTCGGTCTTTCGCGAACTTGGATTCACGGTCGCTCAAGGCCCCGAGGCCGAGAGCGAATGGTACAACTTCGGCGCGCTGAATTTTCCGCCCAACCATCCCGCCGTCGACGCCCACGACACGCTGTATCTGGAAGGCGGCGGCCTGCTGCGCACGCATACGTCGCCCGTCCAAGTGCGCACGCTGCAGCGCTACGCGCCGCCGATCAGAGTGTTGATCCCGGGCACCGTGTATCGCCGCGACTTCTTCGATGCGTCGCACGCGCCGGCGTTCCACCAGATCGAAGGGCTCTGCGTCGACGAGGGGATCAGCTTCGTCGACCTCAAGGCCACGCTCAACCGGTTCGCCGAACGGATCTTCGGGGCGGCGCGGACGCGTTTCCGTCCCTCGTACTTCCCGTTCACGGAGCCGTCGGCCGAGATGGACGTGCAATGCGGCGTCTGCGGCGGGAGCGGCTGCGCCGTCTGCAAGGGGACCGGGTGGATCGAGATCCTCGGCTCCGGCATGGTGCACCCCGCGGTGCTCGAAGCCGCGGGCATCGACAGCGAGCGGTACACGGGCTGGGCGTTCGGCATGGGCCCGAGCCGAATCGCGATCAGCCGGCATGCGATTCCCGATATTCGAATTCTCTACGACTCCGACGTGAGATTTCTGGAGCAGATCGCCGAATGAACCTGTCGTACGAGTGGCTCCGCTCCTTCGTCCCGTTCGACGAGTCGGCAGTCGAGCTCCGCGACCTGCTGACGGCGCACGTCGCCACCGTCGACGAGCTCGTTGCGCTGCGCGAAGACCTGGCGGCCTTCGTCGTCGCCCGCGTCGTCGAGGAGGCGCCGCACCCGGATTCCGACCATCTGCACGTCACCAAGGTCGACGCGGGAACCGGGACGTTGCTCGACGTCGTGTGCGGCGCGCCGAACGTCGCCGCCGGCAAGCTCTATCCGTTCGCGCCGACGGGCACCCTGATGCCGAGCGGCCTCAAGATCCAAAAGCGGCGAATCCGCGGCGAGATCTCGGATGGCATGCTCTGCTCGGCGCGCGAGCTCGGATTGGGCGACGAACAGGACGGCATCCTCGAGCTGCATATCGACGTCGCGCCCGGAACGCCGCTGCTCCGCGCGGTGGCGCTGGGCGACACTCGGCTCGTCGTCGACGTGGGCGCGAACAGGCCCGATCTGCTCTCGCACCTGGGTGTGGCGCGCGAGATCGCGGCCCTCACCGGCAAGCCGCTCGCGCTGCCAAACATCGAGGGGCTCACGTCGGCGGTTCCGGCGGCGAACACCGCCGATTCGCGCGCCAGCGCGGGGCCGATCGACGTGAACGTGACCGACTCGACGCTCGTGCATCGGTTCATGGGTGTCGTGATTCGCGGGGTGAAGGTGGGACCGAGCCCGGCGTGGCTCGTCGAACGGCTCGCCGCGGTGGGCGCGCGCTCGATCAACAACGTCGTCGACGCGAGCAACTACGTGCTTCACGAGCTCGGTCAGCCGACGCATGCCTTCGACATCGCGAAGCTCGCGGGGTCGAGCGTCGTCGTTCGGCGCGCGCGCGCCGGCGAGCGCGTCACGACCCTCGACGGCACGGCTCGAACGCTCGACGACGAGACGATCGTCATCGCCGACGCGGATCGGCCCCAGGCGATTGCGGGCGTGATGGGCGGCCGCGACAGCGAGGTGACCGACGCGACGACCGATCTGTTCGTCGAGGTCGCGAACTTCGACGCTCGGCGCATTCGTTCGACGCGCCGCACACTCGGCATGACCACCGATGCCAGCTACCGCTTCGAGCGCGGCGTCGACGTCGAGTTAGCGCCGCGAGCGCTGGAGCGGGTGGCCAAGCTCATCATGCTCGTGGCCGGCGGCGCAATCCACGGCGCGCCGGTCGACCTTGCCCATAAGCCAGCTCCCTCGCGCCGCGTTGTCATGCGGACGGAGCGAGTGTCGCGCCTGCTCGGCGACCCGGTCGCGCGCGAGACGATGGCCGGGCTGCTCGGCGCGATCGGCTTCAAACCCGAGCGATCGGGCGACGGCCTTTCGGTGACAGTGCCCTCGTGGCGCGGCGATGTGATCGCGGAGGTCGACCTGATCGAAGAGGTCGCGCGCCTTCGCGGCTACGATTCCTTCCCGGTCGAGATCCGTCCGTTTCGTGCCGGATCGGTGGGCGACGACCCGCGCTGGCTGACGACCAAACGGGTGACCGAGGCGCTCGTCGGCGCCGGGCTTCTCGAGGTGCGTCCGATGCCGTTCGTTGCCGGCGGCGAAGGTCACGTGCGGGTGCTCAATCCGCTGGCGGAGAATGAAGCGTATCTCCGCCGCTCGGTGCTCGAGACGCTCGCGAGGCGCGCGGAGTACAACCTGTCGCGCATGCATGGTGACATCCGGATCTTCGAGATCGGCTCCGTCTTCGAGCCGCGGACAGGGCAGTTGCCGCGCGAGGAGCTGAGGGTGGGCGCTTTGGTGATGGGCCGTCGCGAGCCGAGACATTTCACCGATCTCAAGTCGCCCGAATTCGACGCCTGGATCAACTACGGCGAGTGGGACGCCAAAGCGCTGGCGGCGGACATTGCGCGGAGCGCCTACCCAGGCGGAGACATTCAGCTAGAGGCGCCGTCGACGGCGTCCAATGGCGCGCTGTGGTCGATCAGTGTAGACGGGAGGCGCCTGGGCGAAGTCCGTCGGGTCGCGCTCGATGCTCCGGTGTGGGCGATGCCAGCGTTCGGCGTCGAATTGTCGCTCGGGGAGCTCGAGTCAGCGCCAGTCGCGCCCAGCGGGCAATCGGCCCATCGGCCGTTCGACTACGCAACGGCCGCGGCGGCGCGCTATCAGCCGGTTCCAACGACGCCATCGGCGGAGCTCGATCTCGCGTTGCTGGTGCCGGAGTCGGTGCACGCCGAGCAGGTGGAGGCGACGATCCGTCGCGTGTCCGGCCGCCTCCTCGAAGCGCTGCAACTATTTGATCGCTATGTTGGTCAGGGCGTTGAACCTGGTTATCGTAGCCTCGCGTGGAGGTTGACCTTCCGCCACGCGGAGCGCACTCTACGGGACAAGGAGATCGACGCCCGCCGCTCCGACATCCTTCGCGCCCTGGCCGACGAGCTCAATGTCAGACACCGCACCACGTGAAAGTCGCGCCGTTGCCGAGTTGGAAGTCTTGCTGCAGCACCTCGGCGAAGAGCTCGCCAGCTTTCGTCGCCGGGCACACGCCGCCGAGGCCAAGCTCAAGGAGCTCGAAGGACGCGACGGCGGCGCCGCGAGCATCGAGATGGCTGGAAGGATCTCAAAGCTGGAACGAGAGAATGGTTCGCTGCGTAAGCGACTCGATGCGGCCGGCGCTCGTACCAAGCAGATGCTCGATCGCGTGAAGTTCTTGCGGCAGCAGGCTCAAGGGGGTGACCGGTGAGCGCCAAGAAGCACACGGCCCGCGTCAACATTCTCAATGAGGAGTACGCGATCCGCACGGACGCGTCGCCCGAGCATGCGAAGGCTGTTGCGCAATACCTGGATCAGGCGATTCGGTATGTGATGTCGGCGGGTTCGGTGGTCGAGTCGCAGCGGGCAGTGGTGCTCGCCGCGCTCCAGGTTACGGCGGAGCTGTTCGACGCCAAAGCGGCTCTCGAGGAGACGACTCTGTCGATCGAGTCGATGAGCGACTACGTGCGTCCACTGCTTCCGCCGGCCAAGCGCCAGGCTGGGACGAGCCGACACTAGGCAGACCCTTCATTGCCTTTTGCCCCGGCCGGGCGTAGGTTAGCGCCGGTAGCCAAGCCTGCCCGTAGGTCAAAGCGCGCTTTGTAGTTAGCGCAAACCCACGTCCCACCCTTCGCCGGTGTGACGTCGGAGCGCACGCAGAGACGGCGCTACGGGTGACGTGGTTCTCCTTATTCTGCGACCGGCCGTCGCGGTGGAGCATAGATTCCATATGTACGCGATCATCATTGCCGTGCTTGGCGCAATCATTGTTGTTGCGTCGCCGGCATTTTTTATTGTGGGTCGGCGCGCCGGTACGAAGGGAGAGCACGACAAACAGGTGAGCGCCAAGGCGACCGCGGAGGAGACGTCGCGCCGCATCGTGAACGAAGCGGAGCGCGAGGCGGAGAATCTGCGCAAAGGGGCGCTCGTCGCCGGCAAAGAAGAGCTCATCAAGCATCGCGAGCAGTTCGAGACGGAGGTTCGCGGGCGACGCGAGGAGGTCGAACGGGACGAGCGGCGTCTTGGCGAGCGCGAGAGCGTGCTGGACCGCAAATTCGAGCTGCTCGAGCAACGCGACAAGGAGCTCGGACGACGCGCGAGCGATTTTGGCCGGCGAGAGAAGACCGTTCAGGACCGCGAGCTGGAGCTGGAGCGGCTGACCAGCGAGGAGCGCCGACGGCTGGAGCAGATGGCCGGCATGTCGGCCCAGGACGCGAAGAACGAGTTGATCCGCCGGATGGAGGAAGAAGCCCAGGCCGACGCAGCCAACCGGATTCGCGAGATTCGCGAATCGGCCAAGCGAAATGCCGAGCGCGAGGGGAAGAAGATCATCGCGCTCGCGATCCAGCGCATCGCTGCCGAACACACGGCGGAGAGCACGGTGTCGGCGGTCTCGCTGCCGAACGACGAAATGAAGGGCCGGATCATCGGCCGCGAAGGGCGCAACATTCGCGCGTTCGAGCTGGCGACGGGCGTCGACGTG
This sequence comes from Gemmatimonadales bacterium, assembly GCA_044449465.1. Taxonomy (GTDB): domain Bacteria; phylum Gemmatimonadota; class Gemmatimonadetes; order Gemmatimonadales; family Gemmatimonadaceae; genus JAQBQB01. Next base: position 3,442 of record JBIOHX010000080.1, on the reverse strand, counting down.
ATCATCGACGATACGCCGGACTCGGTGGTGGTGTCGTGCTTCGACCCGGTCCGCCGCGAGACGGCGCGCCTTGCCCTCGAGAAGCTCGTGTCAGACGGCCGGATTCATCCGGGGCGCATCGAGGAGGTCGTCAACAAGTCGCGCAAAGAGATCGAGACGCAGATCGTCGAGACCGGCGAGCAGGCCGCGTACGACGCGGGTGTACATGGCCTGCACCCCGAGCTCATCAAGCTCGTGGGCCGCATGCGGTGGCGCACGAGCTACGGCCAGAACATTCTGCAGCACTCGAAGGAAGTCGCCTGGCTGGCGGGAATCATGGCCGCCGAGCTGGGGCTCGACGTTCCCATGGCCCGCCGCGGCGCCCTGCTCCACGATGTGGGCAAGGTTCTGACGCACGAGCACGAGGGCACCCACGTACAGCTCGGTGTGGAAGTGGCGACCAAATACCACGAGCACCCGCTCGTGGTGAACTGCATCGCCGCGCACCACGACGACGTGCCGCACGAGAGCGAGATTTCGGTGCTGGTGCAGGCGGCAGACGCGATCTCGGGCTCGCGTCCGGGGGCGCGGCGCGAGGCATTCGAGACGTACGTAAAGCGCCTCGAGGGGCTCGAAAAGATCGCGGCCAGCTATAAGGGCGTAGAAAAGGTGTTCGCCATTCAAGCCGGACGTGAGGTGCGCGTGATCGTGCTGCCGGACGATGTGGACGACAACCGCATGACGACGATGTCCGAAGAGATTGCCCGGCGCATCGAGTCCGAGCTGCAGTACCCGGGGCAGATCAAGGTGGTGCTGATTCGCGAGACGCGGGCAGTCGACTATGCCCGTTGAAGCGGTCGACGAGCGCATCATCGACGGAGCGTCGCTCGCCGAGCGTGTGACGAAGGAAGTCGCGCTGCGCGTGGCCGAGCTGGCGCGGCGCGGCGTGACGCCGGGCCTGACCGTAGTGCTAGTGGGCGACGACCCGGCGAGCGCCGTGTACGTTGGCTCAAAAGAGCGGACCTGTCGCGAGCTGGGCATGCACGGCGAGACGCTGCGGCTCCCGGCGACGACTACGCAAAGCGAGCTGCTCGACGTCGTCGATCGATTGAACGCCGACGCGGCAGTGCACGGCATTCTCGTGCAGATGCCGCTACCCAAGCAGATCGACGCCGATGCGATCGTGCGGCGCATTCGCCCGGACAAGGACGTCGACGGCTTTCATCCCGTGAACGTCGGCAAGCTCTCGATCGGCGAGCGGGACGGATTCGCGCCGTGTACACCCGCGGGCGTGCTCTACATGCTGCAGACGTATGGCGTGCCGACAGCAGGCGCCGACTGTGTGGTGGTGGGTCGGAGCAACATCGTCGGCAAGCCGATGGCAGCGCTGATGATCCAGGCCGGTGTGGATGCCACGGTGACGGTGTGCCACAGCCGTACGCGCGATCTCGGCGAACACACGCGGCGCGCCGACATTCTCATCGTCGCGGCTGGTCGGCCACAGATGGTCACCGCCGATATGGTGAAGCAGGGTGCGGTGGTGATCGACGTCGGCATGAACCGGATCCCCGACGCGACGAAGAAGAGTGGGACTCGCCTCGTCGGCGACGTCGCGTTCGAGTCGGCGCGTCAGGTAGCCTCGCTCATCACGCCGGTTCCCGGCGGCGTCGGGAAGATGACGATTGCGATGCTCATGTCGAACACCGTGCGCGCCGCCGACCAGCTCTCGCGCAACACCGACACGGCGGCGGCGCGATGACGGGCCGACGCCCACCGCGTCGCGGCGCCGACTCGCTCGACCTCTTCGGCGCCGCGCCAACGCAGCTACCGCCTGCGGACCGTGAGCCCGCGGTGCACGACGCCGTGGTGAGCGAGCCGGAGTCGGAGTTCGTCAACTTCGGCGAGTATCCGGGCGAGTCGATGCGGTCGGCGATCACCGTTACGACGCTCACGCAGACCGCCAAGGACGTCATCGAAGGCGCGTTCATCCCGCTGTGGGTGCGCGGCGAAGTGAGCGACTTCAAGTCGCACCGCAACGGCCATTGGTATTTCTGCCTGCGCGACGGTACGGCGCAAATCCGCTCCGTGGTCTGGAAGCGCGATCAGCGCGGAATTCCTGCGTCGCCGGACGATGGGATGCAGGTCGTGGCGTTCGGGCGGTTGACCGTGTACGCGGCGCGCGGGGAAATGCAATTCACCGTCGCGAAAATCGAGGCGGAGGGCGACGGGCTACGGCGCAAGGCGCTCGAGATCACGCGTGCTCGGCTCGAGGCGGACGGCCTGCTGGCGCCGGAACGGAAGCGGGCGCTGCCACGCTTTCCCCGCGTGATCGCGGTGGTCACGAGTCCGGACGGCGCCGCGCTGCACGACATCGTCGCCGTGGTTCGCCGGCGGGGCGCGAACGTGCGTCTGGTCGTCGTGCCGGCCGCGGTGCAGGGGGACTCCGCGCCGGACGAGCTGTGCTACGCGCTCGACCAGGTGAACCGATGGGGTGGAGCAGACCTGGTCATCGTCGGCCGGGGTGGCGGCTCGCGCGAGGATCTCTGGGCGTTCAACGACGAGCGGGTGGCGCGCGCGGTGGCCGCCTGTCGGGTGCCGACCATCTCGGCGGTCGGGCACGAAGTCGACGTGTCGATCTGCGATCTCGTCGCCGACCATCGCGCGGCCACGCCGTCGGCCGCCGCCGAGGCGGCGACGCGCTCGCGGACCGAGCTGACGAGCGAATTGCGAAAGCTCTCATATCGATTTTCAGCTGGCGCGCGTGGCGTGCTGCGCGACCGAGCCGACTCCGCCAAGCGTGCCGCGCGCGAGGTGCGCGCCGCCGCGATTCAGCAAGTGGCGCGACGTCAGTCGGCGCTTGGCGCGGTGTCAGGGCGACTCCACGCGCTGAGTCCCTTGGCGACGCTGGCTCGCGGGTACGCGGTGGCGCGCGACGCGTCGGGATCGACGCTCGCCAAGAGCGGCGACTTCGGAGCGGACATGCCGTTCGAGCTCGTAGTGCGGGACGGCGTCGTGCCGGCGCGCGCCAACCCGAGCCCGTGACCCGAGCCGACATGACGTTCGAGCAGCGTCTCACCCGTCTCGAGAAGATCGCCGCCGAGCTCGAGGCCGATGGCGTGGAGCTATCCCGCGCGCTCGAGCTGTTCGAAGAGGGAATCGAGTCGCTGCGTGCCGCCGCCGCGGAGTTGGCGACGGCCGAAGCTCGGGTCCAACGCCTCGTCGAGCAGGCGGACGGCACCTTCGACGTCGAGCCGCGTGAGTAGCACGACGGCCGTCGACTGGACGGCCGACCGCGCGGCGATCGATCGCGCCCTGGTGGCGCTGGCCGGTGCGTACGCGAACGCACTCGGACCGGCGGTAGGCGACGCCGTTCGCTACGCGCTGCTCGGCGGCGGCACAAGTGTGCGGGGCCTGCTGTTTCTCGCGGCAGATCGCGCGACGTCGGCCTGGCGCGCGGCGCCGG
>JBIOHX010000079.1:0-12993 GCA_044449465.1 Gemmatimonadales bacterium | reverse complement strand
TCGCCGGCGCGCTGCCGCTCGATCCGATCGAACGTGTGCCCGGCGATGATCGGAATGCCCATCGCGCCGAAGTATCCGCTGTCGATGCTCAGGTAACTGGCGAGCTGTGGAATCTTCGCCGGCGACGCCTCTCCTTCGACGTACACCGGGTCGTGATTCTGCCCGTTCTCCTCGAGCGGCAACCAGGAGCCGACCCCGACGCGCGTCACACCGGGCGCCTGCGCGGCGCGAGCGATGAGTCGAGCCGCGAATTGGACGACGCTGGTGTCGCTCGGATATCGTTGCGACTGCAGCATGAACCAGAGCGTCGCCACGCCGTTCGCCTCGAAGCCAGGATGCACGGCGCGCAGGCGTTGGAAGCTGCGCACGAGAAGCGCCGAGCTGGAGAGCACGACGAGCGCGAACGCCACCTGCGCCGCGACGAGCGCGCCGCGCGCGCGCTGGCGATGCCCGCCCGCTGTTCCCCCGCGGCCGCCGTCGCGTAGCCCCGACAAGGGATCGGCGCGCATGAACCGCAGCGCCGGAATGGCGCTCGAGGCCAGCGCGATGAGTACGCCGACCGCGATCGTGAATGCCACCACCGCGCCGTCGATGTGCACTTCGGCCAATCGCGGAATCTGAGACGGTCCCGCGGTCACCAGTGCGTGAATGCCGGCCCACGCCGCGACGAGCCCCAGCGCGCACGACAGGCCCGTCAGCACCGCCGACTCCGTGAAGAAGTGCGCGAGCACGCGCGCGCGGCCGGCGCCGAGCGCCGATCGCACGGCCAGCTCGCGATGCCGCGCGTCGGCGCGGACGAGGAGGAGATTTGCCACGTTGGCGCACGCCGCGAGCAGCAGCACGAGCGCCGCCGCGGCGACCATCCACAGTGCGCTCGAGACGTTGCCCACGACGTCGTCGCGCATCGGCACGATTTGCACGACCGGCTTGGCCTGATCGAGCACCATCTTCATCGGCACGGTCGGCGTGAGATTCGGCGTCACCTCGACCGTGCGCGGCAGCACGGTCGCGAAATCGCGCTGCGCCGCTTCGATCGACACTCCGGCTTTGAGCCGCGCCACCGCGTTGTAGCTGAAGCCGCCGCTGTATGGATTGTTCAGGTCGAGCTGGAGCGGCAGCCAGATCTCGGTCGCCGCGCCGGGGAATCGGAAGCGCGCCGGCATCACGCCGACGATCGTCGTCGCCCGGCCGTAGATCATGAGCGTTTTGCCAACCACGTTCTTGTCCGCCGCGTAGTGCGACCGCCAGTATCCCTCGCTGATCAGGGCGACGCGCGGACCATTCGGAACATCCTCCGCCTTGGAGAACGTGCGGCCGACGAGCGGGGAAATCTCGAGCAGCGGGATCGTGCTCGCCGTGGCCCATGTCGTGTTGATGCGCTCGGGATCCCCGCGCCCGTCGGGGTCGCTGACGTTGGCCGACCCCTCCGGATAGAGACCGATCGCGTCGATCGTCCGCGCATATCGCCGGAAGGTCTCGTAGGTGCCCGGCGTCTGCTGCGCGTGGTTCAGCGACAGCGAGGCCATGTCGAACCAGACCCCGACCAGCCGGTCCGCGTGACCGAACGGGAGCGGCCGCAGGAGCACGCCGTTCAACAGACTGAAGATAGCCGCCGCCGAGCCGATGGCGACGGTGAGCGTTACGACGACCGACGCGCTGAACAGCGGGGCGCGGCGCAGCGATCGGACGGCGTAGGAGAAGGTGTGGCCAAGGCGCATCTGTCAGCTCATTTACGAGATGGCCAACCGTACTCGTTCGGCGGTCAAAGGTTTCTGCCGCGCTCCAGGAATTTAGGCCCGGAGCTCAGTCCGCCCGCAACGCCTCCACCGGGTCGAGCCGCGCCGCTCGGCGCGCGGGTGCCCATGCCGCCAGCAGCGCCACGCTGAGGATCGCGGCCGCCACCGCGCCAAGCGTGATGGGGTCTCCAGGCGAGACGCCATGGAGGACCGCGATGAGCGCGCGCGTGGCAAGCACCGCCGTTCCGACGCCGACGATGACGCCACCGACAGCAAGCCCGAGCGCCCGACGTAGCACGAGAGCCACCACATCCGTAGCTCGCGCGCCAAGGGCGACCCGCACGCCGATCTCGCGCGTCCGCTGCTGCACCGAGAACGCCACGACACCGTGCAACCCAACCATTGCGAGCACGACCGCGAGCAGCGCGAACACGCCGATCAATCGCAAGATGAACCGCTGTAGATCGGTCTGCTTGCTCAACTGCGCCTCGGCGGAAATCGGCTTGGACGTTCGGATCGAGGCGCTTGCTCCACGCACCGCCTTGGCGATGGCCGGCAGCAGCACGTTCGCCGGCAAATCGCTCCGTGTGAGAAGGTTGACTCCCGGCGGCGCCCCCGGCATCCGCATGTAGACCTGAAGATCCTTGTTGAATCGGCCGCGGCCGTCTTCGCTTTGGACGCGCACGTCGCCAACGATGCCGACGACGGTCCCCCACGGTCCCTTGCCGCTTCGCACGCGCGCGCCGAGCGCGTCGCCGTTCGGCCACAGTCGGTGGGCGAGCTTTTCGTTGATGATCACCTCGCTGACGTCGTAGCGGTCGGTCACTTCGGTGATGGGCGCGAAGCTGCGACCGCGCTGGAGGGGGATGCCGGCGAAGGCGAAAAAGTCGGGCGTCACGTCGTTGACGCCGATCGTCGCGAGGCTGTCCGCCGTCGCGGTCGCGCGGCCCTCTACTGCAAAGCCGCCCATCGCGATGGCGAAGTCGGGCGGCATGTTCCCGGCGTAGATCGCCCCGCGCACGCCGGGAATTGATTTCACGTTCTCCAACACCGCGTCGAGCGCTGCGCGCCGCGCCCGGACGTTCGACAGCGCCGGAGAATTGAGATAGAAGAAGGTGCTCACGAGGCCATGTGGCTCGAAGCCGATGTTCACATGGTCCATCGCGATGAGCGTTCGAACGAGCAGCCCTGCGCCGGTGAGCAGGACCACCGAGAGCGCGACCTCGCCGATGACGAGGCCGCCGCGGAGCTTCCGCATCACGGATCCCGCCGATGCGCTCCGGCTGCCCGCCTTGAGCGACTCCGCCGCGTCTTCGCCCGCGGCGGCGACGGCCGGTCCGGCGCCGAATAACAGCCCCGCGATGATCGAGACGATAGCTGTCCAGTAAAACGCGGGCGCTTGAATGTGGACGTCAGAAAACGTTGTTGCACCTTCGGGCAGCGCGGCTTGAATGCCGCGCAACGCGACGTATGCGGTCGCAATGCCCAGCGCACCGGCGCCCACCGCCAGCAGCACACTCTCCGTCAGCACCTGGCGGGCAATGCGCCAGCGACCCGCGCCCAGCACCGCGCGCACCGCAAACTCACGCTGTCGCGACCACGAGCGAGCGAGCAGCAGGTTCCCGACGTTCGCGCATGCGATCAGCAGCAGGATGCCGACCGCGCCGAACAGCATCAGAATCGTCTGCCGCTGCGTGGTGCCAATCATGTCGCGGGCGCGCATGAGCCGCGGCGGCTCGTCAAACGGATTCAGCTCGCTATTCGGTGGGAAGAGCGCCTTCATCTCGCGGTTCGCGTCGTCGATCGTCACACCGGCGCGCAGCTTCGCGATGCCCGTGAGTCTTCCGAGACCGACGCCGCGCAGCGCGACGAATGCGTCCGTCGATTGGACGAACGGCATGAAGAACGTTTTCGGCATCACGCCGATCACGGTGTACGCGCTGCCATTCAACAAGACCGATTTGCCGAGAACGTCCGTCGATGCTCCGAAGTCGCGGCGCCACACGCTCTCGCCGAGCAGTACGACGGGCGTGGCGCTGGCGGCGGTGTCGGCAGGTTGGATGGCGCGGCCGAGCATCGGTCGGATGCCGACGAACGGAATGGCGTTGGGCGGAATGGCGGCGCCCTCGAGCTCCTCGCGCGGGCCAGTCGTGGTATCGCCAAGGATGAACGGTGTGTCCTCGAAGATGACCGCCTGTTCGACCGATCGATCGCGGTCCGCCCACGCGCCGATCAGGTCGCGCGTCGGCGTGATCGAGATGCGACCGCTGCCGCTGAACGCGTACAACGTGACCATGCGGTTGCCGTCGGCGAACGGCATCGGGGCGATCAGCTCGCGCTGGACGATGCTGAAGACGGCGGTGTTCGCGCCGATCCCGATCGCGAGAACGATCGACGCGGTCGCGGTGAGCGCCGGCGCTCGCGCGATCTGGCGTAGCGTGTAACGCAGATCGTGCCGCAACTCGTCGGTCCATTGACGCAGGCGCCGCACCGGCTCGCGACGGGCGGCGATGCCCTCGCAATACGCGCGGAGGTCCTCCTCGCTGCCGAAACGCCGCATTGCCTCGGCGCGCGCGTCCTCGTTCGAGAGGCCCTGCGCTCGCAGCCGGGCCACGAGCGTGTCGAGGTGGAAGGCAATCTCGTCGTCGAGATCGCGCATGCGGCGCGCGTAGCTCGGCGGGAGTCGGAACAAGCGGCGAACGCCGCGCGGCAGCCGGTCGGAGAAGCTCATGCGCGCCTCATGCTTTGCCGAGGACCGTGCCGACGGCGTGGGCGTAGCGGCGCCACGTCTCGGCTTCGTCGCGCAGAACCCTCCGTCCCCTGGCGGTGAGGGAGTAGTACTTCGCGCGGCGTGATGTGTCGGACATGCCCCACTCGGCGGCGATCGCGCCGGCGTCCTCGAGGCGATGGAGCGATTTGTACAGCGCGGCATCGACGATCTCGAGCTCGCCGCTGGTCGTCTCATGGATCCAATCCGCGACGGCGTAGCCGTGCTTCGGTCCCCAGGAGAGGGTCTTGAGGACGAGAACGTCGAGGGTGCCGTGGAGGAGGTCGCTGGAATCTCGGGGCATGTCGTCGCCTAACTAGGTTTGGCGACAACATGGGAAATCGCGCGGGCGGTGTCAAGACTGCTCCGGAACGCGCCCGCACCCGCGCACGAAACCTGCCTCGACAATGCGCATGCGCCTCGAGCTCATCCCGCTCATCGCCGGCATCGTCGTCGGCATCATCGGTCTCGGCCTCGTTTTCGACGCCTGGACCCCGGACGAGATCATCGTCAAGCGCGAGCGCCGCCGCCGGCCGCGGGTCGAACGGCGCCGAGGGGGCGAAGCGGCGATCGGACTCGGCATCTGCGGCATGGCCGCGGCCTTCATCGGGCGCGACACGTGGCGCTACTCGGTGGTCGCGGTGATGGTGGGGACGGTGTTCTTGCTGTACGGCGTGCTGCGCAACTGGCGGTACCTGGGGCAGGCGATATCGAATCGCGGCCCGCTTCGGCGCAGGGAGGAGCAGGACGAGAGCTGAGGTTCCTTAGCCTCGGCGGCGCGGACGCCCGACGGGCCACTCGGGAGGCCGTAACAACCGGACGCCCGACGGGCCGCTCGGGACGCCGTAACAACCGGACGCCCGACGGGCCGCTCGGGCTGGCCCCACCGACAAAGGGGAATGCGGATTCGACGGATCGCTACGGATCAAACGGATCGGGCGTAGCGGCGCTCGAGGGTGACGAAGCGGGGCTGTGATTTTTTGGGTCGCGGGGTGGGTGCGTTGCGCCTTGAACGCTCACCACGATCCACGATCCACGATCCACGATCCACGCTCCACGCCGCACGATCCACGTCCCACATCCAACGTCCCACGTCCAACGCCCCACGCCGCTACCTTTGTCCATCATGCCCGGCCTCCCGCGAATCCGCGCCACTACCATCCTCGCCGTCCGCCGCAACGGTAAGGTCGCCATTGGCGGCGATGGGCAGGTCACCGTCGGTGAGACGGTCATGAAGTCGCACGCGCAGAAGGTGCGCGTGATCAAGGGCGGCAAGATCGTCGCCGGGTTCGCGGGTGCCGCCGCTGACGCCATGACGCTGTTCGACAAGTTCGAGGAGAAGCTCGAGCGGTATCCCGGCAACCTCGCCCGGGCCGCGGTCGAGCTGGCGAAGGATTGGCGGTCGGACCGCGTGCTCCGGCGGCTCGAGGCGCTGCTCATCGTGGCCGACCGGGAGCACGGATTCATCGTCTCCGGCAACGGCGAGCTCATCGAGCCGGACGACGGCGTGCTGGCGATCGGTTCGGGCGGCTCCTACGCGCTCGCCGCCGCCCGCGCCCTGATCGACAACACGCAGCTCGACGCCACCGAGATCGTGAAGCGGGCGATGCACATCGCCGGCGAGATCTGCATCTATACGAATACCAACATCACAGTTCTAGAAACGAGTTGATGCCGGTCTCCACGTCGCTCTCCGCAGGGTCCCATGGCCTCGAATAGGACCCAGCAGGCCCTCGCCAAGCTCGCCGATCTCACGCCGCGGCAGATCGCCGCCGAGCTCGATCGTTATATCGTTGGCCAGGCCGAAGCCAAGAAGGCCGTCGCCATCGCGCTCCGCAACCGGTGGCGCCGCCAGCGCGCACCCGAGGCGATCCGCGAGGAGATCTCGCCCAACAACATCATCCTCATCGGCCCGACCGGCGTCGGTAAGACGGAGATCGCTCGGCGGCTGGCCAAGCTCGCCGGCGCGCCGTTCATCAAAGTCGAAGCCTCGAAGTTCACCGAGGTCGGCTACGTCGGCCGCGACGTCGAATCGATGGTGCGCGACCTGGTCGAGAGTGCGATCGACATGGTGCGGAGCGAGCGCGAGTCGGAGGTCGAGGACCTGGGGCACGAGCGGGTCGACGAGCGGCTGCTCGATCTGTTGCTGCCGCCGCCGGCGGCGTTGGACGTGGGACGGGGGGCGCGGAACGCAACAGCTGAAGGGGAGGCGGCGCCGGCGCCGGTTGCCACGGCGCCCGCCGACGATCCGCTGAACGTGTTTCTCGTCTCCGGCGCCGGCACCGTGGTCAAAGAGACCGCCGATCCGGCGCAGGAGCGCTACAAGCGGACGCGCGACAAGCTCAAGCAGCTACTGATGGACGGCAAGCTCGAGGACCGCGAGATCGAGGTCGAGGTCACGCCGCAATCGTCGCCGATGTTCGATGTCCTGGCGTCGCAGGGCGCGCCCGAAGGGATGGACAACATCTCCGACATGCTCAAGGAGATGCTGCCCAAGCGCAAGAAGAAGCGCACGGTCAAGGTCTCCGAGGCGCGCCGCATTCTGTTCGAGCAGGAGCTCGAGAAGCTGATCGACCTGGAGGACGTCACCGCCGACGCGCTCGAGCGGGTCGAGAAGCTCGGCATCATCTTCCTCGACGAGATCGACAAGATCGCCGGCGAGCGCTCGCAGGTCGGCGGGCCCGACGTGTCGCGCGAAGGCGTGCAGCGCGATCTGCTGCCGATCGTCGAGGGCTCGAACGTCCAGACCAAGTACGGCCTGGTGAAGACCGACCACGTGCTGTTCATCGCCGCCGGCGCCTTTCACGTCTCGAAGCCGAGCGACCTCATTCCCGAATTGCAAGGCCGCTTCCCGATTCGCGTCGAGCTCAAGCCGCTCACCGAGCAGGATTTCGTCCGCATCATGACGGAGCCGGAGAACGCGCTCACCAAACAGTACGCCGCCTTGGTCGAAGCCGACGGCGCGACGCTCGACTTCAAGACCGACGGCATCGCCGAGATCGCGCGCATCGCCGCGCTCGTCAACGATCGCATGGAGAACATCGGCGCGCGCCGCCTGCACACCGTCATGACCACGCTCCTCGAGGACGTCATGTTCGATCTCCCCGACCGTGGCTCCGCGAAAATCGTCGTCGACGCGTCGGTCGTGCGCGAGCGGCTCAAGGCGATCGTGGAGGACGAGGATCTGAGGAAGTACATCCTGTAGGGGATCGTGGATCGTGGATCGTGGATCGTGGGACGTGGGACGTGGTAAGCGTTCACGGCGCAACGCACCCACCCCGCATCCCCAAAAATCACAGCCCGGCCTCGTCACCCTCGAGCGCCGATACGACCCATCCGTTTGATCCGTGGTGATCCGTCGAATCCGGATTCCCCTTTGTCGGTGGGGCTTCCCGAGCGGTCTTCTCGTGACCGCCCCGTGACCGCCCCGTGACTGTCTCGCGAGCGGCGTTAGCTTCCTTCCAACCCGAGCCACGCCGACGAATGCCGACGCCTAGCCACCGCGACTTCCTCGCCATCCCCGACTTCTCGCGCAGCGAGCTCGACGCGCTCTTTCATCTCGCCGAAAAGATGCGCGACGCCAAGTACGACACGAAGCCGCTCACCGGCAAGTCGCTCGCCATGATCTTCATGAAGTCGAGCACACGCACCCGGGTCTCGTTCGAGGTCGGCACCTTCGACCTCGGCGGCCATGCGCTCTTTCTCTCGCCGCGCGACGTGCAGCTCGGGCGCGGCGAGCCGATCGCCGACACCGCGCGCGTGCTCTCGCGCTACGTCGACGGCATCATGATCCGCACCTTCGCTCACCAGGACATCGAGGAGCTGGCGAAGTTTGCCGACGTACCGGTGATCAACGGACTCACCGATCTGCTCCATCCCTGCCAGGTGCTCGCCGATCTGCTCACCGTGCGCCAGCACTTGGGCAACGTCGCCGACAAAAAGTACGCCTGGATCGGCGACGGCAACAACATGGCGAACTCCTGGATCAACGCCGCGTTTCGCTTCGGGTTCGACTTGGACCTCGCCTGTCCGCAGGGCTACGAGCCGGCCGATCATCTGCTGGCACGAGCGCAGCAGACGGCCAAAGTCCGGATCGTGCGCGACCCGATGGAAGCGGCCAAGGGTGCGCAGGTCGTGACCACCGACGTCTGGGCATCGATGGGGCAGGAGGAGGAGCAGAAGGTGCGCGAGCGCGCCTTCGCCGGGTACGTCGTCACGCCCGACCTCATGCGCGTCGCCGATCCGAACGCCATCTTCCTCCACTGCCTCCCCGCCCATCGTGGCGAAGAGGTGGCGGCCGACGTGATCGACGGGCCGCAGAGCCGCGTCTGGGACGAAGCCGAGAACCGGCTGCACGTCCAGAAGGCGATCATGGCCGTGCTCATGGGCGGCGAGAAACTCTAACCGGGCTCTAACCCGAGCTCTAACCGGAGCGCGTGGTCACCAAGGGCCCGAGCGCAACTTTCGCGGCCGCGGTCTCGTAGACCAATGGCCATGGCCTCGGACCGACCCGGCTTCCGCCCCGACATCGAAGGCCTTCGCGGCCTGGCGATCCTGCTCGTCGTGGGCTTTCACGCCGGTGTGTCCTGGCTTGCCGGCGGCTTCGTCGGCGTCGATGTGTTCTTCGTCATCTCCGGGTACTTCATCACCCGGATGCTCGCGCGCGAGGTCTCGGAGACTGGAGACATCGACGTCGGCGACTTCTTCGCGCGCCGGGCGCGGCGTCTGCTCCCTGCGTTCTTCGTCGTCCTCGTTGCTACCATCGTCCTCGCGCTCTGGCTCTTCGCGCCGATCGATCAGCCCGATGTGGCGTTCGACGCGCGCGCCGTCGCCGTCCACGCAGGCAACGTGCTGTTCGCGGCGAGCGCCGAACACTACCACGCGCGATCGAACAACCCGCTGCTGCACACCTGGTCGCTGGCCGTCGAACAGCAGTTCTACGTCGTCTGGCCGCTCCTCTTCGCGCTCATCGGCCGGCTGCACGGCGACAGCGGCGTCACACGCCGGCGCCTGCTCGCCTGGATCGGCGCCGCGGCTGTGCTGTCGTTCGTCGCGTCGCTCTGGATCACGCGTTCGGCGCAGGCGTGGGCCTTCTTCGGCATGCCGACGCGCCTCTGGGAATTCGCCGCCGGCGGTGCGGCTGCCGTCGCACTCGACGCGGCCCCTGCCGCGAGCGCCCGCTTGTCGCGTTCCGCCACCGCGCTCCAGATCGGCGGGCTCGTCGCCATCGCCCTCGCCACGCTCACGCTCTCCGGCGCTACCCCGTACCCCGGCTTCGCCGCGCTGCTTCCCGTGCTTGGCACCGTCGCGCTCCTCGCCGGAGGCCACGCGGCGGCGTCACATGAGATCGAGAATGCCAGTTCTCACAAGCCGAGCCGCGTGACGCGGGCCCTGAGCACGGCGCCGCTCCAGTGGCTCGGGCGCATCTCGTACACCTGGTATCTCTGGCACTGGCCCTTGATCGTGCTCGGCGGCATCGTCGACTGGGAGATCGGCGTAGGCGGCCGGCTCCTCTGGTCGCTTGCGGCGCTCGGCCTCGCGGCGCTCACGCACTGGTTCGTCGAAGAGCCGATGCGCCGCGGCGCGCTGTTCCGCGACCGGCCGCACGTCTTCAATCTGTACGCCCTCGGCGGCACGCTGGCCGCCGCGCTCTTCGCCACGGTGGCCCTCTCCGCCGCGCGGGCGCGCGCGTCGTCGCCCGCCCAACGCGCGTTCGCCGCCGCGCGCGGCGATGCCATGGTGCACGACTGCTGGGGCTCGATGCTCACCGACCCGACGGCACCGTGCGTCTTCGGCGACACCGCCGCTCGCACGACGGTCGTGCTCCTCGGCGACTCGCACGCCGAGCACTGGCTGCCGGCCGTCGACCGCGCGGGGCGCGAGCGGCACTGGAAGGTGTACGCCATGGTGAAGCCCGCCTGCCCGGTGTCCGACATGCCGGAGCTAGTGAACGCGGCGCTCAAGCGAAGCTACGTCGAATGTACCAACTGGCGGCGCCGCATGCTCGCGCGAATCGTCGCCATGCGTCCGGACATGGTGATCCTCTCGAGCTACGATCACTACATGCCGCTGACGGGCGATCAATCGTCCTGGCAAGTCACTCCGGTGGCCTGGAAAAATGGTCTGCGCAGCACGTATGGCTTGCTCTCGCGCGCCGGCATCAACACCGTCGTCATTCGCGGCACGCCGGTCGCCGGTGTCGACGCGCCGAGCTGTCTCTCGCGCCGGGCGAGCGGGGCGCCGTTCTGGGGTAAAGCCTGTGCATACGACCGCGCGCGCTCTCTCCATCCGGAGGCGATCGCGGCGCAGAATGAAGCGGCGCGTGGACTGAGCCACATCGCCTTCGTCGACATGGGCGACCGCGTGTGTCCGCCGCGCGCGGCGCGCTGTTCCGTGGTTCAGCGCGGTCTCATCGTCTTTCGCGACGACGACCATCTCACGGCGACGTTCAGCCGAGCCGAGGCGCCGATTCTCGGGGCGCGGGTGGCAGCGGCCGGCGGATTGCGATAGCGGGGCGCCGCACGACTAGGGTGCGCCTAGGGCCGTGGTAGTGGCGGGGACTACACGGTGTTGCTCAGCTCGAGCAGTGCGGCGTCGGACATGTCGTACCACTCGGGAGGGAAGGTTCTCACGCGCCGGAGTGTGTCCGTGGATTCAAAGATCAGACAGGTTCCTCCGCGCCGGTCGTAGCTGGGATTCGGCACCTCGCGAACCCGCCATCGTCGTCCGTCCGAATCAGTAAATGTTCGGCGTCGTTGATCGACGTGCGCCTCCGGCGGCCGTGAAGGACGTTTCATCGCAGGCGCTCGGGCTGATTGGGGTGGTGGGTGGGAGGCCTGAAGAGTGGCTCAGTCCATGCAAGAAAAGTGCCCCCAGCCCTCCAAGTGTCTGCATTTCCTTCACTTAGGAAAGCCCCTACCGATGGCACATCGTACGGTCGTTGATCGCTTGGGCAGACGGTGGGATGTGTGGGCCGTGGTGCCGGGCAAGCTCGAGCGGCGATCAGGGCCAGGTCTGGTGACCGACGAGGAACGGCGTAAGCATTCGGAATCACGGGTGCGCCTCGGCGCCGATTTCGCCGGCGGGTGGCTATGCTTCGCGACTAAACTCGAAAAGCGCCGGCTCGCGCCGTTCCCGAGCGATTGGGACGCGATGTCCAACGAAGCGTTATGCAAGCTCTGCGAACAGGCTCGCGTAGCGCGAGCGCCACGGCGACTGGCCGACTGACGAGCGCGGCGATGACGGTCCTGGCGGTGGTGAGCCCTGAATGAGGGAACGAAATGCCAAGCGCGACCAATAGCGTTCAACCTGGTGACATTGCGCCCGACTTCTCGGCTGTGGACGATCAGGGCAAGCATGTTTCACTCAGCGACTTCAAAGGCCGCGTCGTGGTGTTGTTCTTCTACCCCAAGGACGACACCCCCGGCTGAACCGCCGAAGCGTGTTCCATTCGCGACACGCTCTCTCGGTTCGAGGGACTCGACGCGGTCGTTCTCGGTGTGAGCCCCGACTCGCCGAATAAGCACCGCAAGTTCAAAGAGAAACACGCACTCTCCTACACGCTGCTCAGCGACGCAGACCATGCGGTCGCCGAGCGCTATGGCGTGTGGGCCAAACTCCTCTTCTGGGGACGCTTCTACTGGGGCGTCGCGCGGACGACGTTCGTCATCGACGCCCAAGGCCGCGTGGCCAAAGTGTTCGAGAAAGTGAAGCCCGACGGTCACGGCGCCGAAGTCGCCGACTACATCGCGGCCAACCGCGCGACCTTGGCGCGCAAATAGTTCTGCTCCGGCATGCTGGTCGTGCGCTCTGCGGCCGCGGCGAGATGATGGATCGCCCGGTCACGGTTCGCGCCCACGCACCGAGCACCCGCGGCGCGAGGTCGCGCAGCAGGTGCCCAATGGCCGGCGGAAGGTCTTGCACCGTCACACCGGCGCCTGCATCACTTGCCGCACTTCGATCGGGATGATGAGCGGCTTGCCGCCCGGACCAGGCGCCGACGACGCCTTGGCGGCGATCTCGTACGCCCGCTCGGCCGAGGGCACGTCGACGATCCAGAAGCCGGCCAGGAATTCCTTCGATTCGGCGAACGGGCCGTCGGTCACCGCGGGCGCGCCGCCCTTGCTCGCGCGAACCACGCGCGCGTCGCCCGGACCGGCCAGGCCCTCCGCGCCGGCCAATTCACCCGCGGCCGCCAGGTCGCGGTTGAGGCTCTGCATGAACGCGATATGCGTCTTGAGCTCCTCGGGCTTCCATTTGCTGACCTGCCATTCCCCGGCGCCGCGCGGCGCGTGCATCATGAGCATGAACTTCATCGGTCGGTCTCCTCGAGCTTGGATTGTCTGGCGGCACCCTTGCGGCGCCGTTCAGAGAGAAGTCGGAGCCGACGCCAAGTTCTCGACATGGTCGTCAAATCGGCCAGCGCCGTGAATCAGGCGTTGCCGCAACCTTAGCGTCCAGGCCGGATGAGGGGCCTACGGCCCCGCAGAG
>JBIOHX010000078.1:0-13229 GCA_044449465.1 Gemmatimonadales bacterium | reverse complement strand
CGCCGACGACCAGCGGCGCTTCGCCGCTGACGCCGAGCGATGCGAGGAGCGCCCGCGACGCGGGCACCGCCGATCGTCGCGGCTCGACGCCGCCTGGTATGACGTCGACCGGAACGCGGGCGACACGCGCCGCGTCGAGCGCGTCGGCTGCCGCGCGCGATACCGCGATGACCGCGTCGGCTCGGCCGTACTTCCAGCGCGTGCCGGCGTTGCCGCGCGGCGCGAGCGCCAGGTGTCGCGTGACGACGAGACGGCAGCGCGTCCCGAGCGTCGCCAGCGCGGCCAACCCGAACGCGTGCGAGGCCTGAGCATGTACGACGTCGATCCGCTCGCGCTCGATCACGCGGCGCAGCAGGAGCGCCGTGACGAGCCCCGCCTCGGAACGCGGAGTGATGTCGACGACGCGCAGGCCGGCGCCGCGCGCGCGCGCCGAAAGCACGTCGCCGGCGCGCGCGGCGAGCAGGCATTCATGGCCGTGACGGACGAGCTCCTTCGAGAGCAAGAGCGTCTGACGCTGGCCGCCTCGCCAACCGCGTTCGGCATCCACTTGGAGAATTCTCAAGGGCACCGCACAACTTCGTCCGCCGCCGCGCGCTCGCGCAAGGCGTACACGGCTCCGTCGCGCATTCTCATCGTCACCCTGGCGAACCTCGGCGACCTGGTGTTCGCCTCGTCGCTCACGCCGCCGCTCGCCGAGGCGTTTCCCAATGCGACGATCGATCTCTGGTGCAAGCGGTACACGGCGGCGGTCGGCGCGCTTGTGCCTCACGTGAAAGCGGTGATCGCGGCCGACCCGTTCTGGGCCGTAGCGCCTGGGCATCCGCGCCCGCCGATCGGGCCGATGCTGCGCAGCATCGGGGCGGCGCGGCGGAACCGCTACGACCTGGCCTTAGTCACGGACGCGCCGTGGCGAACGGCCGCCGCCGTCGCGGCGGCGGGCATCCCGAGGCGAATCGGCTTGGCGCGGCATCGAAACTCGCTCTTTCTCACCGACGTGCTCGAGGCGGAGGACGTTCACGCACCGGTCGTCCGCGAGCTAGCGCGCCTGCTCGGCGCGATCGGCATGCCGTTGGAGAACGCTCATTACGGTCTCGATCGCAAGCGCCTTACCGCGGACGACCGGGCCGCCGTGGCCGGTCTGCCGCCAAACGTCGTCGCGCTCCACCCGTTTGCCAGCGCGCGGGGGCGTTGCGTACCGCTGGCCGTGTGGACGCAGGTTGCCTTCGCCTTAAACGCGCGCGGCATCCCCCTGCTCTGGGTCGGCCGCACGGCGGAGCTCGACGAGCTGAGGCGGTCGCCGACGCATCCGCGCGGCTTCTATGTCGATCAGTTCCGAGGCGGCACGCTCGGCGCCGCGGCGGCGGCGCTGTCGCGCGCGGCGGCGTTCATCGGCCACGACTCGGGACCGCTCCATGTGGCGGCGGCCTTCGGGGTGCCGGTCGTCGGCGTGTTCGCGCCCGGGCAACCGGATCGCACGTTCCCGCAGGGACCTGGCCCGTGGCGCCTCATCAGCCGGCCGTCGCCCGAGGGCATCGATGCGTCGACGATGCTGCACGAGCTCGACGCGCTGCAACCGATCACGTCGCCGCGATGATCGACGTTCGGCTCGACCGCATCTGCGTGGTGATGATGAGCGCCGTGGGCGACGCGGTGCACGTGCTGCCGGTGATCAACGCGCTCAAGCGCCATCGGCCGGACGCGCACGTCACCTGGGTCTTGCAGCCCGGGCCGGCGACGCTGGTTCGCGGGCATCGCTCGGTCGACGAGATCATCGAGTTTGATCGGTCGAAGGGCTGGCGCGGGTTCGCCCACGTTCGCCGAGCGCTCGCGGCGCGGCGTTTCGATCTCGTGATCGATCTGCAGGTCTACCTCAAGGCGGGAATCGTCACGAGCTTCGCGCGCGCGCCGGTCAAGCTCGGCTTCGATCGCGGCCGGGCCCGCGACATGAACTGGCTGTTCACGACGCATCGCATTCCGCCGCGGGCGCAACAGCACGTGCAGGATCAGTATTTCGAATTCCTCGCGGCGCTCGGGGTTCCCCACGAGCCGGTCGCTTGGGATCTCGGGCCCTGGCCGCAGGAACGGGTCGCGCAGCGGAAGCTCCTCGCCCCGCTCGAGCGCCCGGCGGCGGCGATCGTCGTCGCGACCAGCAAGCCACAAAAGGATTGGCTCCCCGAGCGCTGGGCGGAGGTCGCGGACGCGCTCTGGTTCGATTTCGGTCTCGAGCCGGTGCTCGTCGGCGGGCGGTCCCACCGCGAAATGAACGCCGCGCAAATCATCATGCAGCGAGCCAAACATGAACCGCGCTCGATGCTCGGAAGCGGACTTCGAAACCTGGTGGCGATCCTCGACGGCTCGTCACTCGTGCTCGCGCCCGACACGGGGCCGCTGCACATGGCCGTCGCGCTCGACCGCCCGGTGATCAGCCTGATGGGCTACACGAATCCAAAAC
This sequence comes from Gemmatimonadales bacterium, assembly GCA_044449465.1. GTDB lineage: Bacteria > Gemmatimonadota > Gemmatimonadetes > Gemmatimonadales > Gemmatimonadaceae > JAQBQB01. The sequence continues at coordinate 10,777 of JBIOHX010000078.1, read as the reverse complement.
GCACCGGCCCGTACCGCAAGTTCCACGATCTGATCGTCGATGCGTACGGTGGCTCCGGCGAAAACTATCCGATCAGCATGGAGAATCGCGTCGATCGGATGCCGCGCATCACGGTGCGCGACGTGTTGGACCGCGTCGAGCGGTGGCAAACGGCGTATCAGTCGGCGCGCAACGGCCCGAAGTCGTAGCGCAACCCGATCTCCGCGGCGAGTCGCGTCAGCCGGTTGAGCGGCAGTCCCATCACGGCGAAGTAGTCGCCGTCCACACGCTCCACGATGGTGGCGCCATAGCCCTGAATGCCGTAGGCGCCGGCTTTGTCCATCGGCTCGCCGGTGCCGATGTAGCGCGCGATCTCGCCCGACGAGAGCGCGCGGAACGTGACGTCGACCTGCTCGACGGCGGACACGATGCGCTCGCGCCACCGGATCGCGACGCCGGTCATCACGATGTGGGAGCGGCCGCTCAGCCGGCGCAGCATCTCGCTCGCCTGCGCGGCGTCGCGCGGTTTGCCGAGGATGTCGCCGTCGACCACGACGATAGTGTCGCTGCCGATGGTAATGGCGTCGGGCGCATCGAACGCGGACGCTTTCTCGCGCGCCAGGCGCTCGGCGTATGCCGGCGGCGATTCCCCGGGGCGATGCGACTCGTCGATGTCCGCGGGTCGAACTTCATGCGAAACGCCGATCAAGGCGAGGAGCTCGCGCCGGCGGGGCGAGGCAGAGGCGAGGATTACACGCGGCGCCTTCATCGCCGGGCGTTCATCGTTCGATCCAGATCGTGACCGGTCCGTCGTTCACCAACTCGACCTGCATCGACGCGCCGAACGAGCCGGTTTCGACCTTGGCGCCGCGCTCGCGCAATGCGGCAACGAAGCGTTCGTACAGCGACTCGGCAACGGCCGGGGGAGCGGCGTCGACGAAGCTCGGACGCCGGCCGCGGATGGCGTCGCCGTAGAGGGTGAACTGGGAGACGACGAGCAGCGAGCCGCCGACATCGGCGAGCGCGAGGTTCATCTTGTCGTCGGCATCGGCAAAGACGCGGAGCCCAAGGAGCTTGTCGGCCATCCAGGAGATCTGCTCGTCACCGTCAGCGTCTGTGAAGGCGACGAGCGCCAGCAGGCCGGCGCCAATGGAGCCCGTCGTGCGCTCGCTCACGCGGACCGCGGCGCGGGTCACGCGTTGTACGAGAATACGCATGACGAAAGTGGAGCAGCTCCGCGGCGGAGAAGGAACAGCGCGGTCGGCGTTGACGGCACGGCGGAGAAGTCTACCAAATGCAAGGCGCGCCGTCGATGGTCCGACGGCGCGCCGCACTCGACCGGAGTTCGTCGGATCGGTTACGCGGCGACGGTCGCCGCTGGAGCGGCCGCAGCTTGCTTTACGAGCTCGACGTCGATGGAGAGCTTCACCTCTTCGCCGACGGCAACTCCGCCCGCCTCGAGCATCTGGTTCCAGTTGAGGTTGAAATCGCTCCGATTGAGCTTGCCCGTTGCCGCGTAGCCGGCGCGCTCACCGCCCCAGGGGTCCTTTCCGGCACCCTCGAGCGTTGCGTCCAGGGTCACTTCGCGCGTGCGGTCCTTGATCGTGAGATCGCCGATGATCTTGAAGTGCTTGGTGATGTCGCCCTCGATGCGCTTGCTGACGAAGTGCATCGCCGGGTGCTTCGCGACGTCGAAGAAATCGGCCGAGCGCAGGTGGTTGTCGCGCATTTCTTGGCGCGTGTCGATCGACGCGATGTCGACGGTGACGTCGATCTTCGAATCGCGCGGGTTCTGGTCGTCGGTAACGACGGTGCCCGTGATCTTGCCGAACCGGCCGCGCACCGTAGCGATCATGAGATGCCGCACGGCGAAACCGACCTCGGCGTGCGAAGAGTCGATGGTCCAAGTGGTGGTGCTCATATGGTGTTCCCTGAGGGTTGAAAGGTTGAGTCTGTCACGCCTGAACTGTTCCTACCTTAAACTTTCATATATGAACAACAACCTCAAAAAAACTACTCGAGTGCTCGCAGCAATCGCTCCATGGCTGCGCGATCGCCTAGGTCGACCTGAGCCGCGAACTCGCGATGGAGTCGGGCCAGCGCGGCTGCTCCGGCCGATTGGCGCTCCGCGCCGAGGTCGGTGATCGCAGCGTTCACGCTGCGCCGGTCCGTTGGGCAATCAACGCGTTTGACGAGGCCGTCAGCTTCCATGCGGTCGATCAACTGCGTCATATTCGACCGAACGCAGGCCAGTCGGGTAGCCAATTCGCCAAGGGACAACGGCCTGTCCGACCCAATGAGCTCGGTGAGGACACTGTACTTGGGAGCGGAAAGCCCGACCGCGGCGAGAGCTGCCTCGACCCGATCCTCGAGCGCATGAGCCGCATGGAGCAGCGAAAAGATCGTCGGCCCGGCGACCGCGACAGCTTGGCCCGCAGCATCGCCAGTATCTTTCATATGTGAATAGTACATGGGCGATACTGTTTGGTCAAGGGCGGTTTAGGCCCTGCGCGCCGGGGCCTACTCCACCGTCACCGACTTCGCCAGGTTCCGCGGCTGGTCGACGTTCAAGCCGCGCTTCACCGCGATGTAATACGCGAGGAGCTGCAGCGGGATGACGGTCAGAATCGGGTAGAGCATGTCGATGGTCTGCGGAACGCGGATCTCGTAGTCGATCATCCCCTCGAGCACCGACTCCTCCTGGCTCGTGATGCAGATGACCTTACCGCCGCGCGCTTTCACTTCTTGAATGTTCGACACGACCTTGTCGAATACCGCGTCGTGCGGCGCAATGAACACCACCGGCATCTCCGAGTCGATGAGCGCGATCGGCCCATGCTTCATCTCCGCCGCCGGATAGCCCTCGGCGTGGATGTAGCTGATCTCCTTGAGCTTGAGCGCCCCCTCGAGCGCGACCGGGAATTGGTAGCCGCGGCCCAGGTAGAGGAAGTTGGTTGCGTCCTTGAACCGTTCGGCGATCGATTCGATCTCTCCGGCGCTGTCGAGGATCGATTGGATCTGCTGCGGCAGCTCGAGCATCGCCGCCGCCACTTCTTTGCCTTGCATCACCGACATCGTGCGAAGGCGCGCGAGCTTGAGCGTGAGCAGCGCCAGCGCGATGACCTGGCTCGTGAACGCCTTGGTCGACGCGACGCCGATCTCCGGGCCGGCGTGGAGATAGATGCCGCCGTCGTCCTCGCGCGCGATCGTCGAGCCGACGACGTTGACGAGGCCGAGCGTCTTGGCGCCGCGGCGCTTGGCTTCGCGCATGGCGGCAAGCGTGTCCGCCGTTTCGCCCGACTGCGACACCACGACGCACAACGTCTTGTCGTTCACGATCGGGTTGCGATAGCGAAACTCCGAGGCGTACTGCACGTCGCAGCGGATACGCGCCAATTCCTCGATGTACATCTCGCCGATCAGTCCCGAGTGCCAGCTCGTGCCGCACGCAGTGATGATCATCTGCTCGATCGACTTGAGCTCGTCGCGCGTGAGATTCAGGCCGCCGAGCTTCGAGAAGCCCTCCTCGACCACGAGGCGGCCGCGCATCGTGTTCTGGATCGTCGCCGGCTGCTCGAAGATCTCCTTGAGCATGAAGTGCTCGAAACCGCCCTTCTCGATCTCGTCGAGCGACCAGTCGATCCGACTCACACCTTTCGACACCCGGCGCGCGTCGAGATCGAGCACTTCGTAGCCCTGGCGGGTGAGCACGCCCATCTCGCCGTCGTCCAGGTAGACGACCTGCCGCGTGTGCTGAAGGATCGCCGCCACGTCGCTGGCGACGTAGTACTCGCCCTCGCCCAATCCGATGAGCAACGGACTGCCTTTGCGCGCGCAGACGATCTTGTCCGGATCCTTGCTCGACAGCACGGCAATGCCGTAGGTGCCTTCGACGAGATTGAGCGCGTCGATGAGCGCATCCTCGAGCTTGCCGTCGAACGCCGCTTCGATCAGATGCGCGAGCACCTCGGTGTCCGTCTCAGATTTGAAGGTGTGCCCCTGCATCTGCAGCATCTTTCGCAGCGCACCGTAGTTCTCGATGATCCCGTTGTGAACCACGGCGATGGTGTTGGTGCAGTCGGTCTGAGGGTGTGCGTTGCACTCGTTGGGCTGCCCGTGGGTCGCCCAGCGGGTGTGCGCGATGCCCACCGTGCCGTGGATTGGATTGACGTTCAGGACGCTCTCGAGCATCGAGATCTTGCCCTTGGCCTTCCGCGTCTCGAGGCCGTGCCCGTTGCTCATCGCGATGCCTGCCGAGTCGTAGCCTCGATATTCGAGGCGCTTGAGGCCGTCGATCAGGAGCCCGGTCGCCCCGCGTGGTCCGACGTAGCCGACGATTCCGCACATAGTGGAGTTCCCTAAAGGTTCCGATCCGCCTGCTACGCTCTGACGCCGTTACGCGCTGGCGACGTCGCGCAAGGCGTCGAGTGGCGCGCGCGACCGTCTGACGAGGTCGAGCGCTTCCGTGGCTGTTGGCGCTTCGGCGATCACTCGCACGATTGGTTCCGTCCCCGAAGGACGTACGTGCACCCAACGATCCGGCCACGACAAGCGCAACCCATCCTGAGTATCGGCCGTCGCGCCCGGAAAGGCATTCCGCAAAGCTTCGTACACGGAATCGAGCCCGCCGTTCGGCCGGTCGAGCTTATCCTTCACGATTACGTACCGCGGGAGCGACGACACGATCTGCGACAGGGGTCTGCCTTCCTCGTGCAGCAGCTGTAGGAGGAGCGCCGCACCCACCGGCGCGTCCCGCCCCAGATGGACCTCCGACAGGATCACGCCCCCGTTGCCCTCGCCGCCGATCGGCGCATGGTCCTCGCGCATCCGCACGGCGACGTTCACCTCGCCGACCGGCGCCCGCACGGCGGTCAGACCGGCGGCGATCGCCACGTCCTCGACGATGCGACTCGTCGACAAATTAGTGACGACCACGCCCTTGCGATGACGCAGCACCAGTCGCGCCGCCAGAGCCAGCGTGAAGTCCTCGCCAATCGCCTTCCCGGCATCGGAGACGAGCGCCAGCCGATCGACATCCGGGTCGACCGCAAAGCCGATTGCCGCGCCGGACTCGAGCACGAGACGTTCCAGCTCGCCGAGGTTTTCCGCCACCGGTTCGGGCGGCCGTGGAAAGCGTCCGTCGGTCTCGAGATTGATGGCCGTCACACGGCAGCCGAGCCGATCGAGGAGTGCGGGCATGATCACGGCGCCGGCGCCTCGGACGCAGTCGAGCGCGACGGCAAACCGTCGAGCACGAATGCCTTCGACGTCGACGTACGGTATCGATAGGACACGATCGATGTGACGCTGAACCGCACGGTCGTCGACCAGGATGGAGCCGAGCGCATCCCAGCGTGCGCGCCGTATCCCCTTTTCGATCAAGGCGCGCATTGCCACGCCTTCGCTGTTCTCGAGAAAGAGTCCCGTTGGGCCGATGAACTTGAGCGCGTTCCACTCGATCGGATTGTGGCTCGCCGAAATCATGAGCCCGCCCGCGGCGTGGTGGTGCTCAACGGCAAGCTGACAGGTGGGCGTCGCGGTGAGGCCGATGTCGATCACGTCGCAGCCGACCGACTGGAGAGCCGATAGAACGACGCGATGGAACATTGGGCCGGACACGCGGCTGTCACGGCCGACGACCACGGCCCGCGACGCGGCGCGCGCCATCGCCCACGCGCCGAACCCCGCGGCATACCGCGCGACGACCTCGGGGGTAAGCGCGTCCCCGACCCGCCCGCGAATTCCGGACACACTCACCATCAGGCCATCACTCGACATCCCGCGCCGTGGCTCCGCTAGAAGACGAACGAAAGGTAAGCGTGGAAGCCGGACCGCTGAGGTGCGCCGGACCGCTTTCGTCGATTCAGAACGGTTGCGCCCTGAGCCCCGTGCCCCGCGCCGCGCACCCCTCTAGAGATGCGCCGCGTAATGCGTCGCGCTCCTGGGAAGCAGTACCAGCTCGCCGCTCGTGGCCGACGCCATCACGGCGTCGACGATCGACGGATCGAACTGGGTCCCGCTGCAGCGACGGATCTCGGCCAGCGCCATATCGAGGGTCATCTCGCTCGCGCGGTACGGACGGTCGCTCGTCATGGCATCGAGCGAGTCGGCGGCGGCAGCGATGCGCGCCTCGAGCGGGATCGCATCGCCAACTAACCCGTCCGGCACACCGCGGCCGTCGTACCGCTCGTGATGCGAGCGCACGATGTTGAGCGCGTAGGGCGTATCGCCGAGAAGCGGTGAGAGCACCCGCCAACCCAGCAGCGGGTGCGTCATGATGTGCTCGTACTCTTCGGGCGTCAGTCGGCTCGGCTTGTTGAGCACCGATTCGCGAACTCCGATCTTACCCAGGTCGTGCACGTGCCCGCCGAGCTCGATCTGGCGGAGCATCTCGCCTTTGAGTCCCATCTGGCGAGCGATGACCGTGGAGTAGTGGCTCACGCGTACCGAGTGGCCGCGGGTGTACGGGTCCTTGAGCTCGAGCGCCTCCGCCAGCGATTGCACGCTGTTGAGAAAGAGCTCCTCGAGGCGGCGGGCCTGCTCGGCGACTCGCTCTTCCAGGCCCTCGCGGTACGCGCGGTTCTCGAGGATGAGCCGGCGTTTGTCGAGCGCCTGCGCCACGCGCGCCCGGACGTCCTCGAGCTGGTACGGCTTGATCACGTAGTCCGCGGCGCCAATTCCCCGACAGCTCACCGCGCTCTCGACGTCGGCCACCGCGGTGATCATCACCACCGCCACGTCCGGAAAGCGCTGTCGGATCTCCTGGAGCAGCTCGAAGCCGTCCATCTTGGGCATCCGGAGATCGCTCAGCACGAGCGTGGTCGGATACCGCTCGAGCTGGGCGAGAGCCTCGACGCCGTTTGCCGCCTCGATGCACTGGAAACCGTCGCCGCGCATCAGGTGCGTCATCACCTGTCGCAGCCGCGGCTCGTCGTCGACGATGAGGCAGTAGGGCGCCTGTTCCGGCGCCGCCGTTCGGTCAATCGCGATCATGAGGCTCGGTTGAGTTCCGACGTCCCGAAACCCGGGTTAAGTTCCGCATGTCTCCGATCTTAGGTATCGGCATGACCCGCGTATTTGATGAAGATCTGACCGCCGGCTTCGGGACCAAGGCCATCCACGCCGGCCAGCGGCCCGATCCGCTGTCCGGGGCCATCATGACTCCGGTCTACCTCACGTCGACCTACGTGCAGGACGGGCTGGGACAGAACAAGGGGTACGAGTACGCCCGCGGCAAGAATCCGACGCGCGAGGCCTTCGAGCGAAACGTCGCCGCCCTGGAGAATGGCCGTCATGGCTTCGCCTTCGCTAGTGGCATGGGCTGCCTGGACTCGATCATGAAGCTCTTCCGCGCCGGTGATCACATCGTCTGCGGAGAAAATGTATACGGCGGAACATTCCGCTTGTTTGATAAGATACTTCAGCATCTCGGGCTGTCGTTCGCATACGTGGATACGCGCGACCCCCAGCGCATCGCCGACGCGATGACGCCGGCCACGCGGGCGATCATCGTCGAGACGCCCAGCAACCCGCTGATGCGTCTTACCGACATCGCCGCCGCCGCGGACATCGCGCACCGCCACGAGGCGCTGCTCGTTGTCGACAACACCTTCGCATCGCCCTACTTCCAGCGCCCGCTCGAGCTCGGCGCGGACATCGTCTTCCACTCGACGACGAAATACCTGAACGGCCACAGCGACATGATCGGCGGTTGCGCCGTGGTGCGGGATGATGCCCTGGCCGAGCGGCTCCAGTTCATCCACAACGCCGCCGGCGCGGTGGCTGGGCCGTTCGACGCCTGGCTCGCGCTTCGCGGCACCAAGACGCTTCACCTCCGCATGCGCCAGCACGATCTGAACGGGCGCGAGGTCGCGCGCTGGCTCGTTGACCAGGTCGGGGCCGAGAACGTGTACTACATCGGACTGCCGACCCACCCTCAGCATGCCCTCGCCCGGCGACAGATGACCGGCTTCGGCGGCATGATCAGCGTCGAGCTCGGAACGCGTGAGCGCGCGGCGCACGTCCTCGAACGGGTCCGGGTATTCTCGCTCGCCGAGTCGCTGGGGGGCGTCGAATCGCTGATTAGCCAACCGGCCGGCATGACGCACGCCTCGGTACCGCCCGAGCGCCGCGCTGCGCTCGGCCTGAGCGACGGCTTGATCCGGCTGTCGTGCGGCGTCGAAGAGGCGGGCGACCTCCTGGCCGATCTGGAGCAGGCGTTCGAGGGATTGAGCGCGGTGCGGGGTGCCGGGCATGGGGCGCGTGACACCGTACGCGTCACAGCAACGTAGGAATCCCCGAGGTAAACTCATCGCCGGGATCGACTACCGGCGACCCAATCGTTCTCCCGCGACCCGCGACCAACGCTCCAAGAGGCCTCTATGCCCAACCGCGTTCCGCTCATCCAGATCTCGTCTCGCGCCTGGGAGCACCCGGCCGACCGTGCCGCGCTGAACACGCTCCGCGCGATTCCCGGGTTCGATGAGATCGTGCGCAAGGTGGCTGGCTTTTTCGGCGAGCGCGGCATCCGCCAACTCTTCCTGGGCGATGCGGTCAAAGTCTCGGCGAGTCAGCGGCCGAACATGAATGCCATGTGGACCGACGTTCTCGCCACGCTCGACTGGCCGGAGCGGCCGGAGCTCTATGTCACGCAGACGCCGATCGCCAACGCCATGGCCGTCGGGTTCGACAAGCCGTTCGTCGTCGTCCACTCCGGGCTGTTCGAGGTGCTCGACGAAGAGGAGATGCGCAGCGTGCTCGGGCACGAGCTCGGACACATCATGAGCGGCCACCCGACGTACACGACGATCGCGATCATCCTGCTCTACTTCGGCGTGAGCAACCTGCCCTTCCTCGCCGCCGCCGCGCTCTTGCCGTTTCAGCTCGCGCTGCTCGAGTGGTCGCGAAAGAGCGAGTTCTCGTCGGACCGCGCCGGCCTGCTCGTGACGCAGGATCTCAACACGACGATGAGCGCCGAGATGAAGCTGGCGGGCGGCAAGGAATACGGCGACACGCTCCGTGTCGAGGAGTTCATTCGTCAGGCCGAGCAGTACGAGACCGGGGGCGACGCATGGGACACGGTGCTGAAGATCTTGAATACGGTGATGCGCACGCACCCCATGCACACCGTTCGCGCGGCCGAGCTGCTGCGTTGGCAGCGCGCCGGCGGCTACGACAAAGTGCTCGCTGGCGACTACATCCGCCGCGGACAGGGCGACAGCGACCAGCCGCTCAAGGAAGACTACGCTGACGCCGCCGGCTACTACGGCGACAAGACCCGCGAGACCGTCAGCCAGTTCAAGGACGGCCTGTCGAAGGCGCGAGACGCCGTCAGCTCGGCGTGGCGCAATCGATGAAGGTGCTCGTCGTGGGCTCCGGCGGACGCGAACACGCGCTCGCCTGGCGCCTGCGACGCGATGATCCCGCAGTTCAGATCTTCGCGGCGCCGGGCAACCCCGGCATCGCCGAGCTGGGACGCTGCATACCCGTTGCCGCGACCGATGTCGGCGCGCTGGCCTCGCTCGCTCGCGAGACTAGCGTCGACTGGACCCTGGTTGGCCCGGAGGCGGCGCTCGACGCGGGCATCGCCGACGCCTTTCGAGCTGCCAGTCTGCCGATTTTCGGACCATCGCGCGGAGCTGCGCGACTGGAGTCGTCCAAGGCGTTCGGAAAAGAGGTGATGGAGAACGCCGGCGTGCCGACGGCGCGCGCGGTGTGCGTCACATCGCTCGCCGAGGCGACGCGGGCGATCGACGCGCTCGGGGCGCCCGTGGTGATCAAAGCATCTGGCCTGGCCGCGGGGAAAGGGGTGATTATTTGCGACACGGTGGAAGCGGCACGCGACGCCGCACGCTCGATGCTCGACGCGCACACCTTCGGTGAGGCCGGCGCGACGATCCTCGTCGAGGAATTCATGCAGGGCGAGGAGCTCTCGCTGTTCGTGCTCACCGACGGGGAACGCGTCGTCCCGCTGCCGCCGGCGCAGGACCACAAGCGGCTCCTCGACGGCGACCGCGGGCCCAACACCGGCGGAATGGGCGCGTATTGCCCGGTGTCACTCGTCGAGCGTTCTCCCGAGCTGATAGACGACGTGCTCGATCGCGTGGCGCGTCCCACACTCGCCAACATGCGGGCGCGCGGCGAGCCGTTCGTGGGACTCCTCTACGTCGGGTTGATGCTCACCGCCGAAGGCCCCAAGGTCGTGGAATTCAACTGCCGATTCGGCGATCCGGAAACTCAGGCCCTTGTACCAACGCTGCCGGACGATGGCGCGTTCTCGGACGCCCTGCGTACCGTCGCGCGCGGCGGCCGGCTCGACGAATCCTGGCGTCCGGCGCCGCGCGACACGGCGGTGACGACGACGTTGGCCGCGGCGGGCTATCCCAATCGGCCGCGTCTCGGCGACGGCATCACTATGTCGCCGCCGCCCGATGCGGTGATCGTGTTTCACGCCGGCACCAAACGCGCTCCCGATGGATCGCTCGTCACGGCCGCCGGCCGCGTGCTAGGGGTGACGGGCGTTGCCGACTCGCTCGACGACGCGCGGCGCCTCAGCCAGGACTACGCCGCGACCGTCGAGTTCGCCGGGAAGCAATTCCGCTCCGACATTGGCTGGCGCGAGCTGGCTCGCCGTGCCGGAGCTGCCTGAGACCGAGACGATCGCGCGCGACCTCGACCGCGAGGTAGCGGGCCGCAGCATCGTCGGAATCACGGTCACGAAAGCGGACGTCCTGCGCGGTGTCACGGCGCGGCGTCTCACCTCCCGCGTCAAAGGCGCGACCATCGAGCGAGCCTGGCG
>JBIOHX010000077.1:0-13242 GCA_044449465.1 Gemmatimonadales bacterium | reverse complement strand
TTCTCGGCGAGGCCGTGATGCAGTCGCTCGCGCTGCTGCCCGCCGCCGTCGCCGAGTTGCTGCGCGAGTTTCCCCACGATTTTCTGTACGGCTCGATCGCCGCCGACACGAGCATCGCCAAGAAGTACGCACCGGTCGGACGCCATTGCCACTCGTGGACCGTCGGCATGGAGATCTACGAACGCGCCAAGGGCGGCGCGCTGCGTGCGTTCGGGCTCGGATACCTGTCGCACCTCGCCGCCGATTCTGTCGCGCACAACTACTTCGTTCCGAAGCAGCTCGCCGTCACATCGAGCACTGCGTCGCTCGGGCATTCGTATTGGGAGAGCCGATTCGAGACGCACCTGGGTCCGGAGTGCGCGCGCCGCGCCCGCGAGCTGATCCTGCTCGATCACTCCCGCTCCGACGGTTTGCTCGATCGTGTGCTCAGTCCGACGATCTTCAGCACGCCGACCAACCGGCGAATTTTCCGCGGTATGGTGATCGTGGCCGACAACGAATCGTGGCAGCGCATCTTTCAGCTCATGATGGACAAGAGCCGCTGGGATCTCGACGACTGCGACGTCGGCCGGTACATCGCGCGCTCTTACGATTTCATCATCGACCTGTTGATTCGAATGGGCGGCGCGGAGACCTTGCGCCTCGATCCGTCGGGAGACGAAGCGCTGCGGCTGGCCAAGCAGGTGCGCCGCCGGGTGCTGCGCCAGGCGGGCGAACAGCGCCTCCTCGAAGAGGCGGATCGACACTTCGGGATGCCCGCGTCGGCGTTGCGCTACGCCGCGGAGATGTCGCGGCCTCTCTACTTCCCGAGCCGTTCGGCGAGCAACTGATTCACGCGCTTGGGATCGGCGCTCCCGTGCGAACGCCTCATCACCTGGCCGACCAATACTCCCTGGAGACGACGCTCTCCCGCGAGGTAGCGGCCCGCCTCGTCAGGCACTGAAGCGAACACATCGTCGATCCACCTCGCGAGCTGCGCGTCGTCGGTCACCCTGAGCAGCCCGTCGCGCTCGGCGATGCGGCGCGGCGAATCTCCAGTCGCCGCCATCGACGAGAAGATCTGTTTCGCGGCGGTGTGGCTGACGACGCCACCGTTCACGAGCACGATTAGCTCGGCGAGATCGGCCGCCGGTACCGGGAAGTCGTTGATCGACTTCCCCGCCAAATTGAGCGCGGCGGCTACTTCCGTCGTCAGCCAGTTGGCGGCAGCCTTGGCGTCGCCGCTCTGACGAGCGACCTGTTCGAAGTAGTCGCCGATGGCGGGCGACACGAGTAACCGCTCGATTACCTCGTCGCCAAGTTGCATGTACTGGGCTCGATATCGCGTCCGCCGAGCGTCGGGCAACTCGGGCATCGTGCCGCGAATCTCGTCGATCCACTCGAGCGTGACGATGAGCGGCGGTAAATCCGGATCGGCGAAGTATCTGTAGTCGTGGCTGCCTTCCTTCGTGCGAGCCGGGCTTACGCGACCGTTGGCCGCATCCCAGATCATCGTCTGCTGCTCGATTCGTTCCCCGGCGTCGAGCGCAGCGCACTGGCGGGCGAACTCCGTCTCGAGGGCACGCCCCACGCCGGAAAACGAGTTGAGGTTCTTAATCTCCGTTTTGGTGCCGAATGCGGCCTCGCCTCGCGCGCGCGTGCTGATGTTGGCGTCGACCCGGAGACTTCCCCGCTCCATGCTCACGTCGCTGACCGCGGCGTATTCGAGCATTCGCTTGAGCACCGTCAGATACGCCTCCGCCTCGGCGGCGCCGCGGAGCTCAGGTTCGCTCACGATCTCGACCAGCGGAACGCCGGCCCGATTGAGGTCGACCGCGGTCGCGCCGAGATATCGGTCGTGGATCGATTTACCCGCGTCTTCTTCGAGGTGCAGGCGGGTGATGCCGACGACGACCCGCGATCCGTCCGGCCGCGTACCGATCGTGACGCACCCGCCGGTCGCGAGGGGCTCGTCGAACTGCGAGATCTGGTAACCCTTGGGCAGATCGGGATAGAAATAGTTCTTGCGCGCGAAGACGGACGTGCGGCGGATCGTGCACTCGAGCGCCAGCGCGGCGCGAATGGCGAGCCGGACGGCCTGCTCGTTGAGCACCGGCAACGCGCCTGGGAGTCCGAGGCAGACCGGACAGGTGTTCGCGTTCGGCACGCCTCCGAATTGCGTCGAGCAACCGCAGAAGATCTTGGTGACCGTCGCGAGCTGCACGTGCACCTCGAGCCCGACGACCATCTCGTAGCGCTCGCTACGCGACACACCCCGTGCAGCGCTCATCGATGAGCCTCGTCGCCGAGCGCGCGCTCGAGGGCGAAAGCGGCGGCGAACAGTTGGCGCTCGTTGAAGTGGGGCGCAATGAGCTGACCACCCACGGGAAGGCCGTCGACGCGCCCGATCGGCAGCGACAGCGCCGGCACCCCCGCGAGGTTCGCAGTGCAGGTGAAGATGTCGCTCAGGTACATGTCATACGGCTCGGTGCGGGCACCAAGCTCGAACGCCGTCGTCGGCGTCGTCGGCGTGAAGAGCAGGTGAACACCGTCTCGGAAGACGTCGGCGAAGTCGCGAGCGATCAACGCCCGTGCCTGCTGTGCTTTCCGGTAGTAGGCGTCGAAGTAGCCGGCCGACAGCACGAACGTGCCCAATAGGATCCGCCGCGTGACCTCGGTGCCGAATCCGTGCGAGCGCGTCGCCTCGTACATGCCGCGGAGGCCGTCGCCGACGATGCGGAGGCCGTAGCGCACGCCGTCGAACCGCGCGAGATTCGACGACGCCTCTGCCGGCGCGATGATGTAGTAAACCTCGATCGCCAACCGCGAGTGCGGCAGCGACACATCGCGAATCTTCGCGCCGAGCGCGGCGAGCGCCGCGAGTGCGGCGTCGCAACGCTGGCGGACGCGCGGATCGAGATCATCCGGAAAGTATTCGCGCGGCCGGCCGATCACGATGCCCGTCATCGCGCCCCGCGCCGCGCTGCGATAGTCTGGCACCGGCACGGCGGCACTCGTCGAGTCGAGCGGATCGCGACCGGCGATCATCTGCAGTCCGAGCGCGGCATCGTCGACCGTTCGGCCGAACACGCCGATCTGATCGAGCGACGACGCGAAGGCGACGAGCCCGAAGCGGCTGACACGACCGTACGTCGGTTTGACGCCGACGACGCCGCAGAAAGCCGCGGGCTGCCGCACCGATCCGCCGGTCTCCGAACCGAGTGCGATGCGCGCGAGGCCCGCGGCGACCGCCGCCGCCGAACCGCCCGATGACCCTCCCGGTACTCGCGAGCGATCAAGCGGGTTCCTCGCCGGTCCATAGGCGCTGTTTTCGGTCGACGAGCCCATCGCGAACTCGTCCATGTTCGATTTGGCGACAACGAGCGCGCCCGCTTCACGCAGGCGGGTGACGACCGTCGCCTCGTAGGGGCTGACGTATCCTTCAAGAATTCGAGATCCGCAGCTCGTCGGCAGCGCGGTCGTCGCGATATTGTCCTTGAGGACCACCGGAACGCCGGCGAGCGCGCCCGCGGGCAGTCCAGCATCGAGTCCGGCCTGGACCGCCGTAGCCTGCGCCGCAACATCATCAGCGTCCGTGTATAGTAGAATATTGAGTCCCGATCGGTCGGCGGCGCCGATCGACGCCGCGCGCTCGAGCAGCGATGCGGCGGCAGCCCCGGGAGCGAGCACGCGCTGGACGACCGCATCGCGCAATTCGCCGGCAGACAGCGCGGCGGGCACGTTCACCCCGACTCCGGATCCTCGTGCGTCGACAGTCGGGGAACGAGGAGCAATCCATCCCGCATCTCGGGCGCGAGCGACGCGATCGGGCGAGCGAGGGGGATCGGCGGGCCCGCGTCCGCGCGGAGCGGCGCCGCCTGCGCGCCGATGCCGGCCACCGGCTCAATGCCCTCCGTGTCGACCGAGGACAGCACGTCGACGTGCGAAAGGATGGTATTGAGCTCCGCCATGAGCGCGCCCGCCCGCTCATCGTCCATCTCGAGACGAGCGAGCGCCGCGATGTGTCGCACGTCATCGATGGTCACGGCCATCACTCGTCGCCCCGCTCGAGATTCGCCTGCGCAATGACGAGCGTCTTCCGCCCGATCGCCTCGTCGTCGAAGTCGACCTTCACCTTGGCGTCGCGCCCGGTTCCCGCGAGCTCGGCGATCGTGCCGGTGCCGAACTTCCGATGCTTGACGCGAGCGCCGGGCACGAAGGTCGGCGCGACCTGCGACTCGTCTTCCGCCGAGCCAGCCCCGCCATAGCCTGACACCGGAGAGCCAGGTCGGCGGGCGCCGGGCGAGGGGCGACTGAAGTAGTCGTCGACGTCTTGGCCGACACGCGCACCGCGCCCGTACCCGCGACCGTACGCCAACTCGCCCCCGGCACGCATCACCGCGCGTCCTGAGCTTCGCACTTTGATCGTGCTGCGCCGCTCGGCGAGCGGTTCGGGGATCGCGTCGAGAAAGCTCGACGCGCGCGCGGGCAGCAGCTCGCCGTTCCGACGGCGCTCCTCGGCGAACGTGAGATAGAGCTTTCGTTGCGCGCGGGTGATGCCGACGTACAACAGGCGCCGCTCCTCCTCGAGCAGCGCCGGATCGTCGTAGGCCTTGGCGAGTGGAAACAAACCGTCCTCGAGGCCGGTGACGAACACGATTGGATACTCGAGTCCCTTGGCATTGTGCAGCGTCATCAGGGTCACGGCATCGGCGCCGGCGGCGAGTGCGTCCGAGTCGGCGACCAGCATGGCGCGCTGAAGGAAATGATCGAGCGGCCTGAGTCCGACTTCGCCCAGCTCGTCGGCCACGAGCTCAGCGGCGCCGGTGATGAGCTCGCGAACGTTGTCCAAGCGGTCCGCGGACTCCGGCCCCTCCGCGCGGAGGTAATCGCCGAAGCGAATGGCCTCGACCAGCTCGCGCAGCAACTCGTCCACCGCCGCTTCCGACGCACGGTCGCGCAGCATTGCGATCACTCGTACAAACTCAGCGAGCGCTGTACGAGCCGCTGGGCGCACGGAGGTGACGACATCGCGGCGCTGCGCCGCTTCGAAGATCGGCAGCCCGGCGAGGCGCGCCGATTCCGCGAGTTGCTCGACGGTCGTTTCGCCGAGGCCGCGCTTGGGCACGCTGACGGCACGGCGAAACGCCTCGTCGTCCGATGGATTCGCGATCAGCTTGAGATATGCCATCAGATCGCGGATCTCGCGTCGGTCGTAGAAGCGGACCGCGCCGACGAGGCGATACGGCACCGCGTGCCGGCGGAGCGCCTCTTCGAGGGCGCGGCTCTGCGCGTTCGTGCGATAGAGCACGGCCATGCCGGCGAGCGCCGCGCCGGTCGTCGACCGCCGCGTCATGACCTCGCTGACGACAAAATCCGCTTCGTCGCGCTCGTCGAGCGCTCGCTGGATAGTGACCGGCTCGCCACTCGCGTGGGTGGCGCGGAGCGTCTTGCCCATTCGACCAGTATTGGCGGCGATCACCGCGTTCGCCAGATCGAGTACTTGCGGCGTGGAGCGGTAGTTCTGCTCGAGACGGACGACGGCGGCTTGGGGAAAGTCCTTTGTGAAATCGAGAATGTTGCGGATGTCGGCCCCGCGCCACCCGTAAATCGATTGGTCGTCATCCCCCACCACGCATACCTGGCCGTGTCCCCCGCCGAGCAGCTTGATCAACTGATACTGCGCGCGATTCGTATCCTGATATTCATCGACGAGAATGTACTGGAAACGCTCCCGGTACGCCGCGAGGCGGTCCGGATGCTGTTGCAGCAGTCGTACCGGGAGGACGAGCAGGTCGTCGAAGTCGACGGCGTTCGCGCGCTGCAAATCCTCGCCGAGCGATGCATAGACGGGCGCGACGGCGCGCGCGAGCGGATCCTTGGCCAGGCGCGCGTAGTCATCGGGCGGCACGAGCGCGTTCTTGGCGTCGGAGATCGCGCCCTGGACGCCGCGCGGCGTGAACTGCTTGGGCGACACGCGGTGACGCTCCATCAGCCGCTTGATCACGCTGAGCGAGTCGTCCTGGTCATAGATCGTGAACGCCGGAGTGCGACCGGCCAGATGCGCCGCCGAGCGCAGCATGCGCGCGCCGATGGAGTGAAAGGTGCCGGCCCACATCCCAGCCGGTTCGGTGCCAAGGAGGCGCCCGATGCGCTCGCGCATCTCCCCCGCCGCCTTGTTGGTAAACGTCACGGCCAGGATGCGCCGCGGATCGACCCCTTCGACGTCGATGAGCCGCACGATGCGCGTCGTCAGAACGCGCGTCTTACCGGAGCCCGCGCCGGCGAGCACGAGCAACGGGCCGTGGGAATGAACGACGGCCTCGCGCTGCGCCGGATTGAGGCCGGCGGTCAACTGATCTTCGAGCAGCGTCGACATCAGTGAAGGATAATCTCAAACGTCGCCCCCGGCGTTGCGGGCGACAGCACGAGCTTGCCGCCGTGATTCTCCTCCACGATGCGCTTGGCGAGCGAGAGTCCGATTCCCCAGCCGCTCTGTTTCGTCGAAAATCCGGGCTCGAACACGCGTGCGCGCAGTTCGCGCGGCACGCCCGGTCCGTCGTCGGCGACGCGAATCACCGTCGCGTCGTCTGGGCCCGGCGCGGCGGACACGCGCACGTGCCCGCCGCGTCCGGCGAGCGCGTCGATCGCATTCTTCGTCAGCACCTCGACAGCCCATTCGAGCAGCACCGGATCACCGCGCACTACGTGCAGTGAGCCAGCGACCTCGGATTCGATTGCCACGGTGTTGGCGAGCGTGGGGACGCGCGCTTGGAAATACGTGACGACGCGGCGCACGAGCGCCGGCACGTCAATCTCGTCGAACTTGGGCTCGCGCCCGATCCGTTCGAATCGATGCGCGACGCGGTCGAGGCGCTCGAGGTCGCCGCGCATGTGATGCACGGCGGCCAGCGACGTCTCGTCGGGCGCGCGCTCCTCGAGCAGCTCGATCCACCCGCTGAGGCTCGAGAGCGGAGTTCCGAGCTGGTGGGCTGACTCGCGCGCCATTCCCGCCCACAGTCGCTCGCGCGCCGCATCGCCCCGCGTGCGAATGATGTAGAAACCCGCGAGCAGGAGAATCGCCGCAACGAACGCTTGCAACTCCGGGATCACGCGCAGGCCCCGCACGATCGGTGAGTCGCCGTAGTAGACCTTGCCGATCAACGAATCCACGATCGGGGGGTGCTCTGCGGCGAGGATCGCGATGTACTGCCGCACGCGCGGATCGTCCCGGCTCACCGGATTCCCAGGTCGGTCGAACGGCAGATTGGCGTGGAAACCGGGATTGTCGTGCAAGTCGGTGAGGATGAGCGGCACGCCTTGATCGGTGATGCTCTTTGACAGATCGAGCAGCGCGGTGATCTCGCCGCCCGGCGTAGAATCGGCGAAGGCATGGAAGACGCGCGCGTACATCACGCTCGACCGGCGCGCGTCGGCGCGGAGGTTGGCGACGACACGCTGCGTGTAGACGATGTACGAGGCGAGCAGCAGCAGGATCAGCGTCGCGACGAGCAGCTCTGGCTTGCCGCGGCGCATGGCGTTCAGGAGAGAATGTCGGCGCCGAAGTACGGCCTGAGCGCGGCCGGCACGGTCATCGTGCCGTCCGGTCGCTGGTGATGCTCGAGCAGACAGGCGATCGTGCGCGGGAAGGCGAGTCCCGACCCATTGAGGGTGTGTACGAACCGGGGCTTCCCTCCCGTCGCGGGGCGGTAGCGGATGTTGGCACGACGGGCCTGGTAGTCCGTGTAGTTGCTGCAAGACGAAACCTCGAGCCAGGCACCGACGCCCGGCGCCCACGCCTCGAGATCGTAGGTCATCGCCGAGCTAAAGCCGGTGTCGCCCGCCGCAAGCAGCTTCCGGCGATACGGAAGCTCGAGCCGCTCGAGCATCGTCTCGGCGTGACGCGTGAGCAGCTCGTGTTGTTCGCCTGAATGCTCCGGCACGGCGTAGCGCACAAGCTCCACCTTGTCGAACTCGTGGGTGCGGAGTATGCCGCGCGTGTCCTTGCCCGCCGACCCCGCCTCGCGCCGAAAGCACTTGCTGTAGGCGACGAACGCCGAAGGCATCGCGTCTCCATCGAGCACTTCGTCGCGGTAGAGATTCGTCACCGGCACTTCGGCGGTCGGGATGAGGAACAGCTCGTCGCTCCGCGTCGAGTAGGCGTCATCCTCGAACTTGGGGAGCTGCCCGGTGCCGGTCATCGTCGCGCGGTTCACGAGCAGCGGCGGCCACACCTCCTCGTACCCATGCTCTTCGCGATGCGTGTCCATAAAGAAATCCAATAGCGCGCGCACCAGCCGAACGCCGGCTCGACGGTAGAACACGAATCCGGAGCCGGAGACCTTTGACGCGCGCTCGACGTCGATAATGCCGAGCTGTGCTCCAATCTCCCAGTGCGGCCGCACGCCTTCGCGCGGGCGAGGTGTGCCCCACTCGCTGACGATGACGTTGTGCTCCTCTCCCCCTTCGGGAACGCGCGGCAGCGTCACGTTTGGAAGCTCGAGCAGGATTCTCCGGAGCTGCTCGTCGGCCGCGTCGAGATCGCGCTGCAGCGCGGCAATTTCCTCGCCCAGCGCGCGCCCCTGCGCGATCAGATCGTCGGCGAGCTCACCCGCCCGTTTGCGGCGCGCGACCTCTTGTGACCCGGCGTTCCGCGCCGCCTTCCGCTCTTCGACGGCTTGGATGAGGGAGCGTCGCTCCCGCTCGAGCTCCACTCCCCGCGTAATCTGAGGCTCGAGCGTCTCGAGCATGCCCCGCCGGCGAACGCCGTCGCGAAGCAGATCGACCTGCTCGCGGAGCATCCGGAGATCGTGCACCGATCAATCCTTTGGGATACCTGACGCGAAGGACCGGAACCCGCAGTTGGGATCGATGGTGTAACGCACGATCAGCTGCCGCGTCGCCGGGTCGACGACGTCCGCGATCACCTTGGCGTAGATCGTCGTGCCGGTGAGCGACGTGCTGCACGCCGTAGGATTGGTGCTCTGGACGAGCACCATGCGACCGGGGACGGTGACGAGCGCGGTATCCGCGCGATACCCGCCAGTCGGTGCGCGCGTGAGCGATTCGTACGGGATCGTGTCGGATCGCAGCGCGACGGTGTGGGTCGTGGCGAGGCCGTTCGCGACGACACTCTGCGGAAGGACTACGACGTGGCCGACCGAATCGATGTCGAACGCGAAGTCGAACAGCAGGCCGGCGTCCGCGGGGAGGAGCGTGCCGGTGAACATCTCCAGCGCCGTGGGTGCACCGGCCGGCGCGCCATTGATGGCGTACACGACCCCGCTGTCGGAGATCACAGGCAACGAGGCTGGGAGGCCGGTGATATCCTTGCAGCCGCTCGCGGCGAGGGCGAGGGTGGCCGCCGCCAGCGCGGCTAGCCGAGAGACGTGGCGCGTCGATGCGTTAGTCATATGAGGTGAGCTCAAGGGCGAAGAATAGAGCGGCGTATGAGATTCTTCAAGCGATTGGCGTCGCTTGACTTCGCCCACGCGCAGCCCTAGCTTCGCCACGACTTTGGCGGGGAGCTGTGGAGCGGGAATGCCGAGTATTCGCGATCTCGTGGCTGCCATTCGGCAGCGTGAAGGCGTGGACGCCGCCCTGATACTCGGGCGCGACGGTTTGTTGATCGACAGCCAGCTTGGCCCCGGCCTCGACGCTGACGACATCGCGGCGCGCATCTCGGCCATCATTGGACCAGCGGATGAGCTTGGCGCGGCGACGGCTCGCGGCGATCTGCTTACCGCGGTGCTCGAGCATCAACACGGACTCGCCATTGTCGCCGTTCTGTCCGCCGAAACGCTGCTGCTGGTGCTGGTGACGCCACAGGCGAACATCGCGCAACTGCTGTTCGAGCTGCGGCGCAATCGGGAACACATCGCCGCGCTCGTCTAGACTCACGTGCCCGTTCCCTCCAATCCGAACCCGGCGTGCCACGTTCTCGTCGCCGACGATGAGCCGCACATCGGGCGCATCATCAAGATGAAGCTCGAACAGGGACCGTTCCGCGTCACCCTGGCATACGACGGGCGGGAAGCGATGGACGCGCTCGAGCGGGAGAGCGACATCTGCCTCGTGCTGCTCGATTTGATGATGCCGCAGCTGAGCGGACTCGATGTCCTGGCCGCGATGCGAGGTGATGACCGTTGGCGCGACGTACCGTGCATCATCCTCACCGCCGCGGGACAGGAGCAGCAGCATACGCGCGCGATGGGCCTCGGCGCGAACGACTTTTTGACGAAGCCGTTCAGCCCCAAGAAGCTCTACGCACGAGCCGCGGAGCTGGTGGGACTTGCCGCGGAAGACGCCGCCGGCGATACCGCATGAGTCGGTGGGCCGTCGTTCTCGCCGGAGGAGTTGGCTCCCGATTTTGGCCATTAAGCACGCCCACTTGTCCAAAGCAGCTCCTCCCGCTCGCCAGTGCTCGACCGCTTCTCGCCGACTCGGTCGATCGATTAGGCTCGATCGTCGAGCCCGCGCGCACCTTGATACTCGCCAATGACACCTTGGTGCCGGCGATTGCCAAGCTTCTGCCACAAATTCCACCCGAGAACTTGATCGCCGAACCCCGGGCGGGCGGCACGGGCGCCGCGCTCGCCTGGGCAGCCCAGGAGATCGCGCGGCGCGAAGGACCTGACGCCGTCATGCTCTCCGTGCACGCCGACTGGGCGGTCGGCGACGCCGAGGGATTTCGCCGCACCCTGCTGCGCGCCGCCGCCGTGGCCGAGTCGCATCGTACGCTCGTGACCGTCGGCATCGTGCCGACCCGGGCGGATACGGGCTTCGGCTACATCCAGCCCGGTCGGGAGCTCGAACCCGGGGTCAACGCGGTCGCGCGGTTCGTCGAGAAGCCCGACCGCGCGCGGGCCGCCGAGATGTGGCGCGACGGCCATCTCTGGAACTCGGGGATCTTCGCCTGGTGCGTCGGCGATTTTCTCGACGATGTGCGCTCGTTGACGCCGGAGATCGCCCCGGCACTCCACGCGCATGCCGACGATCTCACGGGTTTTTTCGCGGCGGTGACCCCGGTGACGGTCGACGTCGGCGTGCTCGAGCGCAGCAAGCGCGTCGCGGTGCTCCCGGGCGATTTTGGATGGGACGATGTCGGCACCTGGGGCGCGCTGCGCCGCGTGCGGCCGCTCGACGCGGCGGGCAACGCCGGGCACGGCCACGTGTCGTTCGTCGACGCGCAGGACAATGTCGTCCACTCGCCCGATGCGACGGTTGTGCTTTACGGCGTGTCGGATTTGGTGGTGGTCGTCAGCGATGGTTTGGTGCTCGTGACGACGGTCGACCGGTCGGTCGATCTGAAAACGCTCATGGATGCGCTGCCGCGCGGCATCCGCGAACGGACATGACCACCGGCACCACGGGCCTCTACCTGTACGACGACGACCGCGCGCGCGGGTTCGAACCGTTCGCGTCGGCTCGCCCGATCTCGGAGATGCGGGCCGGGGCGTGGCTGATCCGCGAGCGGTGGCGCGCCATACTCGATGCGTCGGCGGCGTGGTTCGCCGCAGGCGAACGCCATGCCGATTTCGACGAGCCCGGAGCCGCCGCCGCCGCCGGGACGATTCCGGCCGGCTCGGTCCTTGTCAATGCGCGGTGCGTGCCCGCGCTTCCCTCCGACCCAGCGGCGGCAGCGCGGCGCGCCGCTTCGTGCAGCATGTGGCGATGCGGCGACCGGCTCGCGGCGGTGCGCCTGCGTGACGCCGTCGACAGCGCGCGCCTCGCTGACGGCGCGATGCCGCTGGACTCGTTTGCCGTCGGGACTGGGGCGATCGGTACCGTCGACGGCTGGTGGCTCGACGAGGTCTGGGACTTCATCCGGCTACGTCCCGAGCAGCTCGCGTCGGACCTCGCGCGGATCGTTGCCGTCGGCTCGAGTGGGGTGGCGACGATGAGCGAGCAGACCGGCGATCTCGTGCTCGGCGACCACGCCGTACTCGCGGCGCAGCGCACGACGATCGAGCCGAACGTGCTGTTCGACGCCACCGCCGGTCCGATCGTGATCGACGCCGGCAGCCACGTGCGCGCATTCACGCGCATCACGGGCCCGTGCTACATCGGTCGCGAGGTGTCGGTCATGGGCGGCGACATCACCGCCTGCTCGATTGGCGATCTGTCGAAGGTTCGGGGCGAGCTGAGCAACACGATCGTCCTCGGGCACTCGAACAAGGGACACGATGGCTTCGTCGGCCATTCGTATCTCGGACGCTGGGTGAACGTGGGCGCCGGCACGATCACGAGCAATTTAAAGAACACCTATGGCGCGGTGTCGCTGTGGACGCCGTCGGGCGTGCGCGACACGGGATTGCAATTCCTGGGCACGCTGTTCGGCGACCACGTGAAGACGGGGATCGGCCTGCGGCTGACGACGGGAACGGTGCTCGGCGCCGGTGCCAACGTCTACGGCAGCATGCCCCCGAAAGTGGTGCCACCCTTCGCGTGGGGAGATGCGCCGCCGTATGCTACGTACCAGGCGGACAAGTTCGTGGAGACCGCGAGCCGGATGATGGCGCGCAGGCATGTGGAGCTCTCGACGCGCGCGCGGCGGCATCTTTCACGCGCGCACGAGGCGCGTTGGTCGGTACCGGCCAAGGATGAACCGACGTGAAACTGTGGTCGCTCGGAAGCGGGAGCAAAGGAAATGCGATTCTCGTCGAGTGCGAGGGCGAGCGCCTGCTCGTCGATTGCGGCTTCGGCACGCGCACGCTGGCCGGCCGGCTGAAGACGATCGGCGTGGAACCCGAGTCGATCGACGCCTGCCTCGTGACGCACGAGCATGGCGATCATGTGAAGGGTGCGGGCGCGGGGGCGAAGCGCTGGGGTTGGCAGGTCTTTGCCACCACCGGCACGGCGCGAGCCTCAGAGCTGTCCGAGACGCAGGTGAAGAAGTTCGCGCCCGGCGCGGTGCTCGAGTTTCCGCGGATGATGGTGTCGACGACGACGACGCCGCACGACGCCAGCCAGTCCGTTGGCTTCGTGGTCGAGAGCCGGGCGACGGGGGCGCGGGCTGGTCTCTTCTATGACATCGGCCACGTGAGCGCGGCGATCGCCGGTGCGTGCAAGACGTTGGACATCCTCATGCTCGAGTCGAACCATGACGACGAGATGCTTCGCAATGGGCCTTATGCGCGGTGGCTGCAGGCGCGGATCGCCAGTGACACTGGGCATCTGAGCAACAATGACTCCGCGGACTTCGCACGGCGCGCGCTCACGCGCGAGACGCGGCATCTGGTACTGGCGCATCTGAGCGAGAAC
>JBIOHX010000076.1:0-13267 GCA_044449465.1 Gemmatimonadales bacterium | reverse complement strand
TCAACGAATCGAGCCTGTTCGGCGATTGGCAGGCCACGGTCGTCGACCAAATCGCGCTGCCGGTCGACGACGCGCTCCGCCGCGCCGTGGACGACGCATCGCACGATCCCAACGCGTTGCCCGGCACGTCGCTTCCGGGAATCGGCCAGCTCACCGCGGTCGCCGGCCAAATCGCCGGCGATGTCGCGAGTGTGGCGAGCCGAGTCGGCACCGCGTTCGACGATAGCGCGGCGCGAGAGCTACGCAGCTCGATCAAGAATGTCGCCGACCTCTCGACCACCCTCCGCTCGATTGCCCAGGAGCACGCCTCCGACCTCGACACGCTCTCCGGCGAGCTGCGCGGCGCGATGCTCACCCTCGCGCGCACGGCGTCCAGCATCGAGCAAACGGCGCAGCGCCTCGATTCGGCGACAACCTCCGACCAGGCCCACCAGCTCGTCGACAACTTCAACGTCGCGTCGATCGAGCTGCGGCGCGCCGCCGTGCAGGTGCACGATCTCTCGACACGGCTCGTCGCCACGGAGGGCCGCGTCGACGCCCTCCTCGCCAACGGGAACGCCGTCCTCGCCAAGATCGATCGCGGACAGGGAAGCCTGGGGCTGCTCGTCAATGATCCGTCGCTCTACCGCCGGGCCGACTCCACGCTCGCCGAGCTGCGGGCCCTCACCGCCGATCTGCGCGCAAACCCGAAAAAATATATCTCGGTCCGCCTCTTCTGACATCTCCAATGCCCGAATCCACACGGCCGACGAACGCGCCGCATCTCGCGGCGCCAGACCGCAATCCGTCGTTCATCAAGGGCCTCTTCCTCGGCGAGCTCCGCGAGGAGCTGGTGTTCCCGTTTCCAACACTCGACGCCGCCGAACGCGAGTCGCTCGGCCTCGTGCTCGATTCCTTTCGTGCCTTCGCCGCGACGCACGTCGACAGTGCCCGCTTCGACCGGGAGGGGTGCTTCCCTGAGGAGACGCGTGCTGCCCTGCACCAGCTGGGCGTGATGGGGCTGAGCATTCCCGAGGAGTTTGGCGGGTTCGGCGCCTCGGCTAAGGTCTACAACCGAGTGTTCGGCGAAGTCGGCGGCGCCGATCCAGCACTGTGCGTCTACTTCGGCGCGCATCAGAGCATCGGCTGCAAGGGCATCGTCCTGTTCGGGAACGACGACCAGCGGCGTCGCTACCTGCCGCGCTGCGCGAGCGGCGAGCTCGTTGCCGCCTTCTGCCTCACCGAGCCCGGCTCGGGCTCCGACGCGCAGGCAATGAAGAGCGACGCCACGCTCAGTGCCGATGGGTCGCACTACCTCCTCAGCGGGACCAAGATCTGGATCTCGAATGCCGGCTACGCTGACCTGTTCACCGTGTTCGCCAAGGTCTCCGCCGGTGCCGGCCCTGCGAAGCAGGAGCGCGTCACCGCCTTCATCGTCGACGCCCACGCGTCGGGCATCACGCTCGGCAAGCGGGAGGAGAAGATGGGAATCAAAGCCTCGGATACACGCGCTGTCTTCTTCGACAACGTGCGCGTACCGGTCGAGGATCGACTGGGCGAGGTCGGTCAAGGCTTCCATATCGCGCTCGAGATCCTGAACTCCGGGCGTCTCGGGCTCGCCGCTGCCTCGGCCCGCGGCACCCGGCGCATCATGCGCGAGGCCGTTCTTTACGCCGCGCAGCGCCAGCAGTTCGGGCGACCGATCGCGTCGTTCGAGATGATCCAGCGTAAGATCGCCGTTAACGCGGCGGAGTGCTACGCCGCCGACGCGGCGGTGATGGTCGCGGCGGGGATGGTCGATCGCGGCGGCGTCGACTTTTCGCTCGAGACGGCGGCATGCAAGGTGTTCGCCTCGGAGCTCGCCTTCCGCGCCGCGAACGACGCGCTCCAGATCGCCGGCGGCATCGGCTATTCCAAGGAGTACCCCTACGAGCAGGCGGTGCGCGACTCGCGGATCAACTTGATCTTCGAGGGAACAAACGAGATTTTGCGCGCGCTGATCGCGCTGATGGGGTTGCAGCAGCCCGGCGAGCGGCTGCGCGCGATCGGCGACGCGTTCAAGGATCCGATCCATTCGCTCGGCGCGATCGGACACTATCTCGCCGGACGCGCTCGGCGTGCCGTCGTCACACCGAAGCTGTCGCTCGTCCATCCGTCGCTCCGCGGCGAGGGCGATGTCGTCGCGCAGATCGTGCACGACCTGGCACTCGCGGTTGACGGTGAGCTCACGCGGGTTGGTAAGAAGATCATCGACTTGCAGTTCGTTCAGGAGCGACTGGCCGACGCGGCCATCGACGTCTTCATGGCCACCGCCGTGCTGTCGCGTGCAACCTGGGAGATAGAGCGGCTGCACGGCGAGGACGCGGCGACCGCTCACCTGAACTGCGCGCGCATCTTCGTTCCAATGGCCTGCCGCCGCGCGCGGAGAAGGCTTCGCGCCGTCGCGATGAACCAAGACGACCGGCTTCGCGCGATCTCGGCGCACGCCCTGTCGGCGGGCGACCTCGGACCGGCCGCGCCCACCGACTTGTGAGGATATGGCGGACGCCACTTCAGCGCATTGCCCGACGGCGTCGCAGAAGCGGCGGCCACAACTTGACGCAGGACGCTGCACCAATTCTTGACACCCGATGCCACCACTGGCTGGACTACAGACGCTGTCCGCGCGCCCGCCCGTGCCCGAGGACTGGCCGCGCGACATCGTCGTCGCGACCGACGGACGCATGCCCTCCGAATCGGCGATCGTCGCGGCGAGCCGCCTCGCCAATGCCGCGACGTTCGGGGTCATCTCGGTCATATCCGTCGGCCACTCGACCGACCGCGATCAAGGCCACACACTCGATCCACTCAGCATCGACGACCGGCGCCAATTGATCGAGCGCCAGGTGCATCGCCTGCTTGGGGACGCGCCCGACGTGTGGGTCGAGATCAGAACGGGCTATCCACCGGCGGTGCTCGCCTCGTTTGCCCAGCTTCACGGCGTGGCCATGCTCATCGTTGGGATCGGCCGGCCCGCGGTGCTCGATCGGCTGCGTGGCGACGAATCGACGTTGCGTCTGGCGCGCATGACGCAGACGCCGCTGTTCGCGGTGGCCAACGGGTGCGCCGTTCCGCCGCGCCGCATCGTCGTGGCCATGGACTTCAGCCGCGCGAGCATGCGCGCCGCGAAATGGGTGCTTGCCGTCGCGGCTCCCGACGGCGACATCTCGCTCGTCAACGTACGCTCGCCCGCCGAGCGCGCGACGCCCTACGGCTCGCTGCGGCGGCTTGCCGAGCATCTGCAAAGCGACTTCTCGGGACATGTCCGGCCCGTCGAGTTGCACGGTGATCCGGCGACCGAGCTCTTGGCGTACGCCAGTCAAGAGCGCGCCGACCTCATCTCCGTCGGCAGTCGCGGTGCCCGGGGCGTGTCGCCGGGCTCCCTCGGCGCCGTGGCGACGCGCGTCGTGCGATGCGCCGGCTGTTCGCTGATCCTCGCGCCGGGCGAATAACCGAACGTCCACGGATTTCCCGACAGACGTGAGGAGCTTTGCTGACACCGGCCCGTGAGCGCCCGCGCGACCTTCTCACTACGCACATTCGCAGTCAGTACCCGGAGGACATATGGATACCATGATAGCCCCGTCAGCCTCCCCCCAAGTGGGAATTCGAGCCAACCGCGCGTCCCCGGTTGTCATTGCCACCGACGGCCGCTCGCAGTCCGACGCGGCGCTGGTCGTGGGGCGCCTGTTCGCCGGTGAGCCCGATGCGGTGCGCGTCGTGACGGTGATCAAGCCGATGCCGACGCTGAGCGACGCACAGGTCGGGACGACGCCCGATCTCGTCGCCGAACGGCGCGCGAGCGCGCGGCGCCAGGTCGCGACGCAAATGGCGCGAACCGGGAACCAGGCGCTCGACATCGAGCTTCGCGATGGTGACCCGGCAACCATGGTGTCGCGGCTCGCACACGGCGCCGGCGCGTCGATGATCGTTTGCGGGCTGGGCCGCCACCGAGTGGCGGATCGAATCTTCGGCGACGAGACCGCGCTCCGTATCATTCGCATGTCTGACGTTCCGGTCTTCGCTGCCGCGAGCGGAGCGTCACAAGCGCCGCGGCGGATAGTCGTCGCGGTGGATTTCGCCGAAACGAGTCTCCGCGCCGCACGGTTGGCGATCGAGATCGCCGCCCCCGCAGCCACGATCTACCTCGTGCACGTCGTGCCCCGCGACGGCGCGCTCTACGATTGGAAGACGTGGAGCGCGGCCTACGAGCAGGATGCCGGCAAAGCGCTGCGCAAGACGCGCGAGCAGCTCCGCGTTCCCGACGACATGACCATGCCGAAGGTACTCCTCCAGGGCGATCCGACGACTGAGCTCCTCGCGTTCGCGACCAATGTGAACGCCGATCTCATCGCCACCGGCAGCCACGGCTACGGGTTCGTTGCCCGGTTCCTCGTCGGCAGCGTGACGACCCGTCTCGTGCGCTGCGCGACCTGCAGCGTGCTCACTGTGCCGCACGCTTCGGTGATGACCCACGTCCGCACCGCGGTCGCGCACAGCGAGCCGACCGCGCTGTCGTCCGAGCACTGGACGACCCAGCTCGCGGAATTCACGCATCGCAACGCGGGGCGGCGGGGTACGCTCGAGATCGATGACCCGGAGCTCGACGGGCAGGCGCAGCTGTTCGACTATCCGCTCCAGGGCGCGGCGTACGATCCGCACGACGAGCGCGTCGAGCTCATGTTTGGCGACGACATCGCCGGTGGCCGGCATCTGACGCGCGCGATCAGCGGTGTCACGTCGATCATGGTGATGCGCGACGAGATGCACCGTGATCTCGCCATGCGGATCGCGCATGGTGCGGGGCTCACGCTGTTGACGTTCACCTCGTAGCACGCCGATTCGTACCGGGGCATGCGGCGATCGTGACGGTCGGCATGATCGTCCGCATGTCTCCGAGCGACGGAGGACTCTGATGCGCAGTCGATTCGTCCCGCTGCTGGTCACGCTGGCCTTCTTGGCTGCCGGGTTTGCCGCGACCTGGTTGGGAAGCCCCCCGCTGGCGCGGCAACTGTGGACGGTCGGCGTGGTCATCCTCGGCGCTCCGCTCGTCTTTCGCACCGTTCGTTCGATCGCCCATGGCCGTCTGGCAACGGATGTCGTGGCGTCGCTGTCGATCATTGGCGCCATCGCGCTCGGCCAGCCGCTCGCCGGTCTCGTCATCGTCCTCATGCAGACGGGCGGCGAGGCACTCGAACGGTTCGCCGAGGGGCGCGCGTCGGCCGCCGTTCGAGCGCTCGAGGACGCGGCCCCGCGCATCGCGCATCGCGTGCAGGGATCAGCGATCCTCGACGTCCCGGTGAGCGAAGTCCTCGTCGGCGACACGCTCGTCGTCCGTCCGGGCGACATGATCCCCTGCGACGGCGTCGTCCTGTCGGGCGAATCGGAGCTCGACACCTCGTCGCTCACCGGCGAAGCGATTCCCGTCCGCGCCGCGCCCGGCGTCGCCCTGATGAGCGGCACGCTGAATGGCTTCGGCTCGCTCGAGATGCGCGCCACCGCCCCGGCCATTCGCAGCCAGTACGCGCGGATCGTCGAGATGGTGCGCGGCGCGCAGGCGAGCAAATCGCCGCTGCAGCGCATCGCCGACCGCTACGCCGTCTGGTTCACGCCGATCACCGTCGCCCTTTGCGGAATCGCGGTCGCCATCACGCACGACTCCATGCGCGCGCTGTCGATCCTCGTCGTCGCCACGCCCTGTCCGCTCATTCTCGCCACGCCGGTGGCGATCATCGGTGGAATCAATCGCGCGGCGCGACGGTTCGTCATCATCCGCCACGGCGGCGCGCTCGAGGCGATGAGCCGGGTGACCGCCGCGGTGTTCGACAAGACGGGTACGCTCACGATCGGCAAACCGCGCCTCGATCGCGTCCGCGTCGACGACGGCTTCGATCGCGGTACCGTGCTCGAGTACGCGGCGGCGGTGGAGCAGTACTCCAGCCATCTGCTCGCCCGCGTCGTCGTCGAAACCGCCTCCGCCGAAGGCTTGAGGATCCCCGCAAGCTCGCGGCAGGTCGAAACGCCGGGGCAGGGCGTCGTCGGCATCGTCGATGGCCACGCGGTACGCGTCGGCGCACGCGCGTTCGTGGTTCCCGATTGTGAGGGCGGCGTGCTGGCCGCGGCACGCCTCGAGCAGGATGGTGCCACGCTTCGCGCGTATGTGTCTATCGATGGACGACTCGCGGCCGTGCTCGAGTACGCCGATGAGCTGCGCCCCGATCTTCCGGCATCGCTCTCCGCGCTCGAAGCCGCCGGTATCCGGCACGTCGCCTTGCTCTCGGGCGATCACGCGCCGATCGCGCGTGAAGTCGCCGCTCGCGCCGGCATTGTTGAGACTCATGGGGACCTCATGCCCGAGGACAAGGCGCGATTCATCGAACGCCTGCGTGCCACCGGCGAGGTCGTCCTCATGGTCGGCGATGGCATCAACGACGCGCCGGCCCTCTCCACCGCTGATGTCGGCGTGGCGCTCGCCGCGCACGGCGGCGGCATCGCCGCCGAATCAGCCGACATCATCGTGCTCGTCGATTCACTCAGCCGCGTGAGCGAAACAAAGGCGATTGCCGACCGAACGATGCGCATCGCGCGGCAGAGTATCTGGGCCGGCCTCGGGTTGAGTGGCGTGGCGATGATCGTCGCGGCATTCGGCGGCCTCTCCCCGATCACCGGCGCGGCGCTCCAGGAGGCGATCGACGTTGCCGTGATCCTCAACGCGCTCCGCTCGTCCGTCGGGCCGCTCGGCGCCCGGTCGGGCGGCGGCAATGCCGCATCCCCCAAGGCATCCACTGTCCCGCTCGCGATACGACGGATTTCGCCGTTTCGCGCATAGCGTCGCGCTCGCGGTCGGCGCCCCTTCGGCCTTCGTCGTCGCGCTCGCGCTCGTGGCCCTGTGGGGCGTGACCGGTCCGCTCTTCGGCTACTCGGACACCTGGCAGCTCACGATCAACACCGGCACCACGATCATCACGTTCCTGATGGTCTTCGTGATCCAGAACACGCAGAACCGCGACTCGCAGGTCGTGCAGCTCAAGCTCGACGAGCTGATTCGAGCGGTGGAAGCCGCACGCAACGAGCTGGTCGACCTGGAAGACCTGTCGGATGATGAGTTGCACGAACTGCAACGGCAGTTCGAGTCGCTCCGCCGTGCTGCAGAGGGTGCGGTCGCCGCGAAGGTCGGAAACGACCTGTCGCGCATTCCCCGTCCCCGCCGTAGGGGATTGCCCTAGGCGATTCCGCCGATCGCCGGACGCGCACGCAGCCACGAACACGCACTCTAGTGGCGCTCATACCGTCCATCGATCGGCCCGCCGCTGGCCTCCGCCAGCGCTGTGGCGATCGCAATGATTCTCTCGCTCGAGAACTCATATGTCGACATCCCGCACCCGCTCGACCGTCGTCGCGCTCGCGAGCCTCGGCGTCGCCGGACTCGTCTACGCCTGCGCCGCGCGCCGCGGCCCGTCGCAATCCCTCGCCGCCGGCGACGCCGCGCAGCGGGTATACGTCGCTCCCGGCAGCTATGACGAATTCTACGCGTTCCTTTCCGGCGGCTACAGCGGACAGGTCGCCGTGTACGGCCTGCCCTCGGGGCGGCTGCTCAAGCTGATCCCGGTCTTTTCACAATTCCCCGAAGACGGTTACGGGTACAACGAGGAAACCAAGCCGCTCTTCCAGACGACCTACGGCTCGATCCCCTGGGACGACTCGCACCACCCGGAGCTGTCGATGACCGACGGCGTGCCCGACGGGCGCTGGCTGTTCATCAACGCCAACAACACGCCGCGCGTCGCTCGCATCGATCTCACCAGGTTCGAGACGAGCGAGATCCTCCAGATCCCGAACTCGGCCGGCGGCCACGCGTCTCCGTTCGCCACCCCCGACACCAAGTACATCGTCTCGGCGACCCGATTCAGCGTCCCCATTCCGAACGCTGACGTCCCGATCGACAGCTACAAGCAGAACTTCAAGGGCACGCTGTCGTTCATCCGCGCCGACCAGCCGGGGAAGATGGACATCGCCTTCCAGATTCTCATGCCCGGCTACGACTACGACCTCGGCCACGCCGGCAAGGGCCCGTCCGACGGCTGGTTCTTCTTCACCTCGTACAACTCGGAGCAGGCCAACACCAAGCTCGAGGAGAATGCGTCGCAGAACGACAAAGACTACATCGCCGCGGTGAACTATCGCCGCGCCGAGGCGTGCATCGCCGACGGCAAGGCGAAGACCTTCCCCTCGGCGTATACCCACAACTGGGTCGACAGCGCTACCCACGTCGCGGCGTCTGAGAGGAAGTCGAGCGTCAAGATGCTCAACCCGGCCGACTGCCCGGGGGTCGCGTACTACCTGCCGACGCCCAAGTCGCCGCACGGCGTCGACGTCGATCCAACGGGCGAATACATCGTGGCCGGCGGCAAGCTCGCCACTGTCATTCCGGTCCACTCATTCACGAAGTTGCAGAAGGCGATCGCCGATAAGGCGTTCGAGAAAGAGATTGAGGGCATCCCGGTGCTCAAATACGACGCCGTCATCGCCGGTGAGGTCCAGAAGCCCGGCTTGGGCCCGCTGCACACCGAGTTCGACGGCAAGGGCTACGCCTACACGTCGATGTTCATCTCCTCCGAGGTCGTGAAGTGGAAGCTCGGCACGTGGGAGGTCGTCGACCGCATCCCGACGTATTACAGCATCGGCCACCTGATGATTCCGGGCGGCGACAGCAAGAAGCCCTGGGGCAAATACCTGGTCGCGATGAACAAGATCACGAAGGATCGCTACCTCCCGACCGGCCCTGAGATGGCGCAGTCGGCGCAATTGATCGACATCAGCGGCGACAAAATGAAGCTCCTCCTCGATTTCCCGACGATCGGCGAGCCGCACTACGCGCAGGCGTTGCCGGCGAGCATGATCAAGGACAAACAGGTCAAGTTCGACAAGCTCGCCGAGAACAAGAATCCGTGGGTCACCCACTCCGAGGCGGAAGGCGGCATCACCCGCACCGGCAAACGGGTCGATATCAAGATGATCGCCATCCGCAGCCATTTCGCCCCCGACAACTTCGAAGGCGTCGAGGTCGGTGATACGGTCGTCTTCCACGTCACGAACATCGAGCAGGACTGGGACATCCTGCACGGCTTCGCTGTCCTCGGAATGAACAACTCCGAGCTGATCCTCGAGCCTGGCCAGACGCGGTCGCTGCGCTGGCTCCCGACCGGTCCCGGCGTCTATCCGTTCTACTGCACCGACTTCTGCTCGGCGCTCCATCAGGAGATGCAGGGGTACATCCGCGTGTCGCCCGCGGGCTCGAACGTCAAGCTGTTCGCGAACGTCAGCAAAAAGGCACAAGCGCAGTTGGCCAACGACGCGGCGACGCGGCGATGACCATGTCGAAACTCGGCCGCGTTCTCCTGGCGATCGCGTCGTGCCTCACGCTGGGCGCGCTCGCCACGCCGCTCTGGCGAATTCAGTTGTTCGCTCCGCAATACCCGGAAGGGTTGGGAATGAAGATCCACGCCGGCAGTGTGCGCGGAGCCGCCGAGAACGATCTCCAAAGTATCAACTCGCTCAACCACTACATCGGTATGAAGGCGATCGAGCCGGAGGAAATCGCGGAGCTTCGCGTGATCCCCTGGTTCATCGCCGGGCTGGCGGTCGCCGGCTTCGTCGCCGTGGCCGTCGGCCGCCGCGGCTTCACCATCGCCTGGCTTGCGTCGTACGCCGCGCTCGGCGCCCTCGGCATCTGGGATTTCCACCACTGGGAGTTCGAGTATGGGCACGACCTCGACTACGCGCACGCAATCATCAAGGTGCCCGGCATGAGCTACGAGCCGCCGCTCATCGGCTCCAAGCAGTTGCTCAACTTCACGGCGAGCTCCTGGCCCGACGTCGGCACGCTGCTGATCAGCGCCGCCGTGCTGCTTGCGCTCGCATCGCTGTTCGTCGGTGCGCGACGCCGCGCCGAAGTTCGAATCGTCGCCGCGCCCGGGGCATCGCCGCGCGAGCGGCTCGCATGAAGCCCGTCCACCATTCGGGTGGCGGCGCGCCGGGCGGAGGCCTGTTCCGCGCCGGTGCGTTGCGGAGCGCGGCGCTTGGGCTTGCGCTCGCCTGTGCGTCGCCACTTCCTGACGCGATCGCGTACGGCGCCGACAGCTGTGCCTACTGTCGAATGCTGATCGCCGACGAACGATTTGCTGCCATGGCGGTCACGTTCAAAGGGCGGACGATCAAGTTCGACTCGATCGAATGCCTGCTCGCCTATCTGCACCAGGGCGACACGGCGCATACGGTCGCTTCCGTCTGGGTGTCCAACTTCCGATCGCCGGGTGCCATGCTCGACGCAAGCCGCGCACGCTTCGCTGACCTCGGCGCCGGCCACGCCCCGATGGGGCGCGGTTGGGTCGCGGTGGCGTCGGCGCGCGACGCGGCCGCGCTGGGCGTGATCGACGCCGGCGCGATCAAGCAATGGGCCGACCTGCAGTAATGCGCCTCGTCGGCCGCGCTCTCCTGCTTTCGTCATGCGTCGCCACGAGGCTCGGCGCGCAGCGCAGAATCGTCGTGTCGCCCACCGGTGCCCTGCACACGATCGCCGCCGGCGTCGCCGCCGCGCGAGACGGCGACACGGTCGTCGTCCGCGCGGGCACCTATCGTGAGCCGCAGGTCGTTGTCGGCAAGCGCATCGTCCTCGACGGCGCAGACGCCCCGGTGCTCGACGGGCAAGGCACGCACGGTCTCATCCTCGTCACGGCGGACGACGTCACCATTCGTGGCCTCGTGCTGCGCAATGTCGGCACGAGCTTCGTCGAGGACCGCGCGGCGATCAAGGTCGAACATGTCCATGGCTGCACGATCGACCACGATCGCGTCGAGAACGGATTCTTCGGCATCTACCTCGCCGACGTCACCGATTGCGCAATCACGGCCAACGTGATTCACGGCGCGGCTCGGCGGGAGACGGAGGCGGGCAACGGCATCCATCTCTGGACGTCGCGACGCATCCTGATCGCCGACAACGACGTCTCCGGCCAGCGCGACGGAATCTATTTCGAGTTCGTGCACGACAGTGACGTGCGCCGAAATGTCAGTACGAGCAATCTCCGCTACGGCCTTCACTTCATGTACTCCGACGGCTGTCGATACGTCGGCAATGCCTTCGTCCACAACGGCTCGGGCGTCGCGGTCATGTACACGAAGGGTGTGGAGATGGAAAACAATCGGTTCGCCGACAACTGGGGACCCGCGGCGTACGGTCTCCTGCTCAAGGAAATCTCCGACGCGCGGCTCGACGGCAACGTCTTCACGCACAATACCACGGCGCTCGTCGCCGACGGCGCAAACCGCATCGTCGCGACGCACAATCAGTTCACGAACAACGGTTGGGCGCTGCGGCTCGAGGCGAGCACGGTCGACGGCCGATTCGAGAAAAACGACTTCGTCGCCAACAGCTTCGACGTCGCCACGAACAGCCGTTCGCCCTCGACCACGTTCGCCGGCAACTACTGGGACGAGTATCGCGGCTACGACCTCAATCGCGACGGCACGGGCGACGTGCCGCATCGGCCTGTGCGGCTCTTTTCCGTCCTCGTCGAGCGTCAGCCGGCGTCGCTCATCGTCATGCGCAGCACCTTTGCCACGCTGCTCGACGTCGCCGAGCGTGTCTTGCCGTCGCTCACCCCCGACGGCCTGGTCGACGCGACGCCGGCGATGCGGCGCATCCCATGATCGAGTTTAGGGGGGTCGCCAAACGCTTCGGCGCGCAGCAGGTGCTCGGCGGTGTCGACCTGTTCGTCGCGCCCGGCCAGATCATGGGCCTCGTCGGACCGAACGGGGCAGGTAAAACGACGCTCATCAAGCTGCTGCTCGGTCTCGCCCATCCGACCAGCGGTACGATGCGTGTCCGCGGCGCGGCGATCGCCGCCGACGACGCCTATCGTGCGCACATCGGCTACATGCCGCAGATCGCGCGCTTCCCTGAAAACCTCTCGGCGGCGGAGCTGTTCGGTATGGTGCGGTCGCTGCGGGCGACCGCACCGGCCGATCAAGACAGATTGGTGGCGCGCTTCGGCCTTGCCGGCCAGATCGATAGACCGCTCCGCGTGCTGTCCGGCGGAACTCGGCAGAAAGTCAACGCGGTGCTCGCCCTCATGTTCCGGCCGCCGGTGCTGGTGCTCGACGAGCCGACGGCCGGCCTCGATCCGGCGTCGAGCGTAACACTCAAAGACGATATCCGCGAACGCGGCGCCGAGGGGGCCGCGGTGCTCGTCACCTCGCACATCATGAGCGAGCTCGAGGAGATGTGCGATCAAGTCGCCTTCCTCCTCGACGGCGCAATCCGCTACGTCGGGCCGATCGCTGCGCTGCGCGCGCACACCAGGCAGGCGAACCTGGAGCGGGCGATTGCCGAGCTCATGATCCGGGAGGTCGCATGAGCGGCGTCGCCCTCAGGCTCATCGGCATTCAGGTCCGCGACGTCGTGCGCAGCCGTTGGATTCTCGTCTACACGAGTTTCTTTCTGCTGCTCACCGAAGGACTGCTGCGCTTCTCGGCGAGCGACGAACACGCCCTCCTCAGCCTCGCCACGGCGAGCCTCATGGTCGTGCCGCTTGCGATGCTCGTGCTGGCGACGATCCACGTCTACAACGCGCGCGAGTTCACCGAGCTGCTGCTCGCTCAACCAATCGCCCGCGCGTCGCTCTTCGCTGGTTTGTACGGCGGGTTCGCCATCCCTGCCGCCGGCGGATACCTGATTGGCGTCGGTCTCCCGTTCTTGGTTCGCGGGGTTGATCCAGCCGCGCGAGGCGCGCTGCTCACGCTGCTGCTCGTTGGCGGTGCGCTCACCTTCGCCTTCGCGGCGATCGCCTGCGCTGTTGCGCTGCGTACCGAAGACCGTCTGCGCGGCGTCGGCATCGCGCTCGGCGTGTGGCTGTTCACGGCGGTGCTGTACGACGGACTCGTGCTCATCGGTGTCGCACTTCTCTCGGACTATCCGATCGAGCGTCCGTTGCTCGGACTCATGTTCGCCAATCCGGTCGACCTTGCCCGGGTGCTTCTCCTCATGCATCTCGATGCCGCCGCGTTGCTGGGATATACCGGCGCCGTGTTCGAGCGCTTCTTCTCCGGAGCGCGGGGCACTTGGCTCGCGGCCGGAGCGCTGGCCTTCTGGATCGCTCTGCCGAGCGCGTTCGGCGCGCGGTGCTTTCGACGGAAGGCCTTCTGAAGCGGCACTAAAAATCAAAGTCGATCGACTCAACCCCAGACCAGG
>JBIOHX010000075.1:0-13275 GCA_044449465.1 Gemmatimonadales bacterium | reverse complement strand
GCGGTCGGGCCGGCGCGGCGGCGCGCGCTGAATCAGAGGGTGAGCGCGCCGAGCGGTTGCCGCAGGCGAGCGCGCTCGCCGCAACGGTTGCTGCCGCAACGGTTGCTGCCGCAAGGGTTGCTGCGGCGACGATGGATCGGGCGCGCCTGAAACGAAACACGGGCATCCTTTCCACGGAGGAAGGATGCCCGGAACGCCACAGCGCGAAACGAAAGAGCCCACGCGCTCGAGACGCCACCAGTCCTCCCCCGAGGAGCTGTCATTCGTGGCGCGAACGTGGGTCGTCTCCTGGCTCCGGGCCGCGCGGCTCGCCTTCCCGACCATGGACTGGTCAGTGGCATGTTGAGCGCGCGTCGATTGCCCGTTACAGTGGCGGGGCCGCACCGGCATCTCACCGGTTTCCGTGTCCCGCGTTCGCAATCAGTACATCAGTTGTCATCGCGAATCTACGCCGGTTGACGCTCGGCGGCAAGCGCGTTTGCCAAGCGACGCTTGAGATCGGCGCGTTGCTGGTCGTATGCAGCGCGCGCCGGCGCGTCGGGCGGCGATGCGCGCTCGAACGCCGCGTCGAGATCGGCGATCGCTCGCACCAACGCCTGCGACGGCGATTCGACATCGATGACAACCGCCGGGCGCGGTGCGCGCGCGCCGACGATGGC
Organism: Gemmatimonadales bacterium; assembly: GCA_044449465.1. Classification (GTDB taxonomy): domain Bacteria; phylum Gemmatimonadota; class Gemmatimonadetes; order Gemmatimonadales; family Gemmatimonadaceae; genus JAQBQB01. The sequence continues at coordinate 12,616 of JBIOHX010000075.1, read as the reverse complement.
CCAGCGCGGCCGCGCGCGGCGGGCCGCGAAGACGAGCGCGACGAGCATGGCGGCGACGACCAGCGCGCCGACGCCCTCGTAGACCCGCTGGCGTTCCGGTCCGATGATGTGCGGCACGTCGACGCGGAGGAGCGAGCTCGCGGCGATGTTCTGCCCGAGAAAACGTTGGAAGGTGCGGCCCTCCATGCTCACCGGCGGAACCGCGCGGAGGGCGATGCCGTGCACCTGCGCCGTGGGCTCCTCGAGCATCACTTCGACGACGTCGCTCGGGCTCTCGAAGGGAATCGACAGCGGAAAGGCCGCCTGCGGCAGATCGTACACGAACGCGAACTGCCTGATCCCCGGACTGAGGGGGACGAACAGACCGACGGTCGAGCCGTGGCGCGAGATGGCGCCGCTGGCGACGTTGCCGCTCGGATTCACCTGAAAGTTCTGCGCCGCGTCGGGGATGTGCGTCGACCAGACGGGGGTGACGCTGTCGGCGGCGATCTTCGTTACAGTACTGTCATTCTGAAGATCGAACACCTCGGCGACCGGCCGGAGGCCGCTGGCGAGCGGCGCGCCGACGATGAGGTGCCGGCCGCCAATTTTGATCGGCACGGGGCCCGATGTCGTGTCGAAGACCGTGAGCGACGCATCGTCGCCGGTGACGACGGGCGCGCGGAGCGGCGCCGTGAAATAGGCCACACCGCCGTACGACGTCGATACAAAATAGATCGCCGTCGTGTCGCCGCTCGGGCGGTAGGTGATGGCGAACCGGCCGTCGGCGCCGGTGCGCGTGGAGTCGAGCGGGCCGGCATGGTCCGGGCCGACGCGGTGCAGCACGACCCACTGCGACGTGACCGGCAGCTGGCGCTCGCGTGTGCCGCGCACGACACGGCCGGCGACGCGCCGCGGCGCACGCGCCGTGTCGGCAGCCGCGGGAGGGGCGATCACAGGTTGAATTTGCCGAAGTCTTCGGGCCGCAGGTGTTCGAGATACTCCTTCAACTGCTCGGCGCTGAGCTGGGCGGCATCGGGGGGCAGGCCGGGCAGAAGCAACGGCTCGGAGTCGTCGCCCTCCTCATCTTCTTCCACCAGCACGAGCAGCGACTCGCTGGCGAAGATCGGCGACTCGGTGCGGAGCGCGATGGCGATGGCGTCGGACGGGCGCGAGTCGACGCGGATGATGCGTCCCTCGCGCTCGAGGTGGAGCTCGCCGAAGTAGGTGTTGTGCTCGACGCGCGTGATCTGCACGCGGCGCAGCGTTGCGCCGAGCGAAAGAATGAGCGACTTGCAGAGGTCGTGCGTCATCGGACGGGTGCGCTTGATGTCGCGCATCTGCATGACGATCGACTCGGCTTCCGCCTGGCCGATCCAGATCGGCAGCAGCCGATCGCCGCCCTTTTCCTGCAGCACGACTACGTACGTCTGCGACCCGGGATCAATGCCGAGACGCGATACCACGACTTCAATCATCGAATCATCCGCCTCACCGAACGGCGCGCCGCAGCGCGGCTGTCCGATCGGTGCGTTCCCAGGTGAACGTCGTCGCCGCCGACTTTCCCTTTCCGATCTTCTTCGGCGTGCGGCCGAAATGGCCGTAGGCCGACGTCGCGCTGTAGATCGGCTTGCGCAGATCGAGCGCGGCGATGATGCCGCGCGGCGTGAGATCGAACGAGTCGCGCACCGCGCGCATGATCTCCGCCTCGGGCACGGTCGACGTCCCAAAAGTGTCGACCATCACCGACACCGGCTCGGCGACGCCGATGGCGTAGGCCAACTGTACCTCGCACCGCCGCGCCAACCCGGCGGCGACGATGTTCTTGGCCACCCAGCGCGCCGCATAGCACGCCGAGCGGTCGACCTTGGACGGATCCTTGCCGCTGAACGCACCGCCGCCATGGCGGCCCATGCCGCCGTACGTGTCGACGATGATCTTGCGGCCCGTGAGACCGGCGTCGCCTTGCGGGCCACCGATCACGAACCGTCCGGTGGGATTGATGTGGTACTTCACCTTCTTGTGTCGCAACTCCTCTGGAATCGACGGCTCGATCACCTGCTCGATGATCGTGTCGCGAATGGTCCGCGACGACACATCCTCGGCATGCTGCGTCGCCACTACGACCGTATCGACCGCGACCGGCCGTTTGTCTTCATACACCACAGTCACCTGAGCTTTCCCATCCGGCCTGAGCCAGGGAACGTCGCCGTTCTTGCGCAGGTCGGCGAGCGAGTGCGTGAGGCGGTGCGCGAGGAGGATCGGCATCGGCATCAACTCGTCGGTCTCGTCCGTCGCGTAGCCGAACATCATCCCCTGGTCGCCGGCGCCGCCGGTGTCGACGCCCATGGCGATGTCCGGCGACTGGCGGTCGATCGTGCTGATCACGGCGCAGGTCTTCCAGTCGAAACCGAACGCGGGGTCGGTGTAGCCGATGCGCTCGATGGTCGCGCGCACGATGTCCGGGACCGGCACGTAGGTCGTCGTGGTGATCTCGCCAGCGACGCAGGCGAGCCCGGTCGTGACCAGGGTCTCACAGGCCACGCGGGCCGACGGGTCATCGGCGACGATGGCGTCGAGGATGGCGTCCGAGATCGCGTCGGCGACCTTGTCGGGATGCCCTTCGGTCACCGACTCCGACGTGAACAGGTGTCGATCGTACAAGCGATCCTCGCGGTGGACAGGGTGGCGGCGCGGGCGACAGACGAAGTCTACGCCGTGCACGCTAGGTGTCGGGACCTATGCGGGCAACCCGCTGCCGAGGAATTCCTGCCCGCCGAGCGCGCCGGCCAGGTGGCGGCGCAGCGTTGCCTCCGACGCGGCCGCCGTGTCGACGGCGACCGCGGCCATCGCGGCCGCCTCGGCCACCTCGACCGAAATGCTGCGCACGATTCGTTTGACGAGCGGCACCGAACGCGGCGCCACGCTCAACTCCCGCAGGCCGAGGCCGATGAGCGCGAACGCCATGAGCGGCTGCGACGCCATCTCGCCGCAGACCGCGACGTCGATGGAATGCTGGTGCGCGGTGAAGATCGTCCGCCGAATCAACTTGAGCACCGCGGGGTGCAGTGGCGTGAACCGCTTGGCGAGATTCGCATTGCCGCGGTCGACGGCGAGCGTGTACTGCACGAGGTCGTTCGTCCCGATGCTGAAGAAGGCCACGTCGTCGACGAAGGTATCGCAGGCGACGGCCGCCGCCGGCGTTTCGATCATCATGCCGAGGGGCACGTCGTGGCGGAAGGCGACGCCGCGCGCCTCGAGGTCGCGCGCGGCCTGGTCGAGCAGCGCGCGGGCGGCGCGTACCTCGTCGACGGTGACGATGAGCGGGAGCATGATCCGCACGTCGCCGTGCACGGCGGCGCGCAGCAGCGCACGGAGCTGCACGCCGAACATCTCGGGCTGGTCGAGGCACATCCGGATGGCGCGCCAGCCGAGAAACGGGTTCGCCTCGGTGGCATACCCGCCGATCGGCAGCTTGTCACCGCCGACGTCGAAGGTGCGAATGACGACCGGGTGCGCACCGAACGCCTGCACGACGCGGCGGTAGGACCGATACTGCTCCTCTTCGTCGGGCATCGTGGCGCGGCCGACGACGAGAAACTCGGTGCGCATGAGCCCCACGCCTTCCGCGCCGCTCCTCGCGCCCAGCTCTGCCTCCTCCGGCAGGTCGACGTTCGCGCGCAGGGTGATGCGGACGCCGTCGGTGGTGATCGGCTCGAGCGACGAGAGGTGCCGCAACTCGACCACGGCCATCTCCTCCTGGCGCGCGCGCTCGCGATAGGCCTCGATGTCCTCGTGCGTGGGATTGATCGCGAGCAGCCCCGTGGAGCCGTCGAGGATCGCCGTCTCGCGACCGGTGAGTTGCTGGGTCGCCGTGCGCACTCCGACGATCGCCGGCAGGCCGAGCGAGCGCGCGAGGATGGCGACGTGCGAGGTGCTCGTGCCGGCATCGGTGGCGATGCCGGCGATCGCCTGGCGGTCGAGCTGCACCGTGAGACTCGGCGTCAGGTCGTGGGTGACGAGAATCGCGTTCGCGCCCTTGGGCAAGTCGACCGGGTCGTGATCCGGCAGATCGAGCAAGAGCGTCAGCATACGGATCTCGACATCCTTGAGATCGCTGACGCGTTCGCGCAGCATCGGGTGCGGCGCACGCGCGAAGCGCTGGCCCCACTCGAACATCACGATCTCGAACGCCTTTTCGGCGCCGAGGTTCTGGCGGATCAACTCCTCGACGGCGCCGGTGAGCTCGACATCGTCGAGGATCGAACGCTGCACGTCGAAGATCGCCGCCTCGTGCGCGCCGGCGGTGCGCTCGACGCGGTCACGAACCTGGCTGAGACGCTCTTTGGCTTTGTCGAGCGCGCCGTGAAAGCGCTGCAGCTCGCCCTTGACCGCTTCGTCGGGACTGATGCGATGCCGGACCTCGGGGATCTCCCAGCGCAGGAGGTGAACGGGTCCGACCGCGATGCCCGGCGAAGCGGGGATGCCGACGAGCTTCTGGTCCACTCAGCTCTCTCCGAACTTGTTGCCTACGAGCGCTGCCAGCGCGTCGAGCGCTTGCTCGGCGTCGGGGCCTTCGGCGCGAAAGGTAATGCTCGATCCATGCTCCGCCGCCAGCATCATCACGCCCATGATGCTCTTGCCGTTGACGTCGAGGTCGTCCTTCACCACGGTGATCTCGCTCGTGAACTTGGCCGCCAGCTTCACGATCTCGGCGGCCGGCCGGGCGTGGAGCCCGTTCCTGTTAATGATCTGGACGGTGCGTTCAGGCATTAGCGAATGACCGAGATGAGGACGAACAGCGCGAGCACGAAGAGCGACAGCCTCCAGCCCTCGATACGCCGCTGCAGGCGCACGATGGCGAACGAGCCGAGCGCAACGGCCACGAGCACGACGCCAAGCACGCTTCGCCCCGGGCCGATGACGCGTCCGAGGGCGAGCGGAATCGCGACCCCCGTGGCGACGGCGGCCAGCCGGCCGATCTGCTGAGGACCGCGGCGCAATACGGGATTGGCGAGCGTCGTGGCGACGCGGAGGCCGTAGTTCCATCCGGTTTCGAGACCCCACAGGCGGAGCCCGATGTGGCCGGTGTTGTAGGCGATGAGGAAAAACGCAACGACGGTGATGGTGCTCGCGCCCAACCCGAAGATCGCGAGCGAAGCCAGCGAGCAGAGCGGCAGCCAACCCGCCCACACGAGCCGATCGCCGACGCTGCCAAGCGGACCGCACAGCGCGGTGCGAAAGCGCTCGATCCGCTCGGGCGGCTCGCCGTCGAGCTCGGCGCGCGCGAGCGCACCAACGGCAATCGAGGCGAGATACGGATGCGCGTTGAAGTAGTGGCTCTCGCGGGCGAGCGCCGACTTGAAGGCGGGGCCGTGAATTCCCCCGGGCAGCAGGCGCAGCGCCGGCTCGATACAGAACCCGATACCGTTGCCGAGCATGCTCTCGTAGTTCCACGAGCCCTGAATGGCGAGCAGGCGCAGGAACATCGCCGCGCGTGTGCGCAGGGGAAGTCGTGGAGTCGGCTGGGCGGTTGCGCCGGTCATTGCGCGAACAGCATGAAGAGACCGGCGGCCAGGCCGCCAAGGAAAAGCCAGCGCGCGCCGTTCGTGGAATGGAAGAGCTTCCAAGCGGCGCCGCCGGCAACGCTGGCCGCCACGCCGACAACGAGACCCCTCGACAGCCGCGCGTCGACCGACCAGCGGGCGATGCAGAAAGTCGAGAGCGGCTCGAGCACGGCGTAGGCGATGGCCGTGAGCAGGAAGCCGCGCACGAGATCCGCGGTCATACCGATGAGTTGCAGCGAGACCACGGAGCCGCGCGCGCCCGCCTCGAGGGCCGCGCGTCGAGCGCCCGCCCACCGCGCGTTCAACTTTCGCAGGCGAACCATGGTCCAGCCGCCGACCCAGGTCGTGGCCAGCGCCGCGGCCACCGCCAGTGTCATGGCGCCCGCCGGGTGCCCCGCGTGCGAGCCGAAGATCACCCCGCCGACGACGGCCGCCGATCCCCATTCCGGATACAGCGACGCGCCGCACGGCAGCGTCTCGAGCGCGATGAGCTCGAGGATCGCGCCGATGAGGAGGCCGCTGGACGATTCGCCGATGAGCGTACCGCCGAGCGTGGCCGCGACGACCGGGCGCGAGATCATTGCCTGGGGAAAGCTGACGACGTCGAGGCCGAGCACGGCGCCGAGGATCGCCACCGGCAGCAACTCGAGCGCGGTCACGCCATGCATCGCGTTCACAGCTCCGTTCCGGCCAGCAGGTCGCCGAGCGGCACGGCACGCGCGCCGGGTACGTCCTGCGCCGTGACCTTGGCGCCGTGAGCGGCGAGCGCGCGCAAGGCGCTCTCCTCTTCGGGTGCGAGAAACACGTAGCGGGCTTTCTGCGCGCGGCCGGCGCGCGAATGGATGCCGCCGAGGTTGACGGCCTCGATGTCGCCGCCGTCGACGAGCCGCTGCATCGTGGCGATGTCGCCGGTGACGAGGATGCCGGCGCGTGGATCGCTCCGATACTTGGCGAGCGCGGGCAATGCGTCCGCCGCGGTGTGGAAGTAGACCTCCATCTCCGGCGGCACGGCCATGCGATACAGCTCCTGCTCCCAGTCACTGGTCGCGACCGTATCGTCGACGAGCACGATGAAACCGATGTCGAGCGGCTGCCCCCAACCGACGACGACCTGCCCATGAATGAGGCGGTCGTCGATGCGGTAGAGGACGAGCGTCACGCGCCGGCCCCGTGCACGCTGATCGCCCCGCGCCCGCGCTCGGCGGCGTGCCGCGCCGCGTCGGACGGCGACCGCCCATCGGCGAACACGAAGTCGAGCAGCGTCGGCAGGTTCGCGCCGGCGACGAGCACGGCGTCGTCCATGCCGCGGAGAATGCGCCGCGACGCCATCGTGCAACTTCCGGCCTGGAGATCGGTGAAGATGACGCGAACGTTGGCCGCGATCATGCGATCGTGGAGTAGCGCCTCGATGGCGGCGACGGTGAGGTCCCTGACCGAGATCGGAATGAGCAGCGCGCCGCGTCCAGTGATCTGCTCGACGGCGGACACGAGGCCCGAGGCGAAGTCGCCATGTCCGGCGACGATGGCGCGCGGCGACATCGCCGGCCGTGGCTCGAGCGGGCTACTCATTGTCCTCCTGCAGGTACCGCGACAGATCGCCCTTGCCGCGCATCTGACGCATGAGTCGTTCGTTGAACCGCTCCGCCGGATCGATGCCGCTGTACTTGAGCAAATGGTTGAGCGCGATCACTTCGGCGATCACGGTGATGTTCTTTCCCGGATTGAGGGGCACCCGCACTTTGGGCAGGTCGACGTCGAGAATCGTCATCGTTTCGGTATCGAGCCCCGTGCGATCGACCGGCGCGTCGTGGTCCCACTCGTCGAGCTGGACGACGACCTCGATGCGCTTCTGCTGGCGGACGGCGCGCACTCCGAAGATGGCGGGAATGTCGACGAGACCGACGCCGCGAATCTCCATGTGGTGCCGCTGGAGCTCGTGGCCACCGCCGATCAAGACGCCCGTTCCGCGGCGACGCGCGATCACGAGATCGTCGGCGACGAGTCGGTGACCGCGCTCGACCAGGTCGAGCACACACTCCGACTTGCCGATGCCGCTCTTGCCGACGAAGAGCAGGCCGACACCGAACACGTCGGAGAGCGAGCCGTGGAGGTTGGTCGTCGGCGCGAATTCCTCCTCGAGCCAGGGCTTGATGCGGGCGTAGAACTCGTTGGTCTTGAGCCGCGAGCTGATGAGCGGCACCGACGCGTTGGCGGCCAACTGCTGGAGGTCCGGTCCGGGCTCCTGCCCCTTGGTGACGAACACGCAGGGGATCGGGAACGAGAAGAACGTGGTCAGGTGCCGCTGGCGGACATCATGATCCAGTGATTTGAGATATGTGATCTCGGTCTCGCCCAGCACCTGAACGCGGCGCGACGGGAATCGATCGACGTAGCCGGCGAGGACGAGGCCCGGGCTGGAGACGTTCGGGCTCTCGATCACGCGGTCGAGGCCGTCCGGCCGCGCGACCGGGCGAAGCTCGAGGGCGTCTTGCATGCGCTCGATCAACCGTCCGACGGTGAGCTTGGGCGTCATCGCCTGCCCGCCTCGGCGGCCGATTGCGCGCGGCCGGCCACCCGCATCAGGTGCGCCTCGGTCTCCGAGGCGGCGCGTTCCCAGGTGAACGTTTCGGCAAAGGCGCGTGCCTCTCGCCCCAGCCGCTCGACCAGCTCGCGCGACGCGGCGACCCGGTGCATCGCCGCGGCGAGGGCGCCGACGTCGCCGTGCGGCACGAGAAAGCCGGTGTGTCCGTCACGCACCGACTCGCGAATGCCGGGCGAATTCGACGCCACCACGGGCGTGGCGCAGGCGGCCGCTTCGAGATTCGTGATTCCCCACCCCTCTTTCGGAGACGCGAACACGAGCGCCCAGGACCGGCGGAGCAAGGACAGCTTCTCCGCTTCAGAGACGCGCCCGAGAAATCTGACGCGCCCACCGAGATCAAGCGAGCGCGCAAGCGACTCGAGCTGCGGCCGATAGTCCCCCGCTCCGGCGATCTCGAGGCGCGCCGCCGGCAGCGCCATGGCCGCGAAGGCCTGAATCACCCACTGCACGCCCTTGTATTTCTTGAGCCGCCCGAGGTACGAGAACAGCGGGGCCGGCTCTCGTTCGGGGGCGTTGGGCGTGTAGGCAACTGTGTCGACGCCGGGATAGATCACCTCGACCGACGCGCGGGGAACGCCGCGGAGGGCCAGATCGTCGGCCGTGCTCTCGCTGATCGCCTCGAACGGCACCCCGCGATACGCCCGCCCGAGGGGACGTTCGGCGAGCCAGACCGCGGTCGCAAGCGGTGCGGCCAGCTCGGTGAACACGGTCGAGCCGAACAGGTGCGGCACGAGGGCGACAGTGGAACGCGCGCGCCAACGCGGCGTGTACAGCGGCACCTTGTTGATGTCCTCGACGAGCACGTCGGCCCATCCATGGAGATGATCTCCATAATACCGGCGCGCGAGGAAGGGAAAGCTGTGCCGCGTGCCGACCCGGAAGACGCTGATGCCGTCGAGCAATGCGCGTGCGGTCGCTCCGGGCCACCCTCCACACAGCAAGCGCACCTCGTGTCCCTTGGCGGCGAGACGACCGAAGATCTCGTGCAGATGAATCTCGGCCCCTCCCGCTTGCGGATTCTCGCGGTCCTGCCAGTTCACGAGGAGGATGTGCACTCAGATCCGTCCCATCCGCCGGGCCAAGGCGTCGAGCACGCCGTTGACGAACTTGGCGCTCTTCACCGTTCCATAGCGCTCGGCGAGGTGGACCGCCTCCTGGATGACGACGCGCGGCGGCGTGGCACCCTGATCGAGCTCCGCGGCGGCGAGCCGGAGCACCGAGCGGTCGATGACGCCGAGGCGGTCGAGCCGCCAGTTGGTGGTCACATCGGCGAGCTCGGTGTCGAGCGCATCGCCGCGCTGGACGAGCGTCCGGACCAGCGGGGCGGCGATGCGGCGCTCATCGGCCGGCACGGCGAGGTCGTCCCAGATCTGTTCGGCGACGCGCTCGAGCTTCTGGCCGCGTCGGAGATCCCAGGCGTAGAGCGCTTGCAGCACGCGGGCTCGCGCCCGCGTCTCAACTCGCGTCCGAGGCATCGAGTCGATCGAGCAGATCGGCCATCTCGAGCGCGGCGAGCGCGGCGTCCCACCCCTTGTTGCCGAACGTGCCGCCGGAGCGTGCCTCGGCCTGCGCCTCATCGTTGCAGGTGAGCAACCCGAAGCCGATCGGCGTGTCGAAGTCGACGCTCGCGGTGGACAGGCCGCGCGACGCCTCGCCGGCGACGAAATCGAAGTGCGGCGTCTCGCCGCGAATCACGGCGCCGACGGCGACGAGCGCATCGTAGCGCTCGGAGGCGAGTAGCCGGCGGGCGGCGAGCGGAAGCTCCCATGCGCCGGGCACCCACACGACGTCGATGTCGCCCGCCCCCACCCCGTGGCGGACGAGCGCATCGAGCGCGCCGTCCACGAGGCGTTCGACGATCTGTTCATTGAACCGGCTGGCGACGACGGCGATGCGCCGCTGCGCTCCCGTCGGCGAGGCGGAGAATTCAGCCATTACGACGCGAGCAAGTGACCGAGCTTGTCGCGCTTGGTGCGCAGATACTCCGCATTCTCGTGCTGCGCCGGCTGCACGATCGGTACGCGCTCGCCGAGCCGCTGGCCGTAGCCCTCGAGGCGGACCATCTTGCGCGGATTGTTGGTGATCGGGCGGATCGACGCGGCGCCCAAGTCGAGGAGGATCTGCGCGCCGATGCCGTAGTTGCGGAGGTCTGGCTTGAACCCGAGCTGCTCGTTCGCCTCGACCGTGTCGGCGCCCCGGTCTTGCAGCTCGTAGGCCTTGAGCTTGTTGAGCAGACCGATGCCGCGGCCTTCCTGATCGAGGTAGACGATCACGCCCCGTCCCTCAGCGGCAATCATTCCCATCGCCGTGTCGAGCTGCCAGCCGCAATCACAGCGGAGCGAGTGGAACACGTCGCCGGTGAGGCACTTGGAGTGGATGCGAACGAGCACGTCCTCACCGTCGGCGACGTCGCCGTAGACGAGCGCGACGTGCTCGTGCGGATCGACGTCGTTGCGGTAGCCGATGATCGTCCAGGTGCCGTGCTCGGTGGGCAACCGCGCTTCGGCGATGCGGTGGACCAGCCGCTCGCTTTTGAGGCGGTGGGCGACGAGCTGGGCGACGGTGACGAAGGTGATGCCGTGGCGTTCAGCGAAGAGCTCGAGCTCGGGCCGACGGGCGGCGGTGCCATCCTCGTTCAAGATCTCACATACGACGCCCGCGGCGCGCAGGCCGGCGAGCCGTGCGAGGTCGATCGCGGCTTCAGTGTGGCCGACGCGCTGGAGCACGCCGCCATCGCGCGCGCGGAGGGGAAAGACGTGGCCGCCGTGGCGTAGATCGCCGGGTACGGAAGCCGGGTCGACGGCGACGCGGATGGTCGTGGCGCGGTCCTGGGCGCTGATCCCCGTCGTTACGCCATGGCGCGACGCAGCATCGATGCTCACGGTGTACGCCGTCCGATACTCGTCGGGGTTGGTCTCGCTCATCTGCGCGAGGCCGAGGGCGTCGACGCGGTCACCAGTGAGGGCGAGGCAGATCAGGCCGCCGGCCTTCTTGATCATGAAGTTCACCATCTCGGCCGTCACGAGCTCTGCCGCGCAGACGAGGTCGCCTTCGTTCTCGCGATCCTCGTCGTCCGCGACGATGACGAACCGTCCCGCGCGGACTTCGGCGATCGCCTTCTCTATGGTGCCGAAGACCATGACTACTCCTTGAGTAAACGCTGCACGTACTTGCCGAGCATGTCGGCCTCGACGTGGACCTGCACGCCCGCCGCGAGGTCGTCCAGCGTGGTATGACGAAGTGTGTACTCGATGAGGGAAATCTGCAGCACGCCGGGCGCCGGAAGGTCGTTGACCGTGAGGCTCACCCCGTCGACCGCGACGGATCCCTGCTGCACCATAAGCTCAGCGAGTCCCGGTGGCAGAGCAAGGTCGACGAGCGTCGCATCTTCATGTTTGCGAACGCTTTCCACGGTCGCGACCCCGTCGACGTGCCCTTGGACGAAGTGACCGCCCAAACGGTCTCCCACCCGGAGTGCCCGCTCGAGATTGACCCGCCGGCCGACGCGCCAATCGTCCATCGCCGTGCGGCCGAGGGTGGTCGTGACGGCGGCGGCGGTGAACCATTTCGTTCCACGCTCGCGGACGGTCAGGCAGGCACCATTGACCGCGACGCTCTCGCCCGGCGCAAGGTCGTCGTACCGGCATTCGATTCGGAACTCGCGGCCGGCGTCGGAATTCGCGGCGCGCGTCACGACGCCGACGTCGTCGATCAATCCGGTGAACACGGAACGTTTTCGAGGGCGTAGGTGGTCATCACATCGTCGCCGTGCGATCGCCGTTCGACGATCGGCGACTGCGCGAGGCGTTCCTCGAAGCCGAGGGGCGCGAAGGCGAATGCGCGCGGAGCCGAGTGGCCCAGGGTGAACGGTGCTCGAAAGATAACGACGCGCTGCACGAGCGACGCCGCGAGCAGCGCTCCGGTGAGCCTGGGGCCGGCCTCGACGAGCAGCGAGCGAACGCCCCGCGCGCGGAGGTCGCGGAGCGCGGCGCGCGGGTCGGTGGTCGCCGTTCCCGCCGCCGGTGCGACGATGACATCCACCCCCGCCGCCTCGACGGCGACGCGGCGTGGAGAGCGCGCCCCCTTTTCGCCGAGGACGAGCGTGGTCGGGACGTCGCGCGCCGTGCGGACGAGCGTGGAGGTGAGCGGCGTGCGGAGCGCGCTGTCGAAGACGACGCGGCGCGGCGGCACGCGCGGCGCCGGTGCATCGCGTACCGTGAGCGCAGGGTCGTCGGCCAGCAGCGTGCCCACGCCGATGGCAATCGCGTCGGCGTTGGCGCGCAGCAGATGAGCGGCCGCACGCGACGCCTCATTGCTGATCCATCGCCGCGCACCGGTCGGATCGGCGACGGCGCCATCGGCGGAGAGGGCGAGCTTGAGGGTCACCCAAGGGAGCACGCCGGCGTGGGCGTTGAAGAACGGCGCGTTGAGCTCGAGGGCGGCGCTGCGTTCATCGCCGACGTCGACG
>JBIOHX010000074.1:0-13594 GCA_044449465.1 Gemmatimonadales bacterium | reverse complement strand
CCGTCGGTCCCGAGCAACACCCGGCGTTCCCGCATCCGATTCGCCACGAACGCCGCTTCTGTCCCCGCCGGCTCCAACGTCTCGCGGTCGCGCACCAGCTCGACGCCGAGGAACAACCCGCTGCCTCGCACGTCCCCGATGATTTCGTGACGCGTCATGAGCGCTCTCAGCTCCCCGAGCATTTGATCGCCGACGCGCTTGGCGTGAGCCTGCAATCCTTCGTCCCGCACGACGTCCAGCACCGCGAGCCCGATGGCGCACGACACGGTGTTTCCGCCGAACGTGCTGAAGTACTCCATCCCGTTGTCGAATGCGTCGGCGATGGCCCGGGTCGTCACCACCGCGCCGATCGGATGGCCGTTGCCGAGCGGCTTTCCCATCACCACGATGTCGGGTACGACACCCTGATCCTCGAACGCCCAGAAGCTCATCCCCATGCGGCCGAGGCCCGTCTGCACTTCATCGGCGATGCAGACGGCGCCGGCCTCATGAACGTGCTTATACACGTTCTGCAAATAACCCGCTGGGAAAACGAGTTGGCCGCCGACGCTCGGACAGGTTTCGGCGAGAAATGCAGCGACCGATCGGCCGCGGCCGCGCGCCGCGTTGACGACGCCGGCCACCTGCTCTGCGTACCGGTCCCCCGCAGTCGGCTCACCGCGCTTGAACGCGCCGCGATAGTCGTCGGCGAGCGGCGCGACGTGCACCCACTCCGGCGCGCCGCTTCCCCCCGGACCGGCGTGCTTGTACGGACTCACGTCGATCAACGACGTCGTGTTGCCGTGGTACGCGCCCTCCAGCACGACCACGTCCCGCGCTCCGGTGTACGCCCGCCCGAGACGAAGCGCCAGCTCGTTCGCCTCGCTCGCCGAGCTCACGAAGTAGCAGACGTCGAGCGGCCGCGGCAGCGTCGCCGTCAATCGCTCGGCATAAGAGGCCAATAGATCGTTGAGGTAGCGGGTGTTCGTGTTGAGCACGCGCATCTGCGCCGTTCCCGCTTCGACGACGCGCTGGTGGCAGTGCCCAACGTGCGGCACGTTGTTGTAGGCGTCGAGGTAACGCCTGCCCTCGTCGTCGTACAGATACTGCATCCAGCCGCGCACCACGTGAACCGGCTCGCGATACGCGACGCTCAGATTGCGGCCCAGTCGCGCGCGCCGGCGTTCGACTACGTCGGGCGCCTCCACACCGCGGGCCGGAAAGCGCGACTCTGGCACGCCGACGAGCAGATTCGGGTCGGGACAGAGCTCGAGCCACACGGCGCGCCGCGACGGCTCGCCGACGCCCGGAAAATCCGTGTCGAGCCCAAGCACATCGACGATCACCTGCAGATGCAGATGCGGCGTCCAGCCGCCGTTCACCGTCGCGGTGCCGAACGTTCCGATTCGCTCGCCGGCGCGTACCTGTTGGCCAATGCGCAAACCGTGCAGCGACTCGCGGCTCAGGTGGCCGTACAGGGTGAAGAATTCCGTGCCGTCGTCCGTGACGTGCCGCAACACGATCACCGGCCCGTAGTCCTGCGCCGCCGCGTTGTCCGCGAACGCGTGCACGGTTCCCGCCAGCGGCGCGAACACCGGCGTGCCGGCGTCGGCAAAAAGGTCGAGTCCGAGATGAATGGTGCGATGCTCGTCGATCGAGCGCGGACCGAGCGCGAAGGCCGGCGCGACATAGATGAGCCGCGCCTCGTCATACCGCCCAATGGCTACGCTGACACCCGCGTCGCGCATTGCGGCCTCGACGCGCTGCGTGAGGTGCGGCTCGTCGTTGCGCCTCGCATCGCCGTCGATGAGCGCGCTCGAAACGCCGAGGTCCAGCACCAGCGCCGGATCGCGTCGTACATCGATCGGAAGCACCGGCGCGTACGTCGCGTGGCGGCGCAAAAAGTCGACGACTCGCGCCCCTCGATGCGTGGCGTCGCGTCCGGCCGCGTGGCGGAACACCGCTTCGGCAAAGCCAAACGGCAACGCGGCGAGCGCCGGCAGCAGCCGGCTGATCGCGTCTTGGCTGACGCCAAGGTACGCGTTGTCTGGGCGAAGTCGGCGCTGCTCGCGCGCAATGCACGCGCTCATGGCGAGCCGGAGCGCGACGAGGCCGAACAGCGCTCCAAGCTCGTCGTCGCCGAGTGGGTGGATGCGCCCGTAGCCGCGGACCACGTGGCTCGCCGCGCCGAGTGGGTCATCGGCATCGAGCATCACGTATGCCGCAGCGATCGCGAGGTCGGCCACGCGAAAACTGTGCACCGCATCGCCATAGTCGACGAACCCGGAAACGCGCGTGCCCGCATGCTCGACGTCGTCTCCGCCGATGCCGATTAGTACATTGTGATCGTTGAGGTCGCCGTGGATCGTTGCGCGCGGCAGCGTCGCGAGCAACGGAGCGGTGCTTCGATCGAAGGCATCCATGAGCCGGTCGACCGCCGCGCTCAGCACGGGCTCGGCGAGATCGCGCCGGCGCACGCGCACGAGCTCGCGGCCGTTCGCGAGATCCCACTGGATTTCTCGGTGCAACGCCGGATGATCGAAGCCGCTCAGCGCCTCGCCAAGCGCCGCGGTGCGCGCGCCGAGATCCTCGAGCAGCTCCGGCGGTCGACGCACCAGCTCGGCCATCGGCCTGCCGGGAAGCCACGACACCGCCCAGACGAGATGCATCGTTCCGCCGGGAGCCGGCGTGTCGACGATCGTCGCGCCGCTTGCCGCAACGATGACCGCCGGCACGACGTCCACTCGCCTGGCCAGATGACCGAGCAACGCCTGCTGCGCCTCGATCAGCTCGCGCCGCTCGCGCGCGTTGGCAATCTTGACCACGAGGCGCCTGCCGCCGCCATCGATGAGAAAATTCTGGTCGCGGTCGCTCGGCAGCTCCGTCGCACGCCCGTCCAGCGCGAACTCGCTGCGCGCCAGCCGCTCGGCGTCTGCCGCTGAAAAGCGCGGGGCGAAGTCCACGGTGGGCGGAGGAGCGGCGGTCGAGGTCATGTAGTGTTCGGTGATCAGCGCGATTCGCCGCGCACTTCCTTGGGGACCCGGCCCTCGAGCACCGCGCGGACGTTGCTGCCCCGGCTCACCACCTGATACGCGCGCTCGAAACGCAGCGTCTGCGACAATCCGGATGCCGGTGTGTCGTACTTCTGCGCGTAAACATAGAGCTCGGTCGAGTCGGGGCCGAGTACGAAGATTGGCGAGAATCGGACGACATATCCCGGTAGCTCGGCCTTGCAGTGAGCCGTACCGTGCGCGCCGAGCGCGGGCTCGCACCGTCCCTTGATCACGGAACCCTGCGTGAGCGAGTGGACCGTCGCGGCATCGAGTCGTCCTCCCGGCGCGAGGCCCACGGTGCGCGGCAGCTCGCGTGGATCGAGTAGCAGGGAGAGCGATGGGTCGGAAACGTCGAAGGCCGCGCGCAGCGCGGCCTCGTAGATTCGTGCTCGAACGTCGGCGGGCACCGCCGCGACGGCGAGACCGCGGCCCCGCACGTCATGCGAATCGTCGCCGCCGCAAGCTCCCGCGGCGATGACCGCAAGGGCGAGGGCGGAGACGATTCTGTTCGATCGCATGCCGCCGAATCTAGCGGCGGTCTTGCCCTCCGTGCCGGTTGTCGGCGTCGTGATCGGCGTTACCATGACCACGGCCGTGTTTCTGCTCCCACTTGCGGTTCTGGTCTTCGCGGTGGTCGCGTTGGCGATCGACGCGAACCTCGCTCTGATGCGCCTGGCGCTGGTCGCGCTCGAGTTGCGCCTCGCGCTGCTCCTGAATCTGGCGATCACGCTCGATCTGACGCTCGCGTTCGATCTGCTGCTGGCGCCCGACCTGGCGTTCACGTTCGATCCCGCGCTGATGGTCGGTGTTAGCGCGCGAATTCCAGACGCCGCTGCCGTTCGAGCAGACGGTCTGGGGCCGCCCGTAGGGATCGGTGCGTTGAACGCACCGCTGGCCATTCATGACCTGGCCGTTCATGACCCGTCCGTTGACCACGCGGCCGTTGACGACCTGACCATTCTGTGTGTAGACGCGACCTTGATTGTTGTGAATCCAATCACCCATCACGCCTCGCTGCGCCGTGCGGGGCCGCCTAGGTGCCTGGCCAACCGGATAGCCGTGCGTCGAGTTCGGTAGCTGAGCCAGTGCCGGCGAGGCGGCGGCGACCGCCGCGGCGACGGCCAAGAATTGCATTCTGCGCATCTCCCCCCTCCATGTGAGCGCGAGACACAGACGGTAAAGGCAGGGGCGGTGCCGCGAGGCGCGAATCTCGCATCGACCGCTAATGGCCACGACGGCAACGAGTTCCACGCTTGTGATAATTGTCACCAAGAACGAACTGTCTTTGCTCGGCGACAGCAGCGTCCCATGCAGTGGACGCGTTCGCCTCATCCAGACCGGGATCATCGCGCTGATTCTCGGCGCGAGTGCGTGCGCCGTCGGCCTTCCGTCGCTGCCCACGCCGAGCGCGGTCGTCACGCCGGCGACGATGGCGGAATCGGTCTCGACGTCGGTCGACTACCGGCGGATCGAGCGCGAGGTGGTCACCGAGCTCAACGCCGTGCGACGGGATCCGGCCGCGTACTCAGCAAACCTCGCGCAACTCATTCCCCTATTCGATGGCAACGTAGTGCGGCGACCGAATCATCCAATAGGCGTGCGGACCACGGAGGGAGCCGCCGCTGTTCGCGAGGCGGTGGCCGCCTTGCGAGCACAGAGCCCTGAACCCCCGCTTGCCTTCGCCGAGGGGTTGGCCGCGGCCGCCCGCGATCTCGCCGTCGACCAGGCGCGTACGGGCGCGGTGGGGCACACCGCCAGCGACGGGTCGACGCCGGCGACGCGCATCGCGCGACACGGCGCGTGGAGCGTGAGCTACTCGGAGAATGTCGACTACGGCTCGTTCACGAGCGGCCGCGACGTGGTGATCGATCTGCTTATCGACGATGGGGTTCCGGATCGCGGTCACCGCCGGAACATCTTCGACCCGTCTGCTCGCGTGGTCGGCGTGGCCTGCCGCGGCCACAAGCGATATGGCTCGGTCTGCGTGGCGGATCAGGCCGGCGGATTCACGCCGCGGTGACGGCGGGCCGGCCGGCCGCGTCGCGCCGCTTCCAGTACTGATATACCAGAACTCCAATCACAAGGATGACGACGCCGATGCCGGCGTTCGTGGGGTAGCGCACCACCGTCGTCGCCGAGATCGCCCAGCAGGCGATCACGAAGACCCCGGTCGTCACCGGATGGCCGGGCACGCGGAAGGCGGGCGCCGGTGAGCCGGCCGCCGCGCCGGCCGTGCCGCGGCGCCGGAAGACGATCAAGGCGGCGCCAGTGAGCCCGAAGAACAGCACGTCGATCGCGACGACGTAGTTGAGAATCTGGTCGTACTTGCCGGTCAGCGCGATCACGGCGGCCCAAAAGCCCTGGAGAACGATCGCAACGACCGGCACGCGTGTGCGTGGGTTCAACGTGCCGACGCGCTGAAAGAACACGCCGTCGCGCGCCATGGCGTAGTACACACGGGGCGCCGTGAGAATGCTTTGGCTGAGAAAACCGACTGTCGATATCGCGATCCCAAGCGCGATGATGCGTCCACCGCGCTCGCCCCAGAAATGGCGCATCAGCTCAGACGCCGGTGTCGCCGTCGCCGCCAAGCCGCCGACGCCGAGCGCGCGCAGACAGACGTACGTGACGGCGAGATACAGCACGATCACGCCCACGACGCCGATCAGCAGGCCGCGCGGCAGATCGCGGGCGGGGTCTCGCATCTCGCCGCTCACGAAGCTCGCCGTTTGCCACCCGCCGTAGGCGAAAAGCACCGGCACCATGGCCGTCGCTAGTCCAATCGCTCCCCCGCTCGACTCGGGTGCCGCGACCGCCTGGCCCGACGCCGGCATCACCGCGACGCCCACGCCGATGAGCAATGCGATCGCCGCGAGCTTCGTCAGCATCAGCGCCGACTGCACGTTGCTTCCCACGCGCACGCCGAAGCAGTTGACGACCGTGAGCGCCCCGAGCGTGATCGCAGCGATGGCTTGCTCGGACACGCCGGAGCCGGTGAGCTCGCGGAAGTATCGGCCGAAGATGATCGCGGCGCCGGCCATGCCGCCCGTCTGAATCACGAGCAGCAAGGTCCATCCATATAGGAACGCGACGATCGGGTGATAGGCGTCGCGCAGGTAGGCGTACTGTCCGCCTACCCGTGGGCGCAACACGGCCAGTTCGGCGTACACGAACGCCCCGATGAGAGCGATGGCTCCGCCGATGACCCAGGCGCCGAGGACGAGGAAGGGGGTGTGAACCTGCCGGGCGACGACGCTCGGGTTGACGAAGATGCCAGCCCCGATGATGCCGCCCATGACGATCATCGTGGCGTCGAACGACCCGAGCCGTTTCGCGAACGTAGGCTCGATCGGCGCCACCGCGGCTCGCGGCCCTCGGGAAGTCGAAGACTCGACCGTCATAAACGGCTAGCCTATCGCGCTCCGTGGCCCACGGCAAGGCGGATCGCGAGTGGCGCGCCGTTACAAAACACGCAACCAAAGTTATGAAAATCGCGCTTGTTTGGTTGACGGCGTCAATCCTTACAAATTCCAGACGAGTCGACGAATCGCGTTACATAGCAACCACTTACCGCGCTCCGACCCGTCTATGGGCCCACTCACCACCGGCGGTTTGATGCGCGAAAGGCCCGGATTCGTCCTTGGGGCGGATCGAAGATTAAGCGCCTCTAATCTCGGCTTTCCGCTTGGTCGATACTCGCTGGTGTAGGCCCAATCACCCTTTTCTCTCCGAGGATCACACAAATGAAGTTCACGAAGCTGGCCGCCGCCGCTGGCGTCTTGTCATTCGTCGCGAGTGCTGCGTTTGCCCAAACCGCGACCCAGGTCGTCACCTTTCAAGTGAACGCGATCAATCAGATCAGCGTCAGCGGTGCTCCGTCGCTGACCATTTCCGCCGCCGTCGCCGGTAGCGCGCCGACGAGCGTGACGTCCAACGTCAGCACCTGGGCGGTCACGACCAACCAGTCCACCGCGAAGATCACGGGCAGCCTGAGCGCGCCCATGCCCGCGGGCCTGACCCTCTCGGCCAACCTCTCCGCCCCCGCGGGCGCGACGAGCGCGGGCCTCACCGGCCTTTCCGCTGGTGCTGTCGATCTCGTCACCGGTATCACGATGCTCAACGCATCTGGCCTCGGGCTCTCCTACCAGCTCGACGCCACGTCGGCCGCTGGCGTCATCGCCTCGAGCACCCGCACGGTGACCTACACCATCACCGGCGGCGTGTGATCCCATGCACACCCACAAGCCGGCGGCTAGTTCGCGCCGTCTCGTGGCGGTTGCGTGGGTGATTGGGCTGGTGCTGTCCGCGGTCTCCACAACAGGCGCGCAAACTCTCTCGGTGTCCGGCTCCCCCGCGGCACTGAAGATCACAGCCGCCGTCGCGGGCAGCCCGCCCAATGCCGCCGTCAACGCGGCCACCACGTACACGGTGAAGGCGAGGCGGGCGAATCAGCCACGAAAGATCACCGCTCAGCTGGACTCGCCAATGCCGGGCGGCACGACCCTGATGATCGACCTCACGCCCGTTACCACATCGACTGGCGCGGGACCCGTGAATCTGACGACGGCAGCGCAGGATCTCGTCGTCAACATCACCAACACCACGAATCGCACGGGCGCCATCAGCTACACCTTCAGTGCTACGACTGCCGCCGGAGTCGTCCCCTCCTCGACTCGAACCGTCACGTTCACGCTCCTCGCTTCTCCATAAGGGTTCATCGATGTTCCGCTTCGCCTCTCTCATCGCACCACGCGGCATGACGGTCATGCTCGGCCTAGCGGCGATCGCCGCTGCGGGGCCCAAGGCGAATGCGCAGGTGTCGGTCCTCAGCAGCACGGTCGAGGAACACATTGGCGGACCGGGCGAGACGTACACCGGCCGGATCGAGATCGCCAACTCGAGCCGCATGGCGCAGGTCGTTCGCCTTTACCAGACGGACTACTCCTTCGCGGCCGACGGCACCTCCAATTTCGACAAGCCGGGATCGCTCGCGCGCTCCAACGCCGCCTGGATTTCGCTGCAGTCGGAACAGGTCACGGTACCCGCGGCGGGATTCATCACCGTCCCCTACACCGTCACCGTTCCAAAGACCGATTCGCTCCGCGGCACCTATTGGAGTGCGATCATGGTCGAGCCGGTCGCGCACCCGACGCCCACCGCGTCCGACAGTGCGAACACGCCGCGAGTCGGCCTCGGCACCGTGATTCGTTACGCCGTCCAAGTCGCCACGCATATGGGTACGTCAGGCGCGCGCACGGTTCGCTTCGAGGCGATCGAGGCCAAACAGGGCCCCGACAGCACGCCAGCGAACAAATCGATGCTCGAGCTCAACGTGCTCAACACCGGCGAGCGCGCCTATCGTCCGGCGCTCTGGATCGAGCTGTACGACTCGAAGGGCGCCCTCCGCGCCAAGGCGAAGCAGTCGCGCGGCCTGCTCTATCCCGGCTGCTCGCTTCGTCAGCGCTTCGACCTCGGCACCGTTCCGCCTGGGACGTACAAGGCCGTGATCTTCGCCGACACCGGCGAGGAAACGGTATTCGCGTCCCAGTACACGGTCGTCTTTTAGCGAGCGCGCCGTGTCACGCCGATCGTTCTCCAGCACACTGACCGCCGCCCTGGTCGTGGCGTGCGCCGCCGCGGCCCCCGCCAAGGCCCAGCCGCGCTTCGCGATCGCACCGGCGCAGCGCGACACCGTGGCGATCGGCGCGAGCGGGACCGCGACTATGGTCTTCGACGTCAGGAACCTCACCGGCGTCAGCGCGACCGCCCACCCGGAGCTCGTGCTGCCTACCGGCTGGAACCCACTGTTCGGCGCCGCGGGCGTCGCACTCGGCCCCAACGGTTCGGACACCTGGCTCGCCGGCGTCACTGCTCCGCCCACCGCGGCCGCGGGCTCGTACGTCGTGCGCGCCGTCATCCGCGATTCCGCGGAGCTGATCAGCGATTCCATGATCGTTCGCGTGGATGCGCGTCGCGCTGTCGACGTGCTGACTTCCATTGCTCCCGGCTTCGTCGCCGCGGGCACGCGCTATCAGGCCACATTCTTCGTTCGGAATCGCGGCAACGTGCCGGCGCATCTCTCACTCTCGGTCTCATCGGGCGTTGGCAGCAGCTGCCTGCTCTCCGCCGAAACCGTCGACCTCGCGGCCGGCGCTAAGACGACCGTCGTCGCGAACATCACCGCCCAGGACGTGACCCGCTCCACGGACGACGTCATCGAGCTCGTCGCGGCGAACCGCGGCGACGATGTCTCGTCGACCGCGGCGGCTCGAGTGCTCATCGTTCCGCGCGACGCGAGCAGCCCCGGCGACGCGCCATCGCTTCCCGCGGAGCTTTCACTTCGCGCGGCCGGCTCGAGCGCCGGTGTGGCGCCCATCGCGCTGCGCGGCTCAGGCCCAATCGTCCCCGGGAGCTCCACGAACGTCGACTTTTTGTTCCGCGCCCCGGTTGGTCAGCAGTCGATCTTTGGCGAGCGCGACGAGTACCGCGCGGACCTCTCCAACGGTACCTACCGGTTGGGGCTCGGCGACGAGTCGCGCAGCTTCTCGCCGCTCACCGCGTCGGGTTTCCCGGGTTTCGGTGCCACGGTGCGCACGGAGAATCTTCCGGTGAACGCCGGTGTCTACGCCCAACACGATCGCTGGTCGCCGGTCGGTGAGTCCGAGTCGGGTGCGTTCGTCGGCAGCGACACGAGCGATCGCTATTCGGGGCTCGCCGCGGTCGTCGGTCGCAACACCGGCGCCCGCGTCGGCGGATTCACGGCGCGCGCGCATCTGTTCTCTTCGCTGCTCGAAGTCGAGACCGCCGGCAGCGACAGCTCGAACGCCAATGGAACCGCCGAACGCGTGGAGCTGAGCAGCGGCTACCGTCCGCTCAGCTTCAGCGTGGGCCTGCTGCACGCGACACCGAACTTCTCCGGACCCGGACGCGGCAATACCGACGCGCACGCATCGTTCACGGCGCATCCCTCGGATGCTCTCTCACTCCAGCTCAATTCGACGAGCGAGCACACCGTATCGCAGCCGGGCGCACTGTTCACGTTCGACCAGCGGATCACGACGAACTACCTGCAGGCCAACTGGCGCGACGCGTTCTCTGTTGGCTACGAAGTGCTGTCGAATCACCTCGGCGGCGGTGAGGATCAGCTCGCGGTCGACCAGCAAGGCCCGCGACTGGGCGCGCACGCGCGCGCGGGCATTGTGGACCTGCGCGGCACGGCTGCTTACGAACACCTCGCGTACGGCACCGGTCAGAGCCAGCCCTACGAGATGTACCGCATCGAGGCTCAGACCGACGTCGGCGTCGGGCGATCGATCTCGCTGTTCGCTGAAGAGTCCACCGGCTCGGCGTTCGATGGCTTGAGCGGCGGCGGCGCGTTGGCCGGCGCGGCGGCTCAGCTCACGCTACCGATGGGTATTATGGTGAACTGGTACAGCTCCGTGAACGTACCGCGGTTCGCGACCGGCGGACGCAATGTGCAGGGTGACCTCAGCGTCAGTCGCGCGCTGCCGAATGGGTCGACGCTGATGTTCCGCGAGCACTTCGCGCGCTACGATCGCGGACTCTCTGTGCCAGGTATGAACGCGGTCTACCTCGAGCTTCGCGCGCCATTGCATATTCGCACCGCGCCGTCGAGCGCGGCCGGCCGCGTGACGGGCCGCGTGGTCGACGCGGCGAGCGGACGCGGACTCTCGAATCTGCTCGTCCGAATCGGTGGCGAATCGGTGATCACCGACGATCAGGGTCGCGTGTCGGTCTCGGGACTCAAGCCGGGCCACTACGGCGTGAGCTTGGAGAGTGCCGACCGCGCGTCGCGCGGTGTGCTCGTCGGCGACGTGTCGGTCGACGTGCAAGCGAACGCCGATCGCCCGGCGACCTTCTCCGTGGCACTCGCGCAATCGGCGCACGTTCGAGCCAGCATTCGCCAGATGGCGGCGGCGAACGGCAGCCTCGGCGCGGGCAACGACTCGCTCGTCGACTCGGGCGCTCTCGAGAACGCCATCGTCGCGCTCGAGGGAGCGCGAGATACGGTCTATCAGACAACCGATGCGAACGGCCGTCTCGACTTCGGCCACGTCGCGCCAGGCGCTTGGACCGTGCACGTGGTTTCGGCGGACATTCCCGAGTTCTATACGATCGAGGCCGACCGGCTCTCGATCGTCGTGGCGGCGGGTGAAACGCGCGACGTGCAATTTCGCGTCGTGCCGAAGCGCCGGTCGATCCACATGATGGATTCGGGCGCGCCGCCGGTCGTCATTCGTTCGAAAAGCAAGCTCGCCCCGAGCGCGTCGACGAAGCTGTAGCGCGAACTATTCCGCACGCAGCGCCGTCGCAGGGTCGACGCGACTGGCGCGCCGCGCCGGCAGCAAGGTCGCCGCGACCGCGGACCCGCCGAGCAGGAGTGCCACGACCTCGTAGCTGACCGGATCGTGCGCGCTCACACCATAGAGCATGCCGCCCACGAAGCGCCCAAGGACAATCGCCGCCGCAACGCCGATCACGACGCCGGCGCCCGCCATCCACGCGCCGTGGCGCACGATCAGCCCGCCCACGCTCCGCGGCGACGCGCCGAGGGCGAGCCGAATCCCCAGCTCGCGCGTGCGATTGGCCACGGCGTAGCTGACGACGCCGTAGATGCCGACGAGCGCGAGAGCGAGCGTGGCGAGCGCGAACACGCCGACGAGAAGCAGCGGAAAGCGGCGCATGAACATCGACGTCGACTGGGCGAGCAGGCGGTCCATCGTGACGGCCGGCGTCACCGCGGCCCGCGGGTCGACACCTGCCACGACACGCGGGACGGCACCCCCGATCGACGTCGGATCGCCCCTCGTTCGGATCGCGAGCTGCATGAAGATGTCCGCGTCCTGCGCGAACGGCAGGTAGAGCGTTGGAGGAATCTTGTCTTCGAGATTTCCAATCGGCACATCGCCGACCATCCCGACCAGCCGCAATGTGTCGCTTCCGCCGAGGACGATCGCCTGCCCGACGGGGCTTGCGCCGGCGAAGTAGGCGTTCGCGAACGCGCGGTTCACCACCCCTACGGTGGGCCCGTGCGCGTCGTCGCCGGTGCGGAACGCCCGGCCGTCGAGTACAGGAATGCGCAGCGTCGCAAAGTAGCCTGCGTCGGCGTCGCGATAGCTGGCGGTTGGTTCGCGTCCCGGCGCCGACGGCGGTCGGCCGATGATGTCGAAGCCGAGGGAGTTCCCCCAGTCGAGCGGCAGCTTGGACACCATACCCGCGCGCTCGACGCCGGGCAGCGCTTCGATCGCCGGCACGAGTCGGTTGAAGAAATCGATGCGCTCCGGCCCGCTTGCGTACGACGCGCCTGGCAACAGCACACCGGCGGTGATGACGTGCTCCGTACTGAAACCGAGCTGCACCGACAGGAGCTTCAGCAGGCTGCGCCCGAATAACGCCGCGCCGGACATGAGCACGATCGTCAGCGCCACTTCGACGATCACGAGCAGGTCGCGCAGCGGCCTGGCCCGCGTGGAACCGCGCGCGCCTTCCTTGAGCGCGTCGTAGACGCGTCCGCGCGATCCGCGCAGCGCTGGCACGATGCCGAACAGCAGCCCTGCCGCGAGGGACATCGCGCAACTGTACGCCAGCACCCGGCCATCGATCGACGCATGGGCGAGCGCTGGCATCGTCGCGCGCACTCGCAGCGGAACGACGGCGACGAGCGCCTGGGCGCCAAATCGCGCCAGCGCGAGACCCAAAGCGCCCCCAATCGCCGCCAGCACCAAACTCTCCGTGAGAAGCTGGCGCACCAGGCGTGCGCGGCCGGCACCGAGGGCAACGCGTACGGCGATCTCGCGCTCACGGTCCGCAGCGCGCATGAGCAACAGGTTGGCGACGTTCGCGCACGCCACGAGCAGCATGACGCCGACCGCGGCGTACAGCAGCAGAATGAGTGGCCGTGCCGATCCAACCAGCTCGTCCCGCAAGCCCACGACTTGGCCGCCGCGGCCGGCATCGTTCTCCGGATACTCGCGCGCCAGATCGCGCATCATGTTCGACAGGTCGCGCCCCGCGGCGGCGAGCGTGGTGCCGTCGCGCAAGCGCGCGACGACGTTGAGCCAGTGGTTCCCTCGCTGCTCCCTCGCGCGCGCGCTTCTATTTATCGGCAGCCACAGCTGCGCCTGTCCCTCGCCCGCGAACTCGAAGCGCTCCGGAAGCACGCCGATGATCGTCGCCGGACGTCCGTCGAGAGTGACCGTTCGCCCTATGACGGTCGAATCGAGGGCGAACCGCCGTTCCCAGAGGCCATGCGTGATGAGCGCGACCTGCGGTGCGTCGGGCGCATCCTCGCCGGGAGCGAACGTGCGGCCGAGCGCCGCGCGCACGCCGAGCACGTTGAAGAAATTGGCCGTCGAGCGAGCCGCCGGCATCGGCGTTGGGTGGTCCATGCCGAACAGCACGCCCGATCCATGGTATCCGCCCATGTCGGCGAACGAACGATTGCGCGCGCGCCAATCGAGGTAGTCGGGGTACGAAGCCTCGGATCGCGAGTCGACGTTGGAGTGATACACCTCCCAGAGCGTCGCAAGGCGCTCGGGCTG
>JBIOHX010000073.1:0-13609 GCA_044449465.1 Gemmatimonadales bacterium | reverse complement strand
GTCGTCGTGGGCGACAACGGGCAGGGCAAGACGAACATGCTCGAGGCGATCCACTACCTCGCGATCCTCCGCTCCTCGCGGGGAGCGCGCGACGAGACGGTCGAGCCGCGCCGCGCCGCCGGTCATGCGAGAACGATCATTCACCCGTGCGCTCGAGCACCGGTCAGGCGCCGCGGAATCGCGGCGGCCGTTTCTCGAGGAATGCGCGCGTCCCCTCGCGCTTGTCCTCCGTGGCGGCGAGCAGACCGAACGCCGTCGCTTCCAGGACCAGCGCATCGTCGATCGACGCATCGGCGCCGCGGTTGACGACCTCGATGCACTGCGCCACCGCGAGCGGGCCGTTGGCGAGGATGGCGTTCAGCATCGTCGTCGCCGCGGCGATCAGCTCCGCGGCCGGCACGACCCGGTTCACGAGCCCGATGCGGTGCGCTTCGGCGGCATCGATCATCTCGCCGGTGAGCAAGAGCTGCAGCGCTCGCCCCTTGCCGACGAGGCGCGTGAGTCGCTGAGTGCCGCCGTAGCCGGGCACGAGTCCCAACTTCACCTCGGGCTGGCCGAACTTGGCGGCATCCGACGCGATGCGCAGATGGCAGGCCATCGCCAGCTCGCAGCCACCGCCGAGCGCGAAGCCGTTCACCGCGGCGATGGTGGGTTTCGGCGAGCGCTCGAACCGGCCAAACACGGCCTGCCCCTGTTCGGCGAGCGCCTTGGCGGACATGGCACCGTGCGCCTCGAGCTCGGCGATGTCGGCGCCGGCCACGAACGCGCGGCCGGCGCCGGTCAAGATCACGCCGCCCACGTCCGGATTCGAGCGCGCAGCGTCGATCGCGTCGCCCAACTCCTCGATCACGCGATCGTTCAGGGCATTGAGCTTGTCGGGCCGGTTCACGGTCAACGTCGCGATGCGGTCGGTGATCGCGAGGGTGATGGTCTCATAGGGCATGGGACGAATCTATAGGTCCGAGCTCGCCGGCCGTGAGCCCGTGGCGACGCGGATTGCTTTTTGCCCGGCTTGCCACGCATGACGTCGTCCTGGATTCGTCGGCGCGGGTCGAAGCGCGGCGGTTTTCGCTACGTCGACGCCGGCGGCCGCGCGGTTACGGACCCGCGCCTGCTCGGGAGGATCGACGCGCTGCGCATTCCGCCCGCGTGGCGCGACGTGCACGTCGCGCTGTCGCCACGCGCGGCGGTGCAATCGTGGGGACTCGATGCGCGCGGCCGGCGCCAGTACCGCTATCACGAGCGCGCGGTGCAGCGGCGCGAGCTGCGCAAATACCATCGCGTGCGCCAACTCGCCAAGGAGCTACCCCGCCTCCGGCGCACGCTGCATGAAGACGCGCGACCCCGCGCCGTCAGCGCATCGCTCGACGCCGACACCGTCGCCGCCACCGTCCTGAGGTTGATCACCGAGACCTTCTGTCGCGTCGGCGGCGAACGGTACGCGCGCGAGAACGGCACGTTCGGTATCACCACGCTCGAGAAGACGCACGTCGCGCTCCGCAATGGCGCTGCGTACTTCGAATACACCGGCAAGGGCAGCATTCCCCAGCGGCAGGTCGTGCACGACCCGGAGCTCGTGCGGCTCGTCCGCCGCCAGCTTCGCGCGCCCGGCCGGCGGCTGTTCACCTACGAGCGCGACGGGGAGTGGCACGCGCTCACCGCACGAGACGTCAACGACTACCTGCGCCGTCGGATCGGCCACTACAGCGCCAAGGACTTTCGCACCTGGGGCGGAACGCTGCGCGCGGCCACGGTGCTCGCCGAGCTGGGGGCGCCGAACAGTCCCGCCGAGGCAAAACGCAACGTCGCGCTCGCGATGCGGCTCGTCGCCATGGAGCTCGGCAACACTCCGGCGATCTGCCGCGCGTCGTACGTGCACCCCATGGTCGTCGCGCGCTACCTCGACGACGGGGAGACCATCGCGCTGCCGCGACGCCGGCGCCTCGCCGCCGATCGCGGCCGCGCGCATTCGCCCGAGGAGCGCATGCTGATTCGCTTTCTCGACCGTCATTTCCCCGAGCGGCGGCGTGCCCCGCGCGACATCGCGCGCCGCGCCGCGGCCTGATCGTTCGCGGTCATCCTTACCACGCCGCCGAGCGACTCCTACGTTTCGCGAATGGACGTCATCCAACCAGTGGCATGGACGAGCGACGGAGCCGGCGTGCGCATCCTCGATCAGCGCGCGCTGCCCGAGCGCGAGAGCTATCGTGAGCTTCGCTCGCTCGACGACGTGTGCGACGCGATCGCGACGCTGGCCGTGCGCGGCGCGCCAGCCATCGGCATCGCCGGCGCCATGGGCGCGACGCTCGCGCTCACGGGGAACGAGCGGTCCGCCGGCGACGCTGTCGAGCGAGTTGCGGAAGCAGTCCGACGCATCGCCGCCACGCGTCCCACGGCGGTGAACCTGGCCTGGGCGCTCGACCGCATGCTCGGCGTCGCGCGGGGGCATGGCGGTCCGCCAGCCGAGCTCCCGCGCCGTCTCAGGAGCGAGGCGACGCGCATCCTCGACGAGGATCGCGCAATGTGCCGTCGCATCGGCGACTTGGGCGACACGCTCCTGCCCGACGGCGCGCGCGTGCTCACCCATTGCAACGCCGGCGCGCTTGCAACCGGCGGCATCGGTACCGCGCTCGCCGCGGTGTACGTGGCGGCCCAGCGGGGGAAGCGCGTGGAGGTCTTCGCCGACGAGACACGGCCCCTCCTTCAGGGAAGCCGTCTCACGGCGTGGGAGCTGCGCCGCGCCGGCATTCCGGTGACCGTGCTCGTGGACGGGGCGGCGGCGTCGCTGATGCGCGCCGGCAACATCGACCTCTGCATCGTCGGCGCCGACCGAATCGCCGTTAACGGCGACGTCGCGAACAAGATCGGCACGTACGGGTTGGCCGTGGTCGCTCGCTATCACGGCATCCCGTTCTACGTCGCCGCGCCCGCGAGCACCTTCGACGCCCGGGCCGCGACCGGCGCCGACATCGTGATCGAAGAGCGCGCCGCCGACGAGGTGCGCTGTGGGTTCGGCCGCCTGACGGCGCCCGCCGACGTGCCGGCGCGCAACCCGGCCTTCGATGTGACGCCGGCCGCGCTCATTTCGGCGATCGTCAGCGACCGCGGCATCCACCGGCCGCCGTACGACGATCTGCCGCGCGAACCGCGTTCGTAAGCTGAGATTCTCGAAGTAGCATAGCGCTCCGTGCGACACGTCCTCGCGATCGACGAAGGCACCACCGGCGTCACCTGCCTCATGATCGGCGAAGACGGCCGTGTCGGCGGCCGCGGCTATCGGGAGATCCCCCAGTACTTCCCGGAGGCCGGTTGGGTCGAGCATGATGCGGTCGAGATCCTCGCCTGTGTGCGGGCGGCAGCCGCGGAAGCGATCGCCGCGGCGGGCCGCGATCCGGTCGCCGTCGGCATCACCAATCAGCGAGAGACCGTCGTCGTATGGGAACGCGCCAGCGGCCTTCCAGTGCATCGGGCGATCGTCTGGCAGGATCGCCGCACCGCGGCTCGCTGCGAGGCGCTCGCCGGCCACGCGGCATGGATCGCCGATCGCACGGGCCTCGTCCCCGATCCGTACTTCTCGGCGACCAAGCTCGAGTGGCTGCTCGAGCGCGAGCGGCTGCTCGAGCGCTACGACGCGAGCGAGCTCGCCGCCGGAACGGTCGACAGCTGGCTCGTCTGGAAGCTCACCGGCGGAGACGTTCATGCCACCGACCCGACCAACGCATCGCGCACGATGCTCTACGACATCGACCGGCGCGACTGGAGCGACGAGCTCTGCGCCCTGTTCGGCGTGCCCCGCGCGCTGCTTCCGCGGGTGCGCCCGTCGAGCGGAAGCTTCGGCGTGGCGCGCGGCGATCTGCTCGGCGCGTCGAGCGACGTGCCCATCCTTGGCGTGGCAGGCGATCAGCAGGCGGCGCTCTTCGGCCAGGGATGCTGGGAGCGCGGCTCCGGCAAGAGCACTTACGGCACGGGCGCGTTTCTGCTCCTCAACGCGGGCGAGTCTCGTCCCCGCGGCGGCGCAGGGCTGCTGACGACCATCGCCTGCGACGCTGCGGGTGCGCCGGTCTACGCGCTCGAGGCAGCGATCTTCATCGCCGGCGCCGCGGTCCAGTGGCTGCGCGACGGACTCGGCATCATCGCGTCGGCGGCAGAGAGTGAAGCGCTCGCACGCGGAATTGCCGGTACGGAGGGCGTGTACTTCGTGCCGGCGCTCACCGGTCTCGGCGCCCCCGCGTGGGAGCCGAACGCCCGCGGCACGATCGTCGGTCTCACTCGCGGCACGGGACGCGCACACCTCGTTCGCGCCGCACTCGAGGCCATGGCGTACGGAACCGCCGAGGTGCTCGATACCATGCGCGCGGCGAGCGGCGCACCGTTTCAGCGGCTTCGCGTGGACGGCGGGGCCACGGTCAACGATTGGTTAATGCAATTTCAGGCGGACGTGCTCGGCGTTCCAGTCGAGCGTCCCGACATGGTGGAGACGACGGCGCTCGGCGCGGCGGGACTCGCCGGGCTCGCGGCCGGCATATGGAGGAGCGGCGAAGAGTTTCTGGCGACGCGACGCTTCAGCGCGTTCGAGCCGCGCATGCTGCGCAGGGACGCGGAGGTGCTACTCGCCGGCTGGCGGCGCGCGGTGCGTGCCGCGCTGGCGTGGGCGCGCGACGCCGAGGCTGCGGGGGGCGGCGAGGCGCGATGAGCAGGCTGCAACGACCAACCCGTCCGGCGCTGCGGCGTGCGCTCGTCGCGCACTGCGATGCGCTTGCAGCGTGCCGCGCCTGCGGTCATGGGGTCGGTGTGCTGCCGATCGTGTCGCGCGCCGCGACACCGCGTGTGATGCTCGTCGGCCAGGCGCCGGGCTCGACGGAGTCTGCCGGCGGCAAGCCCTTCGCCGGCCGCGCCGGCAAGACGCTCTTTCGCTGGTTTGAACGCACGGGCATCGACGAAGACGCCGCGCGCCGTCACGTCTACATTGCTGCGGTCACACGTTGCTATCCAGGGCGGAGCCCGAGCGGGCGCGGTGATCGCGTGCCGTCGCTCGCCGAGCAGCAAGCTTGCGCCCAGTGGCTCGAAGCAGAGCTGACGATCATTCGCCCCGAGCTCGTCATTCCCGTGGGCCGGCTCGCGATCGCGTGCTTTCTGCCGAGCCGGCCGCTCGACGAGTTGATTGGCCGTTCCCACGATGTCGAGATTGCCGGACGAACGACCGAGGTGATTCCGCTGCCGCACCCGTCGGGGGCCAGCAGTTGGATTCACCAGCGCGGGCATCAAGATCTCCTCGACCGCGCACTGTCGCTCATCGGCGGCACGCTGCGGCATTTGGGCGTTGCGCGCCGCGGCGGAAGGAGCGTGGCTTGATGCGTGGACTGCTCCTCGTCTTCTCACTGCACGTCGGCCGCGGCAACCCAGCGCGCGACTCGTCGGCGCGCTACGCGGACCGGTGGTTCGCGCCCGACAAGGCACAGCACTTCTTCATGGCGGCGTTCATCCAGGCGTCGGCGTACGGTGCGTTGCGCACGACGGGGCTCGGACGCCGCGGATCCGTCGCCGGCGCGACCGCGCTGACGTCGGCCGTGAGCGTGGGGAAGGAGCTCTGGGACCGCACGCATCAGGGCGATCCGAGCCTCGAGGATCTGACCTGGGATGCGGTCGGAATGGCCGCCGCCACGGTGCTCGTTGCCCGGACCAGGCGCTGACGAGCCCTCACGGAGCGCGAGCGCTCCGCGATGTCGGTCGCGGGCGCCGGTTGACGTACGCTATATTGCGAACGCGCGCCTGCTCCGGAGGATAGGGGGACGCGCGACGAAGGCTCGGAGGCAGCCGAATGAAGCCACGTACGAAATTCCTGATTGGCGGCGCGATCGTCGTCGCCGTCGCTGCGTATTTGATGGTCAGCTCGATCCGCGAGACGGGCCAGTACTATTTGACGCCGACGGAGCTGACGGCGAAGGTCAAGTCGGATCCGACGTTCACCAACGCCGGGGTCAAGGTGGGTGCGCGCGTCGTCCCCGGCTCGATCGACCGCAAGCCGGGCGGTATCGACTACGCGTTCCGCGTCACCGACGGTACCGCGACCTTCCCGGTCGTCTACCACGGCATCGCACCCGACACATTCACCGACAGTGTCGACGTGGTGGTCAGCGGCCGCATGGGGACGGACGGCACCTTCCGCGCGACCGAGCTCCTCGCGAAGTGCGCCTCGCGGTACGAGAACGCGCCGCAGAAGTATCAGCAGACCGCCGGCTACAAGGCGGGGGCGCGCCGCGCATGAGCATCCATCCTTCGGACGTTCAAGGTCCAGACACTCGCCGGGGCACTCCATGATTCTCATTGGCGAGCTGTCGCTCTGGGTTGCGCTTCTCATGGCGGCCTGGTCGGCGACGGTGAGTTTTGCCGGCGGCTCGTTTCGGCGGAGCGACCTCGTCGACAGCGGCGTGCGCGGGCTCTATGTCACCTCCGGCATGGTGTTGCTGGCGTCGATCGGATTGTGGACTGCGCTTCTCTCGCGTGACTATTCGCTCGAGTATGTCGCCAGCCACATCAACACGGCGATGCCGAACGTCTACATCTTCACCGCCTTCTGGAGCGGCCAGGCGGGGTCGATGCTGTTCTGGGCGCTGATCCTGTCGATGTACTCGACGATCGCGATTGCGTCGAGCCGCCGCCGCGCGCCCGAGCTGACTCCCTGGGCGGCCGGCACGCTGTCGGCGATCCTGCTCTTCTTCATCGCCACCATCTGCTTCAAGGCGAATCCGTTCGACCGGCTCGGCTTCATCCCGATCGACGGCCGCGGGATGAACCCGCAGCTGCAGAATCCGGGCATGGCGATCCATCCGCCCAATCTGTATTTGGGCTACGTCGCCACCGCCATTCCGTTCGCCTTCGCCATCGCGGCGCTGTTCACGCGGCGGTTGGACGCCGAATGGCTCGGCGTGGTGCGCCGGTGGACGCTGCTGTCCTGGTTCTTCCTCACGATCGGCATCGTGCTCGGCATGTGGTGGGCGTACGTCGAGCTCGGCTGGGGCGGCTACTGGGCGTGGGATCCGGTGGAGAACTCGTCCTTTCTGCCCTGGCTCACGAACACCGCGTTCCTGCATTCGATCATGATTCAGGAAAAGCGCGGCATGCTCCGGAAGTGGAATGTCGTGCTGGTGGTCGTGAGCTTCCTGCTCGCCATTTTCGGCACCTTCATCACGCGCAGCGGCGTGGTCGAGAGCGTGCACTCGTTCGCGCAGTCGCCGGTCGGTACCTGGTTCGCCGTCTTCTTCTTCACGGCGACGGGAATCACGATCTACCTCGTCGGCACGCGGCTCCACGACCTCGAAGCGAACGCCGGGTTGGAGAGCATGGTGAGCCGCGAGGCGGCGTTCCTGTACAACAATCTCGTCCTCTGCGGCATCGGCTTCGCCGTGCTTTGGGGCACGGTCTTCCCGATCCTCTCCGAGTGGGTGCGGCGCACGAAGATCACGGTCGGGCCGCCCTTCTTCAACGCCGTGAACGTGCCGCTCGGGCTCCTGCTGCTGTTCCTCACGGGCGTCGGACCGCTCATTGCCTGGCGGCGCGCGTCCGTGTCGAACCTCAAGCGGCAGTTCGCCGGCCCGGCGGCGACGGGCGTTGTCGTTGGCCTGCTGCTGCTCGCGGCGGGGATGCGCGCCGGCTACGCGCTCGTCGCCTACGCGCTGTGCGGCTTCGTGACTGGCACCATCGTCCAGGAGTTTTACAAGGGTGTGCGCGCGCGCCGGATGATTCATAACGAATCCATCGTTCGCGCGTTCGTGCGCTTGGTCGGCCGCAACCGGCGGCGCTACGGCGGCTACATCGTTCACGCCGGCATCGTCATGCTCTTCGCCGCCTTCGCCGGACTGGCGTTCAAGACCGACCACGACATCACCCTTCGCACCGGCGACGCGTACGACGTGAAGGACCCGTACGGCCACCAGTGGCGGTTCGTCAGCCAGGGTGTCTCGATGTCGAAACCGGTCGGCCGTGAAGTGGTGTCGGTCGCCCTCCAGACTTTCCGCGACGGCAAGCCGGCTGGGTTCATCGCCAGCGAGAAACGCACCTATCTCGACGTCACCGACCAGCCGCTCTTTCAGCCGATCACCCAGGTCGGCATCCGCTCCACGGCCAAGCTCGACACCTACGTCGTGCTCGCCGGCGTGCGCGGCGCCGACACGGCGGAGCTCCGCGTCACCTTCAATCCGCTCGTCGCTTGGGTGTGGACCGGCGGCTTCGTGATGATGATCGGCGGCCTGATCGTGATGTGGCCGCAGGCGGAGCGCCGCCGCCCGCTCGCAGGCTACGCCGCGGTGATGGCGCCCGAGCCGTTGGCGCGCGCCGAGGTGGGCGTCGCCGTATGAGCGCGGACGAAACGCGGCGCGCGTTTCTCTCGCGCGCCGCGATGGGTTTGGCTGGCATGAAAGGCATGGCCGGCATGATGCGCATGCCGATGCAGCAGCGCGGCGTCATCCACGATTCGAGCATCGTTCGCGACACGACGAACCTGTTCGTCATGGATCAGAACGCCGCGCGCTCAGTCGTGCTCCCCGCCAAGCGCGACGCAGTTCCGCTGCTCACCGATGCCCAGCGCGACGATCTCGAGCATCGCATTCGCTGCCAGTGCGGGTGCACGCTCGACGTCTACACCTGCCGCACGACCGACTTCTCCTGCCAGGTGTCGCCGGTGATGCACCGCGACGTCATGGCCCTCGTGCAGGGCGGTTACAGCGCGCAGGAGATCCTCGATGCGTTCACCCAGACGTATGGCGAGCGCGTGTTGATGTCGCCTGGCAAATCCGGCTTCAACCTCGTCGGCTGGCTCACGCCGGGCCTCGCGGTGATCGTTGGCGGCGTGGCCGTAGCGGTTTTGATCCGGCGGTGGGGGGCGGCGCGTCCGGCCGCCCCGATCGCGGCGTTCAACGCCGCGCGCGACGCATCGGCGTCGTCGGTCGATGACGTCGCCGCCACTCCCGACGAGCTCGCGCGGCTCGAGGCAGCGGTCAAAGGCGACGACGCGTGACCCTGGCGCTTGTCGTCGGAACGTTGCTCGCCGTGAGCGCGCTCGCGTTTGTGCTCTATCCGATCTTCTTCAGCGATCCGCGCGCCGTTCGTGCCGCTCGCGCTGGATCGCGCGATCCCCGGGCGAGCAAGGCGGACATGCGCGCCGCGCTCGACGATTCGACCTCGCAGGAATCGGCCGTCGCCGCGTTGCGTGAGATCGAGTTCGATCACGCGACTGGCAAACTGTCCG
Source organism: Gemmatimonadales bacterium (assembly GCA_044449465.1). Taxonomy (GTDB): domain Bacteria; phylum Gemmatimonadota; class Gemmatimonadetes; order Gemmatimonadales; family Gemmatimonadaceae; genus JAQBQB01. Next base: position 4,365 of record JBIOHX010000073.1, on the reverse strand, counting down.
AGACTGACTACGCGTCGCTCAAGGCGCAGTACACGCGGCAGGCGATTCTTGCCATGCGGCATCGCGTGGCTGGGCTGGCGCACTCCGAAGCGCCCGACGAGCCGGATGACGAGATCGAGGCCGCGGTGCGCGCTTACCGCGCGCAGCACGCGACGTGCCCCACCTGTGGGCCGCGGCCAGAATCCGATGCCGTGTACTGTTCGAACTGCGGGCGGTACTTACACGACAGGTGCGCCGATTGCGGCGCACCTGTCGTCGCGCACGATGCGCGATACTGCGAGCGCTGCGGAAATCGACTCGCGGCGTAACCTGCATTCAAACTGCCGGTCAGTCGCGCGCCGACGCGCTTAGCCCTTCTTCTTGTTCGCGGTCGTGTCGGTCTTGGACTTGGGGGTCGACGCGCCGCCGGAGCTCTTCTTGCCCTTCTTGCCACCCTTCTTGCCGGTCGCGGCCGGGGTGGACGAGCTGCTCGACTTCGTCGGGGCCTCCGCGGTGCCCGACTGCGCCGGCGCAGCGGCGGTCTTTGACGACGCGCTCTTCGACGTGGCGGCCTTCGACGACGCGGTCTTGCTGGTCGACGCCTTGTGGCTCGCTGACCTCGCCGACTTGTGGGTCGTGTCCTGGGTCGTGGCTTGCGCGTGGAGCGAGGCGCCGGCGAACAGCACCAACGCTGCGGCGAACAGGGAGATACGCTTCATGAGACTTCCTCCGGTGGGGATAGGGGCGGGTCTGGCTCAGCTGGCCGCGAACGAGGCCAGCGTAGTGGCAATGCGGCCGAGCCCCGACGCTTTCGGGGCTCCGGCATGAACGACCCCGGTACCCGAACGCCCGTCACACCGCCTGCGTGGATGATCTCGCGAGCGCGATCGCCGGATTCGCGACCTACCGCTCGACCCGCTCCAGGCGTTTCAGCGCCACCCGTATCGGCACGATCATCACGATCGCGCACAACACCCCGGCCGCCGTGAACCCGATCGTCATCGGCACCGGCTCGCTCGGCGTCCCGAATGCGCGTGCGCTCAGATACGAGTAGACTGGCCTCGCCTCGAGCACGATCACGCCGCCGATCAGCGCCACCGAGGCCATCATGAACACCAATCCCCCGAACGACGTCGGGATCTGTGCCGCGTTCTCCGTCTCGAACTGAGGAAACATCGTCCCGAGCCCCAGCGCCAGCGCGGCGATCGCCATCGTCATCAGCGCGATCGAGAAGACCGACACCGCGAACATGAAGGCGCTGACCTGGAGCAGGTAGTCCGTGGTCCCCACGATCGACAGCGCCAGAACGAGCAGTGGCAGCGTCCCCACCCAGTATTTGGACCAGAGCAGCTCGCGCATCGACATCGGGCTCGAGCGCAGCAGCCAGAAGGTTCGCCCTTCTAGGCTCACGCCCGGAAAGATGAACCGCGCGGCGATCGACGCCAGCACGAACCCCGCCAGCGCCAGGTTCAAGAAGGGGACGACGTTGACGAGGAAGAACGTTACCCCCTCGCCGCGCAACGGTAGATACTGAATGTTGAATACATAGACGAGCACGAGCACCGCGAGCAGGATGAGCTGCGACCACTGTGTCGTGTCGCGAAAGAAGAGCCGCACCTCCTTCATCACGAGCTCGCGCCTGACGATGCCGAGCGGGCGGAGCAGCGTCCGTCCCAAGCGGCCAAGTCGGCTCCCGCGCGCCCATCGCTGGCCGCTCTCCTGCGCCTTGCTGAACCCCGCCCCGTACAGCCAACGGTGCAGCCCCGCGCCGAGGACGAACGCCGCCGCCGCCGTCGACCAGAGGAGATAGTAGGGGAGCAGTTGCGGCCGGCCCGCCACCCACGACATCACCGCATGCTGCACCCACTCGCTCGGCAGCATCGGCGACGTCGGGCCGCGCAGGATCGTGATGAAATCCACCAGCGACCTGAACCCTTCCGGCCGTGCCAGCCGTTCGGGGCGCACGATCCGGAACAGGATCACGATCCCTCCCGCCGCCAGCACCGCGATCACGCTCAGGATATCCCGCGTCCGCCGCGCCGGAAAGATGTTCACGAGCAGCAGGGTGACCGCGCTCCCGACCACTGCCGGCACCACGAGAAAGGGAATGAACGTCACGACCACGATCAGCGGATAGAGCCACCCGCCGCCGTACACCGCGCCGTAGGCCGCGAACATCGGGATCGCCAGCAGCACGACCATCCAGCTCGAGTGCACCAGCGTCTCGACCAGCTTCGCCAAATACAACTTCAGCCAGTCGACCGGCGCCGACACCAGCAGATCGAGATCGCGCGCCAGAAAGAAGCTCGACAGCGCCGTGATGATGTTCGAGAGCAGCAGAATCGAGAAGAAGGCGACTAGCATCAGGCCGAGCAGCTTGCCGGCCAGCAGCGGACCGATTTCCGGCTGGCCCTTGAAGTACTTGAGCAGCCGGTAGAGCATCACGAACATCAGCGCCCAGAAGGCGAGCCCGAAGACCGTGATGAATCCGCTGCGGAGCAGGTGCCCGCGCTCGCCGGATGACGCGCGCGCCCGCGCGGTGAGCAGCTTCGGCATCAGCAGATGCGCGGCCGACGGGTCGGGGAGACGCGCCGGACCGCCGTTCAGCCCCGAGCCGGCGTCGCTCGGGAGTGCGGCCTCATGCATCGAGCACGTCCACCAGCGCCCGCGCGGCGTTCTCGCCGGTGAGCCGGAGGAAGATCTCCTCCAATCCCATCGTTCCCGCCTGCGCGCTCGCCCGGAGCTCGGCCATCGTACCGCAGGCGCGAATCACGCCGCCCTGGATGATGCCGATGCGGTCGCACATCGTCTCCGCCACCTCGAGCGTGTGCGTCGACATCATGATCGTCTGGCCGCGCCGCGTGTATTCTCGAAACAAGTCTTTCAGTATCCGCGCCGCCTTCGGGTCGAGGCCCACCATCGGCTCGTCGACGACGATCACCTCCGGCCGGTGCACGAACGCGCTCGAGATGATGAGCTTCTGCCGCATACCGTGGCTGTAGCTCTCCACCAGCTCGTCGCGCCATTCCTCGAGATCGAACAGCGCCAGTAGCTCGCGCGCGCGATGCTCGACCTGTGGGCCTTCCTGATTGTAGAGGCCCGCCACGAATCGCAGAAACTCTGCGCCCGTCAACTTTTCGTAGATGAACGGCCGGTCGGGGATGAAGCCGAGCCGGCTCTTCGCCGCGATCGGATCAGCCGCGAGATCGATCCCCGCGATCCGCACCGAGCCCGCCGTCGGGCGCAGGATGCCCGCGATCATCCGGAGCGTCGTCGTCTTCCCGGCGCCGTTGGGGCCGAGAAAGCCGAACAGCTCTCCGCGTGGCACCTGGAGATTGATCGCGTTCACGGCGGTGAATCCGCCGTAGCGCTTCGTCAGGTTCGTGAGCTCGATCATTCGCCGCCATCGCGAATCATCGAGGTTCGACGGACGCGTGATCGCGCCCCGAGCGAATGCGCCGCGGGTGAATGCGCCGCGGGTGAATGCGCCGCGGGTGAATGCGCCGCGGGAGGCGCCCCGCCCACGTCCAGGACGTCGATCTTCAAGTTCCCCATCAAGCGCAAAAGCTCCGTCTGACGCGTCAGCCCGCCGACGATGAACCGAAGGTGGGCCGCGTCCGCTGGAAATTGGCCGAACGTCGGATCGACGGCGACCCAATCATTGAGCAGAATTTCCGGCCAGGCGTGGTAGTAAAACTTCCCATCCACGTACGCCAGACCGGAGGCGATGCGTGCCGGAAGGCCAAGAGCACGTGATAAAGCGACGAAGAGCTGGGTGTGCTCGTTACAATCTCCCACCCGCGTCCGCAGCACCTCGAGCGCATTCGGCACCCCGAAGGTGATTCGGTCCGCGATCGAGTCGTGGACCCAGCTGTTGAGCCGCTCGGCGACCAGGCGCGGATCGCGCTCCTTGCCTTCAATCCGGAGGGCCAGCCCGATGATCCGCGGATCCCGGCTTTGGATCATCGGCTCTGGGCTGAGATTTGGACCGTTCTTGAAGCCGTAGAGTCTGAAGCTTGGCGGCGCGACGAGCGCCGAATCCGGTTCCGGACCGATCGTCAGCGTGTCGCCCGACAGCCGCTGCCGTTGGCCGTTCAGGTCGTAGCCCGACAGATCGACGCCGCTCAATCGAACGCGCAGCGACCCCACCCGCCCGCTCATCTCCTTGTTCGCCGCGATCGCCGTCGTCTCGAGGATGTCGCGAGCATCGGAGACCGCGGCGTAGTTCGGGTCGTTCCGCCAGTTGTCGAATGCCACTTCATAGGGCATTCGCTTGAGCACCAGGCCAAGCTGCTGCGTCTGGACGATGCGTGCCGGCCCGTCGATCCATCCTGCGAAGCCCGCGCTCGACGGCTGCGTCGTCAGTTGCCAGGCCTTGAGCGTGTC
>JBIOHX010000072.1:0-13672 GCA_044449465.1 Gemmatimonadales bacterium | reverse complement strand
TCACCGTGTCGAACGCCGGCCGGTACGACGGCAGCTTTCGGATCGAATCCATCGGATTCGCTTGGGCGCGGCAAATCGCGGCGGCCGCGCTGATCACGGCCACCGCTAGCGGGAATCGCCTGGCGAACGTAGCGGCGCTCACACCAGCTCCTCCGGGGCGAGCCGCCGTCGCTCCAAGTGGGGCGCCAGTGCTTGGATGATGAGCAGCGCCGTGACGTAGGCGAGCCCGCAGACGAGGAACACGGGCGTGTAGTTGCTGTTGTTGTGCTGGAGCACCCAGCCGGTTGCCCATTGAAAGAGCACGCCGCCGATCGCCCCGAAGAATCCACCAATCCCGACCACCGAGCCGACAGCGAACCGCGGCAGAAGATCACTCGGCAGCGTGAAGATGTTCGCCGACCACCACTGATGTGCAGCGGCGGCGACGCCGACGATCGTGACCGCCACCCACATGTTCGACGCACGCGGCGCGAACATCGTCGGGACGATTACCAGGGCGGCGACGAGCATCGTGATCTTCCGTCCGGCGTTGACGCTCCAGCCGCGTCCGATCAGCGCCCCTGACAGCCAGCCACCGAATACCGATCCGACGTCGGCCAACAGGTAAATCACGATCAGCGGTGCGGCGAGCTGCGACAGCTTGATGCCGTAGCGCGTATCGAGGAATTTGGGCAGCCAGAACAGATAGAACCACCAGATCGGATCGGTGAGGAGCTTGCCGATCGCAAACGCCCAAGTCTCGCGATAGCGAAGCAGGCGGAGCCACTTGACTGAGCGCGTTTCCTCCCCTTCGCCGCTTCTGATATGCGCCAGCTCTGCGGCGCCGCACTTGGGATGCTCGGCGGGCGGGCGGTAGATGGCAAGCCAGGCGATGAGCCAGAGAAAGCCCAGTGCGCCCGTGACTACGAACGATGCGCGCCAGCCCCAGCGGAGTGCGATCCATGGCACGACGATCGGCGTAGTGATGGCGCCAATGTTCGATCCGGCGTTGAAGATGCCTGTGGCCAGCGCGCGCTCACGCGCCGGAAACCATTCCGCCACCGTCTTGATGGACGCCGGAAAGTTTCCCGATTCGCCGAAGCCGAGGGCGAACCGCGCCGCGCTGAATCCCGCGGTCGTGCGCGCGAACGCATGCGCGATCGCGGACACGCTCCAGAGCGCGATCGACGCCGCAAACCCTCGGCGTGTGCCGATCCGGTCCATGATCCGCCCCGCGGCGAGGTAGCCGATCGCGTACGCGATCGTGAACCAGGACACGACGTCGGCGTACTGCTGCTCGTTCCACCCGAGGTCACGCTGCAACGTCGGCGCGAGAATGCCGAGCACCTGCCGGTCGATATAGTTGATCGTGGTGGCGAAGAAGAGCAGCGCACAAATCGTCCAGCGGTAGCGGCCGATCTTGGCCAGCGCGCCGCTCGCGGCCAGTCCCGCCGCACCGGACGCCGCCGGCACCTCCGTCGGTGGACTCGCCTCCGTTCGCTTCACGTTCGTATCGCTCGACTGCGCCATTCGCGTCGCTCCCCGAGAACCTATCGCTGCACGCGGCCGCGTTGATCGCCCGACATCAATTGGAGCACTTCGGGCACGCTCACACGATTGATGTCGCCGGAAATCGAATGCTTGACACACGACGCCGCCGCGGCGAAATGCAGCGCCATCGCGTCACTGTGCCGGTATTCGCGCAAGCCGTAGATGAGCCCCGCCGCGAACGAGTCGCCGGCGCCGACGCGGTCGACGATGTTGCGAATTTCGTAGTGAGCGCTCGACAACAGCTCGCGCCGGTTGTGCATGACGGCCCTCCAGCCGTTGTGATCCGCGCTGAAGCTCTCGCGCAGCGTGATCGCCTGTCGCTCCAGATTCGGGAACTGCTCGAGCACTCGCTCAGCGAGCTCTCCGAACGCCTCCTTCCCGTGCGGGCCAAGCTTGGGATCGCGCTTCAGCTCGATGCCGAGGGCCTTCTGGCAATCTTCTTCGTTGGCGATTCCGACCGTGGCGAGCGCGACGAGCTCGCGCATCACCTCCGGCGCGTTCTTGCCGTAGTTCCACAGGTTCTTGCGATAGTTGTAGTCGACGGAGACGGTGATCCCGCGCTCTCGAGCCGCCCGCGCCGCGGCGAGCGAGAGCTCGGCGGCCGACTCGCTGATCGCCGGCGTCACGCCGCTCACATGGAACCAGTCGGCGCCCTGGAAGATGGCGCTCCAGTCGAAGTCCGACGCTTTCGCCTCGGCGATCGCCGAGCCGCCGCGATCGTACGTGACGCGCGACGGCCGCTGATTCGAGCCCGTCTCGAGATAGTAGACGCCAAGGCGCCCGCCCTGACGCTTGACCATCGACACGTCGACGCCGAACCCGCGGACCGCGGCGATGCAGGCGTCGCCGATCGGATTCTCCGGGATCGCCGACACGAAGCGAACGTCGACGCCGAACTGAGCGAGCGACGCGGCAACGTTCGCTTCGGCGCCGCCGAACGTCGCCTCTAGGGTTGGGGATTGAAACAGCCGCTCGAAGCCGGGCGACTTCAATCGCAACATAACTTCGCCGAGCGTGACAACGCGGGTCATACGGCTACCGCCGCGCTTCGTCCAGCGGCCGCTGCGACGGCACGACGCGACTCGTCGCGAATGCGGTCGAACTGTTTCGCCGCGATCCAATCGGCCGGCGCCATCCATGAGCCTCCGCACGCCACCACTCGCGAGAACCCGAGATACGGCGAGACATTTCCGGCATTGATCCCGCCGGTCGGGATGAATCGTACGTCGACGTACGGCCCGGCAATCGCCTTCAGGTAGGGGAGTCCGCCCATGGGTTCAGCGGGAAAGAACTTGAGTGTGTCGAGGCCGAGCTCGAGCGCCGCCTCGATCTCAGTCGGCGTGGCGACGCCGGGATAGATCGGCAGGCCCTGCGCGCGAGACTCCTGAACGACCCGCGCATTGAGGCCCGGCGCGACGATGAAGCGCGCCCCCGCATCGCGCGCAGCGCACAGCTGCGCCGGCGTGAGCACCGTGCCAGCGCCGGCGAGCATCTCCGGCACCTCGGAGGTGATGCGACGCAGTGCCTCGGATGCGCGCGGGGTGCGAAATGTGATCTCGACGCACGACAATCCACCACCGCCAAGCGCGCGCGCCAGCGGCACCGCGTCCTCCGGGTCGTCGATCGTGATTACCGGCACGATGCGAACCTCGCGCAGCCGGTCGAGCACATCGTCGTGCGGTCGCTCGTCGCTGGTCATTTCAGGTCGTCGCTGGTTCCGCGAGATGCGTATCAAGCGCCGGCCGAATGCCATGGCGCACGATGCGGACGAGATGCTCGGCAACGACGTCGCCGAAGCCGGCGACTGATGAGAGATCAGCGCCCCACAACGTCGAGTCGGCTGATACGGCGCGCGCGAGCTTGGCAACCGATGCGTCGGACCGCGGATCAATACCAAGCCATGCGGACCGGACTCGCTCGCCTTCGGCATCGTCCGGCACGGGGAGGCCAGCGGCGCGACGCTCCATTTGCAGCTCGCCACGCATGAAGGCGATGTACGCGGCGAAGCCGAAGGCCAGCGCCGCCGGCGGCCGGCGCGTACGCTCGGCGTACGCGAGGATCGACGGCACCACGCGAACCCGCAGCTTCGCCGTACCGTGGAGCGAGATATCGATGAGGGCGTGTCGAATGTACGGGTTCGCGAATCGCTCCATCACCTGGCGCGCGAATGGCTCGGCGTCCGGCACGCCGACGCTCGGCACAATCTCGTCGAACACGGCGCGGCGGAGGAAGCGGCCAAGGCGGTCATTCATGACTGCGTCGCGCACCGTCTCCAGGCCGCAGAGCATGGCTGCGGGCACGAGGATCGTGTGCGCGCCGTTCAGCACGCGCACTTTGCGCTCGCGATACGGCCGGATGTCCGGCGCCACGACAATGCGCGAATCGTCCCCAGGGAACTCGAGGCGGTCGCGCAGCGAGGCGTCCCCTTCGATCGCGAACAGCGCGTACGGCTCGCACGACGTCGCTAGACCATCGCGATAGCCAAAGATCCGTTCGAGCCGCGCAAGCTCCGGCGGCGGAAGTGGTCCCGGCACGATGCGATCGACGAGCGTATTGCAGAAGGTCACGGCGCCGCCGAGCCAGCGCTCGAACCGGGCGTCGAGCTGCCAGCGGCGTGTCTGGGCACAGACCGCGGCGCGGAGCGCGTCGCCATTTCGTTCGATCAGCTCGCAGGGCAGCACGATGATCGAGTGCCGCGCATCGTAGTCGACCGACGTCGCCCGTTCGGCGAGGAACCGCGTCAGCTTGGCCGGATACGATTTCGGCGGGCGCGCGTCGGACCGGTCTGCGTCGTCGAGCCGAATGCCAACCTCGGACGTGTTCGAGACGACGATTCGAACCGCCGGGTCGCGCGCCACTGCGAGCACTGCGTCCCATTCGTCGCGCGCGGACAGCGCACGGCTCACCGAGCCGATCACGCGGTAGCGTTGGCGCGGCGCATTGCCTTCCATTCCTTGAATTGCCAAGGTGTAAAGTCCGTCCTGCCCATTCAGCACCGAGTCGCGCCGGCTCGCCGTCGACGCCACAGCGACGATCGAGCCGTTGAATCGACCGGCGCGGTTTGCCTCATCGATGAAGCAGTCTGCGAAGCCGCGCAGAAAGGCGCCGGTGCCGAACTGGACCAGGCGCTCCGGGAGCCCGAGCATGTTCGGCTGCGGCAGTTCGAGGGCTCCGTTCTTCTCGAGCGCGAGCGACGCGACACGCTCGCGCGACAGCCTCGGCCGATCGTCCATCTAGAGCGTGACTCCTTCTTTCCAGATCGCGATCTCGCGATATCCGTTCACTTCGTTCTTGGCCGGCACTTGGCCGGACGCAACGGCGAGCACGAGCGCGAACAGCTCGTCGTCGAGCTGCGCCATCGACTTCGCCCCGCCGAGCAGAGCGCCGGCGTCGAAGTCGATCCAGTGCGGCTTCTTCGCGGCGATGTCGCTGTTGGAAGAGACTTTGATCGTGGGCACGGGAAAGCCGAGGGGCGTACCCCGGCCGGTGGTGAACAACAATACAGTCGCACCGCTTGCCACCATTGCCGTCGACGACACGGCATCGTTGCCAGGCGACTCGAGCAGCGTAAGCCCCGGTCCATTCGCAGGCTCTCCATAGCGCAGCACGCGCGATACCGGCGCGCGCCCGCCTTTCTGTACCGCGCCGAGCGATTTTTCTTCGAGCGTCGTGAGCCCGCCGGCCTTATTGCCAGGCGACGGGTTCTCATAAACCGGCTGGTTGTGCCGCAGGAAGTACGACTTGAAGTCATTGATCATCGACACGATGTCGTTAAACACGTCTTCGCTCACCGCGCGATTCATCAGCGACTGCTCGGCGCCGAACATCTCGGGCACCTCGGACAGAAGCACGGTACCTCCGGCCGACGTGAGCCGGTCCGCGATCCGCCCGACCAATGGATTGGCGCTCAACCCGCTGAACGCGTCCGACCCGCCGCATTTGTTGCCGAGCACCAGATCGCTCACCGGCACGTCGGTGCGCACATCGCCCGCGATGCGCTCCACGAGCCGCGCCACCGCGCCCGTGCCCTCCTCCAGCTCGTCGATCACATCCTGTGTATTGAAGGAAGCAATACGGGTCCGATCGACGTCGCCGGCGACGGCAAGGAGCTCGGCGAGCTGATTGTTCTCACAGCCGAGCCCGAGAATGAGCACGCCCCCGGCGTTCGGATGACGCAGGAGCCCGGCGAGCACGCGCTGGGTATTCTTCAAATCGTCGCCGAGCTGGCTGCAGCCATACGGGTGACCGAAGGCGTGGATGCCGTCGATTCGGCCGGCGAATCGCTCGGCGGCCTGTTTGGCGATGCGGTCCGCGGCGTGGTTGACGCAGCCCACGGTATTGAGCACCCAGAGCTCGTTTCTGGTGCCGACTCGCCCGTCGACCCGTCGGTACCCCCGGAAGGTCGGCATCGAAGACCCAGGCACCGCACCACGCGCCGACGAGCGTGCGATCGGGGCGTAGGTGTAGTCGAGCAATCCCGACAGAGCCGTGTGCAGATTGTGTGCGTGGATCCAGTCCCCGGCGACGATCGGCGCGCTCGCCGCACCAATCGACACGCCGTATTTCACCACCGGCGCGCCGGCGTCGATGTCGTGAAGCGAAATCTTGTGGCCCGCCGGTATCTCCTGGCGCGCGACGACGGCCCGCCCGCCAATCTCGAGGCTTTCTCCCGCGGCGATCGGGCGCAGTGCGACCGCGACGTCGTCACCCGAGGCAACGACGATGACCGCAGGCGCGGCAGTCGACTGAAGCGCGCGGATCGAGGTGCTCACCGTGCGCTCGTCGCCACGCGCTTGCCGTCGATCGACGCCTCCGCCGCGCGAGGCGCAGCCGGCGCCGTCAGGCGATATGTCTCGCGCGCCAGCTCATACGCGAGGGCGCGCGCCATCTCGCGCGCGTCGTCCAAGTCGACGATCGCGCGCGCCACCAATCCGCCGAGGTAGTTTGCATCGATCCGGCGGGCCAGGTCGTGGCGCGCCGGGATCGAACAAAAGGCCCGCGTGTCGTCGTTGAACCCGGCGGTGTTGTAGATCCCGGCGGTTTCGGTCGCCAGCTGGCGGAAGCGCGTCATCCCCTCGATCGAGTCGTGGAACCACCACGGCGGGCCGAGGCGTACCGCCGGATAGTGTCCCGCCAGCGGCGCCAGCTCGCGCGAGTAGGTCGACTCATCGAGGGTGAACAGCACGAGCGTGAACCGCGGATCGTTGCCGTATTCGTTGAGCAACGCTGCCAGGTTGCGCGTGTACTCGGTCGCGACGGGAATGTCGCCACCCATGTCCGGCCCGAAGCGCTCGAACACCGCGCGATTGTGGTCGCGGAGCGCGCCTGGATGTATCTGCATGACGAGGCCGTCCTCGGCGGACTGGCGCGCCATCTCCATGAGCATATGCGCCTCGAAGCGCCGCTGGTCGTCAGCGGTCGCCTCACTGGACAGTGCCCGCGCGAACAGTCGCTCGGCGTCGGCCTGGCTCAGACGGGCGGTGTACGGGTCGATCACTGCGTGATCCGTCGCCGCGGCGCCCATGGTCTTGAAGTACCACCGCCGCTCCGCAATGGCATCGACGAACGCCGGTAGGTCGCCCACAGTTCGACCAACGGCGTTCGCGAGCTTCGCAATTTCGTCGCGCCATTCCGGCGCTGCGATGCGGAGGAGCGCGTCCGGGCGAAAGGTCGGGATGACGCGCGCGCCGCCAGGCCAGCCGGACTGGCGAAGCGCGCGGTGATTCGCCAGCGAATCGGTCGCCCGGTCGGTCGTCGCCAGCACCTCGATGTTGAACCGCTCGAACAGCGCCCGTGGGCGGTACTCGGGCGAGGCGAGCCGCTCGGCGATCTGATCGTAGATCGACTGCGCGCTATCGGCGTCTAGCTTGATGCGAACCTCGAACAGCTCGTGGAGCTCGTGGTCAAGCCAGACGCCCGTGGGCGTACCGCGAAATAGATAGTAGTGCTCGGCGAATCGCTGCCAGACCTTTCGCGGGTCATGCTCGACCGGAGTGCCGTCGCGGGACGGAATGCCGAGAGATTCCATCGGCACCCCGCGCGAGTAGAGCATCCGGAAGATGTAATGATCGGGGATGATGAGCAGCGCAGTCGGCTCGGAGAACGGCTCGTCGCGCGCGAGCACGGCTGGATCGACGTGGCCGTGAGGGCAAACCAGCGGGAGCTCACGGCTTTCCTCATACAGCGTCCGGGCGGCTGCACGAACGTTGGCGTCCGGGTCGAAGAACCGGTCTGGGTCGAGGGCCAGGGGCCGCAGTCGGGAACGGCGGCTGTGGAGGCGGTGGGAGTGGTCTGTTCCGGCGCTCATTTCGGTGCTGCGGGTGGGTCCAGCTTGATACTGGCCTGCATTTGTTCAAATTACGAACAAAATCAGTTTTGCGTTAGACCCAGGCCCATCCCGGGCCCGGACAACCCTCGAAAACTGGGACTCCGCCGCCTCTTTCGCCCCTTCCGCTTCGGCCCTTCCTTCTGGCACGGCCCATCGATGCGGACCGACCGCAAGCAGGGACGGGTCGAATGTCGATTGACTAAGCCATCGCGCGCCGGAGGTTAGCAACCCATGTCGCCGGAGCCCGCTTCTCGGCGGTACGGCCGAAGGGCGGCTCGGGGTGGCCGTAACAATTGGATACGGACCAAACGGACGTCAACGAGTAACGAACGGATCCAAAAGCTCTGACTTTGCACCGCCAAAGGGGTTCGTCGATCACGTGTTCGACGGCCCACGATCAACGCCAACGCCCAACGCCCCACCATGCGAAAGATCAACACTCGAAGCTTCGTTCGCGCAACGCGATCAACGCCGCGTGAAATCAACCGGCAGATCGTGCTCAATTTGGTGCGCGAGCACCAGCCGATCTCGCGCGCGGATCTCGCGCGACGGATGGCGGTGGGCCGGGGGATGGTCACGTCGATCGTCAGTGAACTACTCGCCGATGGATCGATCTTCGAGGGCACGACTGCCGATGCGCCGCGAGGCCGCAGGCCGATGATGCTGTATGTGCGCACGCACGATCGGCTCGCGGTCGCGATCGACGTCCGATTTAGCAAGACCTATCTCATGCTCAGCGATTTCAGCGGCACGCCGATCGCGCTCGAGACCTTTGACACCGTCGTCGAGCCGGCGGCACTTGTCTCGACACTCGCTGAGCGGATCTCGAGGCTGCTCAAGGCGCATCGTGCGGCTGGAAAGTGCAACGGCATCGGACTCGTCGTCCCGGGCATGGTCGACCAGCGCACCGGACGTGTGCTCAATGCGCCGCAGCTCGGCTGGCGCGACGTCGACGTGCGCGACGCGCTCTCGAAGGCGACCGGCTACACGGTACACATCGAGAACGCCCCGATCGCCTGCGCGCTCGCGCAGATGTGGCTCGGCGAGCGCGGCGACGATGCACCGCGCGACTTCGTCTACGTCACGGTCTCGGACGGCGTGGGCACCGGATTGGTAGTGAACGGCGAAGTGCTTCGCGGCCACGACAATACGGCGGGCGAGTTCGGGCACGTGCCAATCGATCCGCAGGGACCGCAGTGTCTCTGCGGCTCCTACGGCTGTCTCGAAGCGTTCACCTCCAACCTTGCGACGCTATCACGCTACCTCGGCCAAGACTTTTCACCAACGTCGACGCGGAGCCTGTTGCACGAGTCGAAGCTGACGATAACGGACGTGTTGCAGCGCGCCGCTCAGGGCGATGCCAAGGCCCGGAGCGCTCTCGAGGAGACCGCGCGGTTCCTCGGCCGCGGGCTCGCCGTCATCGTGAATACGCTCAATCCGGCGCAGATCTTCGTCGGCGGCGAGATCACGGAAGCCTGGGACCAGCTCGCGCCGGTCATGCGATCGATGATCCGCGAGCGAGCCCTCACGTCTCTCGCGGCATCGACGCCAATCGTGCCGGATCCGGCCAGCAGCTATCCGCGCCTACGCGGCGCGACCGCGCTCGTTGCCGCCCCGATATTCGCAGCCCCTCAAGTCGCGTGAGTCGTGTTACGGCGGTCGGGCGGGGCGAGCGGCGGATGCTTTCCGTCCGCGCGATTGGCGCGGAGGGACCACCGTGTCAGCTGCAGTCCCGCGCTGTACCGTCCCCGAAAAGGTGACGAGCGAGTCGATCTGGGCGACGAACCGTGGACCGACGCCGGCTACCCGACGCATTCCGTCCAGGTTGAGAAATGGACCACGACTCATGCGATCGGCGGCGAGGCGCCTAGCCATCGCGGCCGAGACCCCGGGCAGCGAATGGATTTGCGCCGCGGTAGCCACGTCGAGATCGAGCTTGCCGCCGATGTAACCCGGACGATCTAGCGCCGCGTCGTGGCTTGCCGCCTTTGCCGAGTCACCGGTCGACGGGGCGGATGCCGCGCGACGACGGCGCCGCTTACCCGCAGAGCCCGTATCCTGGGAAGAACCCGCGCCAGAGGTGTCGCGCTTGATTGCGCGACCACCGCCCATCGATCCATTGCGCCGCTGCCCGGCTTTGGCGGCGGAGTCAGCTGCCTGCATCTGATGCTCGAGGGCCGGTTGCGGCCCGGCCGCCGGTCGGTCGCCCACAGCGCGAGCCACGCGAACGGCGGCGCCAAGGATGGCGATAGCGGCAATGAAGGCGAGGGCTCGATGCTCCGGTTGGACTGTCACGCCGGCAAGCTACGGCCCGGGCCCTGCACAACAGCACCGAATCGTCGCAACAGGTAGCTGATCGTTGCCGCCAATCGTCATAGCGTATTCGTCGAGTCGGGGCGCGGAGTTGCTGGCGTAAGAACGCGTAAAGCGGCTGACTGCCGTTCGCCGCGCCGGTTAACGTTCGTCGAATGTTCCTCAACCCAGGATCGGTCATGAGACCGTCGAGCTCCCGCCTGTTGTTCATGGCGTTCCTCGTCGCGGCGTGCGGCGCCCCGGCCACGGTCGCCACTACGGTGACTCCGGCGCCGACGCCGATGCCGAGCACTGCGGCTCCGGCTCCGTCGGCCGCGACGCCCCTCACCGCGCCGGCGGTCACGGTCGCCGAGCCGCCGCGTGACTGGCAGCTCCTGGATGAATCGACCGATCACATCCCGGGGATCGGCGTCGAGCGCGCGATGCGCGAGCTCCTCGCGGGCAAAGCGCCGCAGCGCACCGTGCTCGTGGCGATCATCGACAACGGCATCGACACGGCCCAGGTCGACCTGCGCGCGAATCTGTGGACGAATCCCAAAGAAACGCCGGGCAACGGCAAGGACGACGACGGCAACGGCTACCCCGACGACATGCACGGCTGGAACTTCATCGGTGGCAAGAACGGCGACGACGTGCACTTCGACACGTTCGAGGTCACGCGGCAGTACGCGGCGTGCCACGGGATGGCGGCGGCAGGCGGCCAGCCGGCAATCACCGACGCGGCGCGATGCAAACAGGTCGATGCCGCCTACGAGAAGCAGCGCGACGACATCAACAAGAGCGTTTCGACTTACCGCGAGATCGACAACATGTTCAAGCAGATCGTTCCGCTGCTCGAGCAGGCGGCGAAGACCGATTCGCTGACGCCCGATCGCGTGCGCGCGATCCAGATGACGAACCCGCAGATTGCGCAGGCGCGGCAGATCTACCTCGAGATGGCCGGCGAAGGCGCGACCCCATCGGCGATCGAGGACGGGCTCAAGTCGCTCGAGGGCCAAGCGAAGTATTCGCTCGACCCATCGTACAACCCACGCACGATCGTCGGTGACAACTACGCGGATCCGACGGAGCGTCATTACGGCAACAACGACGTGATGGGCCAGGACGCCAGCCATGGCACGCACGTGGCCGGGATCATCGGCGCGGTGCAGCACAACGGCATCGGCGTCGACGGCATCGCTCCAGCCGTCAAGCTGATGATGCTTCGCGTCGTGCCTGACGGCGACGAACGCGACAAAGACATCGGCAACGCGATTCGCTACGCCGTCGATAACGGCGCGCAGATCATCAGCATGAGCTTCGGGAAAGCGTACTCACCATACAAGCAAGCGGTCGACGACGCGGTGAAGTATGCCGACGCGCACGGGGTGTTGATGGTGCACGCGGCGGGGAACGATGGAAAGAATCTGGCCGACGGGAAGAACTTTCCCACCCCAGCGTATCTCTCGGGCGGAAAACCAGCGAACTGGATCGAAGTCGGCGCGTCGTCGTGGAAGGGCGGCGACAGCCTCGCCGCGTCATTCTCCAACTGGGGGAAGAACGAGGTCGACGTCTTCGCCCCGGGCGTCGACGTCTTATCGACGGTGCCGGGGAACCGGTACCAGCGCGACAGCGGCACAAGCATGGCCGCACCGGTCGTGAGCGGGCTCGCGGCGCTGATCTTGGACTACTATCCGAACCTGTCGGCGACCGATGTGAAGAAGATCATCACAGCATCGGTATCGAACTACTCGAACCAGATGGTAGCGCGGCCAGGCGACAACGTGATGGTGCCGTTCGGATCGCTGTCGATCAGCGGCGGGATCGTGAACGCGTACAACGCGCTCAAGATGGCGGACGAGATGAGCAAGAAGAAGACGGTGCCCTGATCTCGCGGTGCGTCAGTCGGACGGGGCTGGCTGGCCGAAAATGACCGCGGGACCTAAAGGCCGTCGTCAGCCGCCGTTGGCGGCAGCGACGCTCCGTGGCCGCGCCAATCCCAAGTAGAAAGCCTGCAGCAACGGCGCATCGTCGGCGTCGCCGACGATGTCCAGGTCGAGCGTCGTCTCCGCGCCCTGACGCGCGACGTCGAAGCGCACGCCGCCGCAGCAATCGCGCTCGGTCTTCACGAAGTCGACGATCGACCGCGCAACGTTGGCGGTGCGCGGAAAGGTGATGCGCACGCCGCCGGGGATCGCCGCGACGCCGTTCGCCTGCGCCACGAAGGCGCCGACAGCAGCGAGTCGCGCCGTTCGATGCGCGCCGGTCAACCGGCAGACGGGGCCGATCGCGCCATTCGGTGCGTCGATGTCCACATGCATATCCATGGGTGAAAAGCTACCACTTCGAGCGCGCTTGAAGTCAAGGGCGGTCCTTCCGCCTGCCCGTATCCTCCATTTGACCGATGGCGAGGCGGGGCGCCGCGTCCTTACCCTGGGACACATCCCCGTCACGGACTCTGTCTCATGCCGTCATCAGCATCCACGAAAACTTCCGCGAACACGCTCGCCGAGCTCTCGTCACAGCTAGCGAACGCGGTCGAGAATGCGGCGCGCTCCGTCGTCGCGATCCACGCGCGGCAGCGCATCCCGTCGAGCGGCGTCGTCTGGCGCGCCGGCATCGTCGTCAGCGCCGCGCATACGGTACGCTCCGACGGACGGGTGAGCGTCACGCTGCCCAATGGCGAACGCGCCACGGCGGACGTCATCGGCCGCGACACCGCGACGGATCTGGTCGCGCTGCGCCTTCACGATGGCTCGGCATCGGACGTCACCCGCGCGCCCGCCGAGAGTGAGCGAGTCGGCTCGCTCGTCGTCGCGGTCGGTCGGCCTGGACCGCGTGTTACGGCCGCGTTCGGCATCGTCAGCGCCGTGCGCGACAGCTGGCGCACCGCCCATGGGACCCGCGTCGAGCGTGTGCTCCGGCTCGACCTCTCGGTGTACGACGGCTACTCGGGCGGCGCGCTGGTCGACGCAGCCGGACGCGCGATCGGCATCGACAACTCGGCGCTCGCTCGGGGCACGCCACTCGCGCTCACGGGCGCGACGATCGACCGCGTGCTCGACGAGCTGATCGAGCGGGGTCACGTGCGGCGCCAGTTCATTGGCGTCGCGGTACATCCAGTCGCACTCGGCAAGTCGCTCGTCGAGCGGCATGGATTGAATCGCGAACAGGCGCTGCTCGTCGTATCCGTCGGCGACGACACTCCCGCTGCGCGCGCCGGTCTCTCGCTCGGGGATGTGCTGCTCGACGCGGGCGGCAACGCGCTCTCACATCCCACCGACCTGCTCGACGCGCTGGCATCGGTGGGCGACGGAGACGCGGTGCAGATCACGGTACTGCGCGGCGGCCGCGTTGAGACGGTAGCGGTGACGCCGCTCGATCGGCGCGAGGAGGAGGCCGCGTGAGCGCGACCGAGACGATCGAGATCGGCGCGGCGCGGCGCTTCGCCGGGGCGGCAGCAGATCTCGTGGATCGCGTGCGCCGCGCCGTGGTCGAAGTGCGAAGCGAGGGGGGCGAGGG
>JBIOHX010000071.1:0-13736 GCA_044449465.1 Gemmatimonadales bacterium | reverse complement strand
GCGACAGCCCGTTCCGTTTCGTAACTGTGCACGAGCGCGGCGGTGAGATCGGCTGAGGCGGCTGCCTCACTGACCCCGGGCTTTCGCCGGACGAGCATCGGTCCACGAGTATGGACACCCGCAGGAGTCCAGATCTCGGGGGGTCGCGAACCATTCGTGATTCCGACGAATCCCTCGGGGGCGATGCCGATGATGGTGCGGGTGACCTTGTCCACCTGAAGCGTGGCCCCGACAGCGGCATTTCGCGCACCGAACCGTTCGCGCCAGAGTGTGTAGCTGATCACGACGACGGGAGCGCCATCTGCCTCGCTGTCGTCCGCGATGGTGATGAAGCGACCCCGCGCAGGGCGGGCGTCGAAGAAATCGAAGTACCCACCGGTGACGATAGCGTTCGCCCCCTCGTGCACATCGGTGCCGATGCGAATGTCGTCGAGCGCGGTGCCGACGCTCGCGATGCGGTCGAACGAGTGCGTCGCGTGCGAGATGCTGAGAAAGCGTTCGTGACTCATGCCCTGGATGGGGGTGTCACGCCTCCCGAGGAACAGCGAATACTGCGCGACGCGATGCACGCGCGACGGCTCGGCCAGATATGCCGGTGGCCGCAAGACGAGCCGATCGATGACAGTGAAAAGCGCCACGTTCACGCCGAGACCGAGCGCGAAGGTGGCGACGACGGCGCCGGTGAACGTCGGGCTCCGACGAAGACCACGCACGGCGTAACGCAGGTCCTGAGCAAGGGCGTCCACCCACACCAGCCCGCGCGCGTCACGCGTCGCTTCTTTCACCTGTTCGACACCGCCGAGCGAGAGCCGGGCCTGGCGCCGTGCTTCGTCCGCCGATAGCCCCTCGCCGACCAGTCGGTCTGTTTCGATTTCGACGTGAAGCCGGAGTTCGTCCGAGAGCTCGCGCTCGACATCGCCGCGTCGAAACACCGCACGGAGGCGGAATCGCAGGTCGCTGATCAGGTCGCGAAGCATGTTGCGGCGCTCGGTGCCTTGAGGATCAGGAGGTCCAGCGAGCCTGCAGCCAGGTCCAACCGTTTATCCAGCAATGCGCTCCCCTGTGGCTTCTACAGCAAAGTACACGAGCCCTGTCGAAGCGCAAGGGAAACGTCTCATAGCTACCGGCGATATTATCTGCCATGGATCCCAAACGTGCAGAAGTGCCTTCCGTCATGATTCGCCCGGCAACTCTGGCCGACATGCCGACGGTCGGTCGACTCGGCGCCCTCCTCGTGCGCGAGCACCACGATTTTGACCCCGAGCGGTTCATCGCGGCCACGTCGCAAACCGAGCACGGCTACGGTGCGTATCTCGCCACGCAGCTCGGCGAGCCGGGCGTCGTGATTCTCGTCGCCGAGGACCACGGCGCGGTGCTCGGCTACACATATGCCGGCATCGAGGGCCGCGACTACATGGCACTGCGCGGCCCGGCGGGCGCGCTGTACGATATCGTGGTCGATCCGGCGCGTCGTGGCGAAGGGATCGGCCGGAAGTTGCTCGAGGCGTCGATCGCCGCGCTGAGCGGTCGTGGCGTGCCGTTGGTTGTCCTCTCGACCGCTGAGCGCAATGAGCCCGCGCAGCGGCTGTTTGCGCGCGCCGGGTTCAGACGGACGATGCTCGAGATGTCGCGCGAGGTCGACGTCTGACGTCACTCCGCTCGCAACGCCTGCACCGGGTCGATTCGGGTGCTTGCCCGCGCGGGGAGAATGCTCGCCGCCGCCGCAACGGCCAGTAGCGAACCGCAGACGGTCGCAAGAGTCGCGAAGTCGTCCGGCCTGACGCCGTAGAGCAGGGACGTCAACAACCGATTTGCAGCGAGGGCGCCGAGCAGTCCAAGGGCGACTCCGGGCGCGGCAATCACCAGCCCGCGCCGCGTCACCATGCGTCTCACGTCTCGTGCGTCCGCGCCGAGTGCCATGCGGATCCCGAATTCACGGTGCGCTGGCGCACCATCGTCGCCACTACGCTGAAGAGGCCAATGGCGGCCAGCGTCACGGCAGCGCCCGCGAAGACTGCGAGCAGGAATGCGTTCAGGCGCGGCTGCGCAAGCGGCGCGCGAAGAAATGTTTCGAACGGCGCGGCACTCGCCAGCGCGACTCCTGGCTCGCTCTCCCTGAGCACGCGCCGGATTGTCGGGACCATATCTGCCGGCGGGCCGAGCGTGCGAATCGCCAGCGTCATGGGCACCGGAAAGAACGTCTGTTGGTGGAGCGGGAAGTAGATGCTGGGCCGCGCGTCACGCAGGTCGCGGTAGCGTGTGTCGGGGACCACGCCCACGACGGTCACGGTATCGCCCGAACCAAAGAACATCCGCTTGCCGACCGCGATTTCGTTCGGCCAGAAGTGGCGTGCCGTGGACTGACTGATGACGACCACTCCCGGCGCGTTCTCGCCGTCCGAATCGGCGAAGCCGCGTCCGCAAACGATCGGGATTCCGAGGGCGGTGAAATACGCCGGCGACACGCGGTCCATGTTGAGCATCGGGTTTGATGCGATCTCCGTCGCCGATTGCCCCTCGGCCGACGGCGTGCCATCCCATCCGTGCGACCCGGAAAACGGAATCGCGACCATCGGGGACACCGACGTCACGCCGGGAATGCCAGCGAGGCGCGGTACGAGCCGATCGAGCATTGCGACCTGTTTTGCTTCGGTATCAAACGAATTTGCCGCCACGCTCAGCTCGCCGATCAGCAGGTGTGAAGGTGTGAATGAGAGCTCGGCGCCTTGCAGCTTGACGAGGGTGCGCGTCAGGAGACCGGCGGTGGAAAGGATCACGACTGCCAGCGCAACCTGTCCGCCGGCGAGCAGCTCACTCATGCGACGAGAGCCGCGCCTCGCACTCTGTCGTGCATCTGCCCTCAGGGCACGGTGCAGGTCCACACGCGAAGCCGCGAGCGCCGGCGCCAGCGCGAACAGCGGCGTCGCGAGCGCCGTGATTGCAACGGCACCGGCCAGCGCCGTCGCGTTCAGGCGTATCTCATCGAGGCGAGGCAGTCCCGGTGGCGCCAGCGCGGTGAATGCCCGGACCGCGATCGCCGCGAGCGCGACGCCGAGTGCGCCTCCCATCGTCGCAAGCAGGCTGCTTTCGACGAGCAGCTGTGCGATGATGCGCGCCCGGGATCCGCCAAGAGCTGAGCGAACGCCGATCTCGCGTTCCCTTGCGAGCCCTCGCACGAGCAGGAGGTTCCTGACATTCGTACATGTAAACAGCAGGAGCAGCGCGGCGGCCGCCGCGAAGGCCAGGAGCGCGGGCCGGGTGTCGCCGAGCACCAGTTGCGGCAACGTGTGGACCACGCTGTGGAACGCATGTTCGGACGCCGGCCCGTCCGTGCGCCCGAGAAAGGAAGTCAGGTCATCGCGTGCGTTCGCCGCGGTCGCGCCGCTCTTCAATCGGCCAATGAGATGGAGATGGTTGAACAGCGGATTCCGAGCAGCAACCGTCGCGGCACCCGCCGCCCGGTAATCGGTACCGCTTGGGTACTCGAATCCCTGCGGCATCACTCCAACGATGGTGAACGCAGTCGAGTCGTCGTATGTGGACAGCTGGCGCCCGTGCACGGAGCTCCCGCCGAATCTTCGCTGCCACGCGGAGTAACTGAGCACGATCGCGTGTGCCGCGCCGGCCACATCATCGTCGGCGTGCAGCGCCCGTCCAAGGGTGGGGTGCACGCCGAGCACGTCGAAGAAGTCTCCCGATACCAGCACCTGACGAAGGCGGCTCAGATTCTCGCGCTCGCGAATCGGCCGATCGATCGCGCCGTAATATGACACGAGCGCGACCTGTTCCAGCGAGTGCGTGCGGCGCGCAAACTCACGAGCTTCTGAACGCACGATCGGCAAGTCCGAGCGGCTGCGACCCTCACCCCAAAGGACGACGATCCGGTTCTGATCGCGAACCGGGAGGCGCCGAATGAGCGTTGCGTCCGCGACGGTGAATACCGCGGCCGACAGCCCAATGCCGAGCGCGAGAATCAGCACGACGGCGGCGCTGAACGCCGGGCTGCGGCCGAAACTGCGGAGCGCGATGCGGGCGTCCTGCGCGAGACGCTCCCACCACTCCGCGCGCCGACGATGATCGGCGATGCGTCGATCGATGCCATGAAGCCTCGTCCGCACCGCGTCGACATCACCAAACTCCTGCGCGGCCGTTGCGCGAGCGATCTCGGACGACGCACCCTGCGCGAGTAACTCGGCGATACGCTCATCAAGATGAAAGCGCAGCTCGGCGTCCACGTCGTCCTCTGGCCGGTGCGCAAAAATGCGCAACACGTAACTTCAGGAGCCGGGAATCCTGCGCCAGAACGAAGGTCTCATGCGCGTTCCGGTTTTGCCTGCATGACGCCAGCCACCGCGGTTACATACTCGGTCCAACTGGCTGTCTCGGCCTTCAGCGCGCGGCGTCCCGCCGTCGTGATTTCGTAGAACTTCGCGCGCTTACCCTTGTCGGACTGTCCCCACGACGACTCCACCCAGCCGAGTTCTTCCATGCGGTGCAAGGCGGTGTAAAGCGCGCCGTCGAGGATTCGAAACCGCTCGCCGGATCCATCGCGAATGAAGCGCGCGACAGCGTAGCCGTGCATTGGATGCCACGAGAGGGCACGCAGGACGAGGACGTTGAGCGTCCCTTGGAGCAGGTCGAGGTCTGGCGAGTTCATGCCAGATCATACCATCAACAGTTGAGTGAATCAAGTGTTCATGGCGACGTCACTAAGGCACGCGTGACCAGACCGGCAGTTTCTCCTCATCGCCGGGATCCCCCGCGCGCTTGATCCATCGAACATCCGACGCGCGGGCGATTGTCTCGCACGCAGCGAACGTGCGGTCGGGTCCGCGAGTGGAGTCGGTGACCTGCGGCTGCCGTCCGTCGCGGAGGACGATCGCGACGTACAAGCGAAAATGAGTGCTCTCGCCGTGCGGAAAGGAGACGGCCCGGCTCCAATACGTTTCTCCATGGCTTGCCGTGTCGAACGGAAGTTGCGACGGAGGAACTGGTGCAGGGCCCCCGCGCACCCAAGTTGTGTCACCGCTCCGTGTCCAGTGGATGTTCGGCAGGCCGACCGTGACGAACGCGCGGCGGAAGTTCGCGGCGACGGTGTCGGCGGGTAGAGGCGAACGGATGACAGTCCACCAGCAGTGCCGCCAATTCGCCGGCACAGGGATGGACGCGTAGTTCACGCTGTGTCGGCATCCAGCTGCGCCGACGGTGAACAGCAGCAGGACCGAAATGTCTCTCGACCTCACTCGCTGCGCAGTACGAGATTCGGATCGGTCCGCGCGGCGCGAAGGGCGGGCAGCGCGCTCGCGGTCAGCGCGACCGCAAACAACGCCGCCGCGACAATCGCGTACACGGAAATATCTGCCGGCGACTCCCTAAACAGCAGCGGCTGCATCCAGCGCCCTGCGCCGAGCGCGACGGCACCGCCGATCGCGACACCAAAGAATGCGAACCGCATCGCCTGGCCCACGACAAGGCGCAGCACGTCCGACGATTCCGCGCCGAACGCGATGCGCACGCCGAGGTCGCGACTGCGCTGCTCGACGTTGTACGCGATGACCGCAAACAGTCCGACCGCCGCTACGATCAGGGCAAGACCGCCGAACGCGAGAAACATCGTCGCGCCGAGTCGCCACGGCTTCATCTTGGGGTCGACCAGTTCGCGCAACGTCGTGATCTTGATCTCGCCGTTGGCGGGCATCTGTCGCTGAAGCCGCCGGCGAATCGTTTCCACGTACTGGCTCGCATTGCCGTTGACGCGCACGAGGAGGAGCCCCTGGCCAGGGTGCCACTGCGCGGCCGGCAGGTAGTAGTGCAGCCCCGCATTGTCGGTGAAGTTGCCCTGCTTGATGTTCTCTGCGATGCCGACAACCGTCCGGCACGGCGCTGTGTCCGCGCCCACGCGGAAGCAGCGTCCGAGCGCCTCGTGGCCTGGCCAGAGCGCGTGTGCCATCCCTTCGCTGACGATCGCTACGAGGGGCGCGTCTGCGCGGTCGGTCGCGGCGATCGAACGTCCGCGCAATACGCGGGTGCCCATGGTCGCGAAGTATTCGGGAGTTGCGGTCTGCAGGACGAACGTTCCCTCTACCGAATCCACACCGGGTACGAAGAGCGTCTGGAAGGTGACCCAATAGAAAGGGACGCCGACCGCTCGCGTCGCGTGCGTGACACCGGGAATGGTGGTGACCTCGGCGACCAAGTGGTTCAGGAGTGCTTCGCGCGTGCTGTCATCGGCCCGCGCGCCGCGCCAGTTGAGTTCGGCGGTCAGCACAGGATCGACATCATAGCCGAGACGAAGCGCGCGGACGTGCGTCAGGCTCTTTACGAACAGGCCGGCGCCGACGAGCAGCAGGGCCGAGAGCGCGACTTGCAACACGAGCAGGGCGCTGCGCGCGCGCGACCGCTGATAGCTCCCCTCGTGCACGCCGGACTTGAGGCCGTCGGAGAGGTCCTGGCGCAGCGCGTGAGCGGCCGGCGCCAACCCGGAGAGAATCCCCACGCCGAGCGCGATGCACGAAGCGAATATCAGCGTTCGCGGATCGGTGACAACCGCGACCTCTCCCCCGTTCGGGATCAGAAACGTTCGCAATATCGCGGCGCCCCATCGCCCGACAATCAGTCCGGCGCTGCCGCCCATCGCAGCGAGCAGCAGGCTCTCGGTGAGGAGTTGCGCGAGCAGTCTCGCCCGGCTTACGCCGAGCGCCAGGCGAACGGCGATCTCGCGCCGCCGCCGCAGGGCGCGAGCGAGCAGCAGGTTGCAGACGTTCGCACATGCGATGAGAAGAACGATGAGCCCGACTCCCGCGAGCCAGGGCACCAGCTTCGCTTCGGGCGCCGCGTCCGGCCTGCGCATCTTCAGGATAGCGACAACAGCCGCACGCGGGCGCGCCTCTTCGACGGGCATCATACGTGGAGCGACGAGCCGGGCGGCCTCATAGCTCCGCAAGAATGTCAGACTAAGTTCGGCCGTCGCCGCCGATTCGCTGACGCCCGCCTTCCGCCGCACGATGACGTTCGTACCGCTCCTCGAACCCGCTGGAATCCAGAGCGCCGGCGGCGGACCATCGGTGATCCCGACAAACCCATCGGGCGTCACGCCGATGATCGTTCGAATGGCGGAGTCAACCTGGATGCTCACGCCGACCACGTCGGCGCGGCCACCGAGCTGGTCGCGCCAATACGCGTAGCTCACGACCGCAACGGGCGATCCGGCCGGCCCCTTGCTGTCGTCGGCGCCAATGAATCGGCCTCGGACAGGCCGGGCGTTGAAGAAATTGAAGTACGTCCCAGTGACTGCGGTGACCGTGGCGCTGTGTGCGTCCGTTCCTGTCCCAACAACGGCCGTCCCGTCGCGCGATCCGGCGACCTGATCGAAGGAACGCGTCGAGTCCTCGATGTCGGCGAGCAGCGTGTGACTTGCGGTCGGGGTGGGGATATCGCGCCTTCCAAACATCTTCGAGTAGAAATAGACGCAATTGACCAGCTCCGGATCGCGCAGATACGCAGGCGGTCGGAACATGAGCCGATCGATGACACCAAAGAGTGCTGCGTTTGCGCCGAGGCCCAGCGCGATCGTGAGAACGACCGCGGCGGTGAACCCCGGACTCCGCCGCAGGCTGCGCGCGGCCCAGCCGAGATCCTGACGGAATGCGTCCACCCACACCAGCCCGCGCGCGTCGCGCGTCGCTTCCTTCACCTGCTCGACACCGCCGAGGGCGAGCCGTGTCTGGCGTCGCGCTTCGTCCGCCGGCACGCCCTCTGCGATCAGGCGGTCCGTCTCGATCTCGACATGCAGCTGCAGCTCATCCGCAAGCTCGCGCTCGACGTCCTCGCGCCGGAACAGCGCGCGGAGGCGAAACCGGACGTCGCTGAGCAAATCCCGCAGCATGTTGCGCTCACTACTCCGCGCGGAGCGTGGCCATCGGATCGATCCGCTGTGCCCGGTACGCCGGAGCGATCGTCGCGATGACTGAAACAATGAGCAGAACGGCGGCCACGCTCACGAATACCACCGGATCCCTCGGTGATGTTCGGAACAGCAGCGGAGCGAGGTACGGGCCCGCCAGCAGCGCAAGCACGACGCCGATCGCTGTTCCGGCAGCGCAGACCATCACACTCCACCGCACCGTCATCCCGACCACCCTCATCCAGTCCGCGCCGAGCGCCATGCGAACGCTGATCTCCCGCGAACGTTGCGTGACCATGTAGGACAGCAGGCTGTACAGTCCCGCAGTGGCCACGAGCACGGCGAGACCACCCATCAGCGCAAAGACCGCGGCGCCCAGCTTCCATGGGCGTACCTGTGGATCCAACGCGTCTTCCAAAGTCGTGATGTTGAGATGTGCCAGCGTTGAATCGACGTCGAGGAGCGCGTGCCGGACCGGGCCGATCATTGTGACCGGCTCACCGCGCGGCCGCGCCACGAGCGTCATCATGCCGCCGAACGGCATCTGCGTGATCGGCACGAAAAACTCCAGCCCCGGTTCCTCGTTGATGGTGCGAGTGTATGTGTTCTCTGCGACGCCCACAATCCGCGCGCAGGGATTGGGCGGGCCCCCGATGACGAAGCACTTGCCAAGCGGATCCTCGTTGGGCCAATAGGCGCGGGCGAGGCGGTCGCTGACGATCGCGACGTGCTCACTGCCGGTCGCATCGATGGACGTAAACGGCCGTCCGCGCAGGATCCGCGTGCCGACCGTGGCGAAATAGTGGCTCTCCACGCCTTGAATGCGCGGCACGCCGCCACGAAGCGCAGGGAGTGAGTCTCGTCCGGGGATTTGGATGCCAATACCCGAGACGCCGCGAAATGGCAGGCCGTTGGCGAGCGTGGCATCGTCGATGCCGGGAAGCTGCCGTACACGCGTCACCGCGGCAGTCAGGAACCGTGATCGACGCTGGGCCCGGACATCGGATGGTTCACCGGGAGTCGGCGGCACGGTGAGCGCAACGGCGATGACACGGTCCGCCTGAACGCCGAGGTCGAGCGCGTACACATTCCGCACGCTCCGGATGAACAGACCCGCGCCGATCAGGAGAACCACGGAAAATCCCGTTTGTGCGAGCATGAGCGCCGTCCGCGCATGCGATCGCGTCGAGCTCCCGGTCCGCGCGTCGCTCTTGAGAGCGGACGCGAGATCGGCGGCGTCGACGCTCAGCGCCGGCATCAATCCGACGGCCGCACCTGTTGCCAGCGCGACTCCCAGAGTCACGAGGAGCACGCGCGCATTCACGGGCGGTCCGTTCCATTCGATCTGCGCCAGGAGCGATCTCCGCAGGAACTCGCCGAGGACGTACGCGACGCCCAGCGCCGCCACCCCACCGCCGGCGGCCAGCACCATCCCTTCCGTGAGAAGAAGCCGCGTGAGGCGTCCTCGTCTCGCGCCGAGGGCAACGCGCACCGCCATCTCGCGCCGACGCCGCATCAGTCGTGCAAGCTGGAGGCTGATGATGTTTGCACACGCGACGAGAAGCACAACCGCTACGACTGCGACGAGCCAGATCGCGACCCGCGCCTCGACGGGCTCGCTCCCGTGTTCGTTGTATGAGATCGGACGGGCCGTCAGTTGAACGGGGTCGCCGGAGCCATGCGGGGACACCCGCGCGTACGTTGCCGCGAGCGCCGAGCTCGCTTGAGCCGGCGTGACGCCCGGCTTGAGCCGCGTGATCACGCTCAGGTTTGTCCAGCTCCACGAAGTGGCCCAATCCGCCATTTGCGTGGAGAGCAGACTCAGTGGCGTCCATACGTCGACGGTCGCCAGTTCGGCTCCGGTGAATCCTTTGGGGGCGACGCCAACCACCACAAACGACTCTCCGCCATTGAGCTGGATCGACGTCCCCACTACGCCTTCACTTCCTCCAAACAGGCGTTGCCAGACACCATATCCGAGGACGGCAACATGCTGCGCTCCCAGGAGTCGATCTTCGTCCGCCGAAAAGAAACGACCGATCTCGGGCTGCACGCCGAGCAAAGGAAAAAACGAGGCCGTCGCCTGGCCCTCTCTGATCGCCTGCGATGATGCTCCTGATCCGATCGTGGCGTCGACGACCTGGTAAGCAGCCGCATCGGCGAACGCGTCGGTCTCGGCGCGCGCGACCGAGTACGTGATGTACCCGAAGTCGCTGGACGTTTCCATGAGGCCCGACCGCACCCGGTGTGTGGCATACAGCCGCATGACCTGGCGGCTGTCGCGCACGTGCTCGGCGCCGCGCAGCAGGAGCCGGTCGATCACGCCGAACATCGCCGCGTTGGCGCCGATCCCGAGTGCGAGCGTGACGATGATGAACGCCGTGAAGGCCGGTTCGCGTCGGAGCCCGCGAATGGCGTGGACGACGTCCTGCACAAGCGCCTCGAACGCGGCCGTGCCGCGGGCGTCGCGCGTCGCCTCCTTCACCTGCTCGATGCCGCCCAGCGCGAGCTTCGCACGACGCTGCGCCTCGGCCGCCGGAACGCCTTCGCGGATCAAACGACCTGTCTCGATATCGATATGCCCGCGAAGTTCGTCGCCAAGCTCGCGCTCGACCGCACCGCGCCGGAAAATCGCGCGGAGGCGAAACCGAATGTCGCTGAACAGATCGCGCAGCATGGCGGCCGCTCAGCTCGTCTTCAGCACGAGCCCCACTGCCGCGACCAACTGCGCCCACGCGTCCGATTCCGTCTCGAGCTGCTCCCGCCCGCGCTTGGTGAGCTCGTAGTATTTCGCGCGCCGGTTGTTCTCCGTCACGCCCCACTTCGCCCTGATCCACCCGCGGCGCTCGAGCCGGTGCAGGGAGGGGTACATCGAGCCCTGCTGGATATCGAGCTTGTCCCGCGAAATCTGGCGAATGCGCGCGGACACACCCCATCCGTGCAGCGGCGCGAGCGAGAGCGCCTTGAGGATCAGGAGGTCCAGCGTGCCCTGCGGCAGGTCCAGCGATGCGTCGGTCATGCGCTCCCCTGTGGCTTCTACAGCAAACGTATCACGGTTCTGTAGAAGCGCAAGGGAAGCGTCCGGCGCCGGCGGCGGAACGCGCCGGTTACCGCACTGTGTCGAGCATCCCCTGCTGTGCCGGCGTCAGCTGGTTCTTGACGCGCACCAGCAGGCTGAGCTGCGCCCGCTTGACCTCTCGTTCCGCCGCGAGCACCTGATCGATCTGCTGCAGCACGGCTGCCTCGTCAACGACGGTGGCCGAGAGCAGTTGCGTCAGCTTCTCGCTGCTCGACGCGAGCTTCAGCTGCACGTCCACGACTCTGGACTGCATGTCTTTCGCGATATTCTGAATTGAAGCGCGCTGCCGCTCCGTGAGGCCGATCGCCTCCTGATGCGCCATCACCAGCTCGGGCGCATAGAGATATCTCGCAATCGGGTCAACCGCGGGCTTCGGCTTCATGGGCGTCTCGCATGGCGCATGGCCGATTTCCTTTCCGTCCACGATATAGACCGGACAGGGATTCTTCGGCGTGCTGCACAACGTCGGCGAAACCACCGCGCCCTTCTTCATGGTGACGGTGATCACGCCGTTTGTGGCATCGGCACCGTACTGCCTGACCGCCTCCGCACCCTTGATCACCTCGATATTCTCGATGAGGTTTGCGTCGAGGTCGGCGAGCGCAATGCGATCTGCACCTGTGGCGGTCTTCGCATTCTCACACTTGTCCACGCGCACGCCGTTGATGATGAAGATCGGATGCTGTGCGTGCGCCATCGGCGCCGCAAGCACGAACAGGGCAATCGCGAGCGTCAGCTTTCTCATTGTTTGCGTACCTCTGCGAGGGACAGACTGCGTAGTCACTGAAGGAGTGCCGACGTCACGAGGAACGGCGGCGCGAGCAGGCCGATGTCGGGTGTGTGCAGGAGGGCGGAGGTTGGCGAAGTCCACGCGGACAGCGGCGGTGCCGCGAACTGACGGTGTCGCGACACGCGCACGATGCCGGCCACAACCACGATGGCGGCGCCGAGCGCGACCGGGATGGCCACGCGCCGCCAATTGCGTCGCGCGCGGCGATCAGCCTCCGCCATGTGGTTCGCGTGCGCCAGTACTTTGCGGAACTCCGGGGCGCTGGTCGCTTCCGCCGTGCGCAGTCGTTCGAAGCGCGTGCGAAGGTCGTGATCCGTCAGCGCGCTCATGGAGCGGCCTCGTCGGGAGCGTCCCTGCCGCGGAGCGCGACCGCCATCGCCTTCTTGCCGCGCTCGTAGTGCGTGCGCGCCGAGCCGAGTGAGATCTGCATGACGGCGGCGGCGTCCTCGATCGTCATGTCCTGATAGAACACGAGGTGGAGCGTTTCGCGCTGCCGGGGCGAGAGCGTATCGAGCGCGGCCACGAGCGCCTCGCTTGCCTCAGCGCGCTCGACCCTTGCATCCGCGCCCGGCGTGGGATCCGGAGCAGAATCCGATTCGCGGCCCGCAACCCGCTCGCGTGAGCGGCGCGCCGCTCCACGCCGCCGCTCCTCGAGCGCCGTCCGCCGAACCACGCCGAACACCCAGGTGCGCACCGACGAGCGTCCGTCGAAGCGGGCTTTTCCGGACAGGATCCTGAGATATGCCGTCTGCAACGTGTCCTCCGCCGCCTCGCGGTCGTGCGCGCAGCAGGCTAGCGCCCACCCCCAGCACGCCGCGTGCAGCTGCTCGAGTTCACGCCCCAGCTCCGCTCTTTCCATTGATGGTCGTTTCGGGGCCGGAACACTTGATGACATGGGTGACCGAACGCCTGGAGCCATATGACACCGACTTGCCCGGCAGCGACGCCCCGCGCCGCGGACGTACGGAACGAACGCTCGACATCGGGATCGGCGCCACGGCGACGATCGGTGCGCTCGCTCGCCCCAGAGCGGGTTATAATCCGCCATGGATCCCCGACGTGCAGAACCCTCCGTCTCCGTTCGGCCCGCGACGCTGGCGGACATGCCAACGATCGGCCGGCTCGGCGCCCTCCTCGTGCGCGAGCATCACGATTTTGACCCTGAGCGGTTCATCGCGGCAACCTCGCAAACCGAGCACGGTTACGGCGCGTATCTCGCCACGCAGCTCGACAAGCCCGGCGTTGTGATTTTCGTCGCCGAAGAACACGGCGCAGTGCTCGGCTACATCTATGCCGGCATCGAGGGACGCGACTACATGGCCCTGCGCGATCCGGCCGGCGCATTGTACGACATTGTCGTAGATCCGGCGCGTCGCGGCGAGGGGATTGGCCGGCGGTTACTCGAAGCATCGATTGCGGCGCTGAGCGGCCGCGGCGTGCCGTTGGTTGTTCTCTCGACGGCCGAGCGCAACGTGCCCGCTCAGCGCCTGTTCGCGCGCGCCGGGTTCAGGCGGACGATGATCGAGATGTCGCGCAAGATCGACGAGTGACACAAAGCAAAAGCCTCCGCGTCGCGGAGGCTTTCA
The DNA here is from genome assembly GCA_044449465.1 of Gemmatimonadales bacterium. Lineage (GTDB taxonomy): Bacteria > Gemmatimonadota > Gemmatimonadetes > Gemmatimonadales > Gemmatimonadaceae > JAQBQB01. The sequence continues at coordinate 378 of JBIOHX010000071.1, read as the reverse complement.
TCAGTCGGGGCGAGAGGATTTGAACCTCCGACCTCCTGCTCCCGAAGCAGGCGCTCTACCGGGCTAAGCTACGCCCCGATTTCATGCAGAGTCTTTATACGATCAACCCAAAACCAACGACCAACAACCTTCAACTCGCCCTTCCGGCCATCCCGTCCACCGACCCATCCCTAATGCGCTCAGAGGGACTCGAACCCCCAACCTTCTGATCCGTAGTCAGATGCTCTATCCAATTGCGCTATGAGCGCGCGTGGCCGGCTGCACGTACCGTCTCCCGCAGCCAGCCTCCTAACTTAGCCGCGCGCGGGACTCACTTCAACGGCAACGGCGCATATCGCACGCCGGATACGCCACCGATCGGAATGTCCACCTTGAAAT
>JBIOHX010000070.1:0-13774 GCA_044449465.1 Gemmatimonadales bacterium | reverse complement strand
TCGCTCAGGAAGGCGAGCTCGTCGAACGACCCGCCGGGTGTCACGAGGCTGCCCGCTTTGCTCGAACCTCGATCCTCGCCACCAGCGGGAGCACCGTGTGCGCCCGAAGGCGCCGGCTGTGACGCCGTAAGAATGGCGGCTTCCGCGGGCGCCGGTTCCGGCGTGGGGGCCGCGCCGGCGCTGGGCTTGAAGTCGAGTAGCGCTTCGAGCTCGACGATCCGGTCATTGACCGACTGCTTCTCGTCGACGAGCCGGCGAATCGTCTCGTCGATCGCATGAAAGGCCGAATCCGCCTCGGCGCCGGCGAGCTCGCCGACGTGCGAGCGCAGCTCGAGCTCGGCACGCTCGTCGCGACGAAGCTGTTCGTCCGCTTCGAGCAGTGTGAGACGCGACTGCGAGCCGGCACGCTCCTCTTCGATCGCCTGGCGGTGTGCTAGGAGTTGCTCGTCGACCCGCTCGAGGCGCGCCCGATAGTCCGCCTTCACGCGATCGAACACGTGGCCCGGCGTCGTCGCGCGGCGAGCCTCCAGCGCGGCAAGCCACGCCTCGTACCGGCGGCGCTCCTCGATCAGCGCCGGTACGTCGTCCAACGAGTGATTGGATTCCGTCATCGGATGTCCTCAATCCCGAGGTGGCGTGCGAGGCGCTCGCAGCTCTCGCACATCGCCATCGCCCAATGCATTGACTCTACCAAGTGCGCGCGCCGCGAGCAGAATCCGCGCGGCGTGCTCCAGACTTTCCATTCGCTGGTGCGCCTGCTCGAGCGTGGCCCCTGTGGCCGTCGCGCCGTGGTTCGCCATGAGAAACGCGTCGTGCCGCTCGAGGAAGGGCTCGAACAGATCGGCAAGCGCGTCGCTGCCCGGCGTGGCGTAGGGCACGAGCGGAACCGTGCCCATCTGCAAGATAACTTCGGGAAGGACGGGCGCCACGAACGACTCGCCAGCCACGGCGAAGCCAGTGGCAGTCGGCGGATGTGCGTGCACCACTGCGCGGACGTCGCGGCGTCTCTCGTATATGCGAAGATGCATCTTCAACTCGCTCGACGGGCGAGCTTCGCCCGCGAGCAGCACTCCTTTAGAATCGACCAGCACCAGTTCGTTCGGCTCGACGTCTACCTTCGAGCGCCCAGCGGGCGTCACGAGAATGGTGTCGTCCGCCAGCCGCACGGACACGTTCCCATCGGGGCCCGCGACCAATCCGCGCTCGTAGAGCCGGCGGCAGACGCGGACGATCGCTTCCGCCGCAGCCCTTGTTTCGACGGCGTCGGTCGGCCGGGTCGCCCGATCAGCCACGTTGCCCGCCACTCACGACGCCGTACGATGAACGACGCGTCCCCCCACGATGGTGCAACGCGCGCGTCCGGTCAGGGTTTGCCCGGCGTAGGGGGTGTTCCGCCCCTTGGACACGAACCGGGCTGGATCGACCGTCCAGCTCGCCGCCGGATCGAAGACGGTGACATCCGCGGGCGCACCGCGGCGCAGCGTCCCGCCGGCCAATTTGAACACCCGTGCCGGCGCGCACGACATGCGCTCGACGAGGAGCGGCAGATCGATCACCCCCCGCGACACGAGCCAGGTGATGTTCACGGCGAGCGCCGTCTCCAGCCCGACGATGCCGTTCGGCGCGTGCGCGAACTCGCGCTCCTTCTCATCGTAGTGGTGCGGCGCATGATCGGTCGCGATCAGGTCGATCGTGCCGTCGCGCACCGCCTGTTGCAGCGCGGCGACGTCGGCGGCCGTGCGCAGCGGTGGGTTCATTTTGGCGTTGGTGTCGTACCCCTCGACCGAGTCCTCGGTGAGCGACAGGTGATGCGGACAGACCTCCGCCGTGACGTTGATGCCCCGCTCCTTACCCCAGCGAATGAGCTCGACCGAGCCGCGGGTCGACATGTGGCAGAGATGAATGTGGCCTTTGGTGAGCCGCGCCAACAGAATGTCGCGGATGGCCATGATCTCCTCTGCCTCCGCCGGCACGCCCTTGAGACCGAGACGTGCGCTGACGATCCCTTCGTTCATCGCGCCGCCGGCGGCGAGGGTCGGTTCCTCGCAGTGGTCGGCGACGGGAATGCCGAAGGTGAGCGCGTACTCGAGCGCGGTGCGCATGAGATGCGCGCTCGCCACCGGCCTGCCGTCGTCGCTCACCGCCACGGCGCCGGCGGCGATCATCTCGCCAAACTCGGCGAGCGCTTCGCCCCGCTGCCCGACCGAGATCGCTCCAATCGGATACACGCGCGCCGCGTTGGCGATCGTCGACTGGCGGATGATGAACCCGACGGCCGCCTGATTGTCGGTGACGGGATCGGTGTTCGGCATCGCGCAGACGGCGGTGAAGCCGCCGGCCGCGGCCGCGCGCGCGCCGGTCGCGATCGTCTCGACTTCCTCTCGTCCGGGCTCGCGCAGATGGCAGTGCACGTCGATGAAACCGGGCGCCACGACGAGCCCCGCACAGTCGATCGTCTCGAGGCCGTCGCGGTTGGCGGCGCCGGCGGCGACGCGCGAACCGATCGACTCCACCCTCCCGTCGATCACGAGCAGGTCGGCGACCATGTCGAGCGACTGCGAGGGATCGATCACGCGACCGCCCGTGAGCAGCGTGGCGGCGGCGGTCATCGGTCGGCCCCGCCGCGCTTGGCCGCTTCTGCGAGCTCCGGCTTGCCGCCGGACAGGAGATAGAGCACCGCCATGCGGATGGCCACGCCGTTGGTCACCTGGTCGAGGATCACGCTGAACGGACCGTCGGCGACGTCGGAGTCGATCTCGACGCCTCGATTCATCGGCCCGGGGTGAAGAATGAGGATGTCGCGCTTGGCGCGATCGAGGCGCTCGCGCGACACGCCGAAGACGCGGTTGTATTCACGGAGTGACGGGATGTAGCCGGCGGTCATCCGCTCGAGCTGGAGGCGCAGAATATTCAGCGCGTCGGCCCACTCGATCGCCTCTTCCACGCGATTGAACACCCTCACACCCAGTTCGTCGATCGCGCTCGGCAGGAGCGAGCGAGGGCCGCAGACGCCGACCTGCGCGCCCATCTTGCGCAACCCCCAGATGTTCGAGCGCGCGACGCGGGAATGGAGCACGTCGCCGACGATGCAGACCTTCACGCCATCGAGCCGCTTGAAATGGTCGCGAAGGGTCAATAAGTCGAGCAGCCCCTGCGTGGGGTGTTCGTGCGTACCGTCGCCGGCGTTGATGACGTTCGACTCGATGCGGTCGGCGAGAAAGCGCGCCGCGCCGGACGCGCCGTGGCGGATCACGACCATGTCGATCCGCATCGCTTCGAGATTGCGCGCCGTGTCGACCAGCGTCTCACCCTTCGACACGCTCGACCCGGAGGCCGCGACGTTGACCGTGTCGGCGGAGAGCCGCTTCTCAGCGAACTCGAAAGAGATGCGCGTGCGGGTCGACGCCTCGAAAAAGAGGTTGACGATCGTGGCCCCGCGGAGGGTCGGCACCTTCTTGATCGCCCGCTCGCTGATCTCCTTGAACGGCTCGGCGGTATCGAGAATCAACTTGATCTGCTCGCCGGAGAGCGGCTCGAGGGCGAGCAGGTCTTTGCCGAGCGACGGCGTCACGCCGAGGAGTCCCGCTCGGCGATCACGACCCCTTTCTTGCCGTCGAGCTCTTCGACCAGCACGTCGACGCGCTGCGAGGCGCTCGCGGAGATGGTTTTGCCGACGATGTCCGGCTGGATCGGCAGCTCGCGGCCGCCCCGGTCGATCAGCACGGCGAGGGCGATGCGTTTTGGCCGGCCGAAGTCGGCCAGCTCGTCGAGCGCGGCGCGGATCGTTCGGCCGGTGTAGAGCACGTCGTCGACGATCACCACCGTCAGGCCGTCGATGTCGACGGGAATTTGCGTCTGGCCGACGAGCGGACGCGGGCCGACCGTCTGCAGGTCGTCCCGATAGAGGGTGATGTCGAGGGCGCCCTGGGGCACCGCGGCCGACTCGCGCTCACCGATGGTGGATACGATTTGCGCCGCGAGCTGAACGCCGCGGCGCTGAATGCCGACGATCACGAGATCGTCCGTGCCGTTGTTCAGCTCGACGATCTCGTCAGCCATGCGCCGGAGCGTTCGATCGAACGCGCGCGCATCGAGCACCGAGCTCTGTTTGGGGGGCGCAGCCATCGTGGGCTGAATATCGCCGGTTCGGGGGTCGAATGGTAGCGCGGAACGCCTGGAACTCCGGAGCGTCCTATACGTACAGTCCCCAACCTCGGCCGTGTGGGAATACTCATGTCGCCGTCCGCCCCCCGCCTCATCAGCCGTCTGCTCGCGGCACTCGTCCTCGGAACGGCGGCACCCGCCGGCGCACAGCTGGCGGCGCGAACGGACGTCATCCACGGCCGCGTCATCGGCGCCGACAGCACCGCGGTCCAGAGCGCGACCGTCGCCGTACTCTCCGGCGCACCCCCCGCGCGCGTCACCCGGACCGACGCGAAAGGCCTCTACTCCATCACGATCGAGAACGGGCCGGGTACGTACACCGTCGCCGTCAACATGCTCGGCTTCGCGCCCCAGCGCCGGACGGTCACGCGTCAGGCCAACGATTCGATGCCTACGGTCGACTTCAAGCTGTCGCCGGTGGCCGCGCAGCTCGGCGCCGTCCGATCGACCGGCGAACGGCCGCGGCCAGGGCGGACGGAAGGCGGCAGCGACTTCACCCCCGGCTCGACCGCCAGCTTCATCGACATTTCGCGCGGCATGAGTGGAGACGTCACCGGCGATCTCACGGCGGCGCTGTCGACGCTGCCGGGCATCACCGTGACGCCCAGCGCGACCGGCGGCCTGCCGACGGTGACGGCGTTCGGCCAGGGCGCCGACCAGAACTCGACCGTGCTTAATGGACTCGGCTTCGGCAGCACGCCGCCGCGCGATGGGTTCAACCTCACCGTCGTCTCCTCGACGTACGATCCCGGCCGCGGCGGCTTCGGCGGCGTACAGCTCTCGCTCCGCATGACCCCGGGCACCAACTATCTGACGCAGAGCATGCACGCCTCGATCGACGCGCCCGCTCTCCAGGCGACGACGCCGGTCTCCGAGCGCTTGGGGACGCTCTACAACCAGGAGATTCTGAGCGGCGTCGTCTCCGGTCCGGTCGTGCGCGACAAGGCGTACTACGCCTTCTCATACCAGTTCATGCATCGCGGCAATCCGCTGGCGTCGCTCACGAGCGAGAACGCGTCGTCGCTGCTGGCGCTCCGCGTCAACCCGGATTCGGTGTCGCGCCTCCTCGGCGCGCTCGGGCCGCTTGGGCTCCCGACGCGCGTTGCCGGCGTATCGGGGACGCGCGCATCGGTTGACGGCCGGTTCGCCGCGCGGTTCGACTTTTCTCCGAACGCGCCGGCACCGCAGCCTGGGGTCGTCTTCTTCAACGGCGTGCCGAGCGTGGCCGACGACTACTATTTGCAGGCGGGAGGCAGTTGGCGCACGAACGACGGCGCGCTCATCGGCCCGACGTCGCTGCCGTCGTCGGGCGGCCAAATCACGCACCGCGACGCCTGGCTTCAGGCGACCGCCGCGAAGTACCTCCCCCTCGGCTTTCTCAACGAGGCCACCCTCGGCGGGAGCGCGAGCTCCGACGCCACCAATCCGTATCTCGACGTGCCGTCGGCGCGCGTGCTCCTCAGCTCGACGCTTCCAGACGGCACCGTCGGCGCGTCGTCGGTGCAGCTCGGGGGCGCGTCGACGCCGCAGCAGACGACCGGCGTGGCGTCGGCGGAGCTTCGCGACCAACTCTCGCGGTACACGTGGGACCGGCATCATCAGATGACGCTGACCACCGACGCCACGATCGACCGCTTCACCATCGATCAGGGCGCGGGCCTCGGCGCGTTCTCGTACAATTCGCTCGCCGACTTCACCGCCGGTGTTCCGTCGAGCTTTTCGCGTGTGCTCACGGGCCGTCGCAACTCGGGCGCCGCCTTCACCGGCGCGGTCGGCGTGGGCGACATCTACGCGCCGTCGACCGTGTTCCGGACGCAATTCGGCGTGCGGCTCGAGGGCAACCATTTCTATTCGCAGCCCGCGTTCAACGCGACCGTCGACTCGTTGTTCGGCCTGCGCACCGATCACGTGCCGAGCACGCTCGCGGTGATGCCAATGGTGGGGTTCAATTGGCAGACGTTCGGCAAGCTCTCGCTGCCCGGCTTTCCACAGGCATTTCCGCGCGGCTCGATCACCGGCGGCGTGCGCGAGTATCGCGGCTCGATCAGCACGCGGACGATCGACGGCTACGCCCGTCAGACCGGACTCCCCGACGCGACGCAGCAATTGTACTGCGTGGGCGCGGCGGCGCCGGCACCCAAGTGGCCGAGCTACACGCAATCGCAAGCGGCGATTCCAACCGAGTGCGCCGACGGCACGTCGGGGACTCCGCTGGCGCAGACCGCGCCCCCCGTGGCGCTGTTCGCTCCAGACTACTCGCTCTCGCGGAGCTGGCGGCCGACGCTCACCGTCAACTACCAGGTCCTGCAGAACTTCAGCGTAAGCTTTGGCGGCGCCTATGTGGTCAACCTCAGCCAGCCGGGCTTCTACGACGTGAACTTCACGCCGACCGCGCGATTCGGGCTCTCGTCGGAGGGCGGCCGCCCCGTGTACGTGGCGCCCACCGACATCGTGCCGCAAACGGGCACGCTGGCGTGGACGGGCTCGCGCGTGTCGCCGCTGTTCGCGCACGTCGCCGAGTCGCGCTCCGACTTGCGGTCGGAGCTGACGACGCTCAACGCGAGCGTGAGCTTTCGACCGAGCTTTCTTCAAGCCAACACGAGGCTGTTCTGGTTCACCACGCTGTCGTACGCGCACACCGCCGGACGCGAGCAGTCGTACGGCTTCGGCGGAACGACGGACGGCGATCCAACGCTCCGCTCGTGGTCCGCACGAGCCGACGCGGAGCACGTGGTCACGGCGTCGCTGACCGTCAGCCGGCAGCGTTGGTTCAGCGCTTCGCTCTCGGCCCGCGCTCAATCGGGCAACCGCTTCACGCCGATCGTGTTCGGCGACGTGAACGGCGACGGCTACGCGACGAACGATCGCGCGTTCGTGTTCAACCCGGCCGCGACGCCGGACACGAGCATCTCGGGACCGATGCAGCGACTCCTCAGTGGCGCTTCGCCCAACGTCCGCAGTTGCCTTCGGCGACAGCTTGGACAAGTCGCCGGCCGCAATACCTGCGTTGGCCCGTGGTCCTTTCCGCTGCTCACCGCGTCGTTCGCCCCCGATGCGTATCGCGTGGGGTTGGGCAACCGCGGCAGCGTGTCGGTCCTCTTCACCAACGTCCTCGGCGGGCTCGATCAACTGTTGCACGGATCGTCGCACCTCCAGGGCTGGGGACAGTACGCGTACGCCGACCCGACGCTGCTCACCGTCCGCGGCTACGATCCGACGGCGAATCGGTTCATCTATACAGTCAACCCGCAATTCGGAAACACGTCGGTCTATCGCAGCAGCTTCCGCGCGCCCTTCGTGATGACGCTGGACTTCCGGATGGAGGTGGGCCCCGACCGCGAGACTCAGTTCGTCGAAGGCGCGCTCCGCCCGCGCGCGAACGAGAATCCGGAGTCGATGACGCTGCAGGAGATCAAGGCCAGGATCTCACCGCGTGCCTTCAACCCATTGGATCAAGTTCTCGCGCGGCGCGATTCGCTCGGGCTGACGCCGGCGCAGGTGGACACGCTGACCAAGCTGTCGCAGCGCTACGCGCTGACGCGCGATTCGATCGTGACCGAGCTGGCGCGCTATCTCGTCGCGCGCCACGGCGCCTTCGAGGGCGAGGAGGTGCGACAGCACTGGCATACCTCCGCGATCGCGATCTACACGCGGGCGCGGGCGCTCGGGGCCGCGAGCCAAGGCGTGTTCACGCCGGGGCAGCTCGAGAAGCTCAAAGCGAGCCCGGGGCTCGGCACGTTCATCACGACGACGTTTGCGCCGGGGGAGATCGAGAAGCTGTTGCGGGGGCCGATATTGGTGCTGCCGTAAGTCGAGCGCGGCAGCGGCCGCGCCTTTGCTCGCCCCTGTCGCGCTACTGCAACGCCGTAGTCGGATCCACGCGTGTCGCGCGTCGCGCGGGGACGATGATGGCGGCCAACGAGACGCCAAGCATGATCGCGATCACGGCGGCGAAGGTCGCTGGATCGCCGGGCGAAATGCCGTAGAGCGACCCGCGCAGCAGCTTCGTCGACCAGATGGCCGCGATCACGCCGGCCGTCGCGCCGACGAGAACCGGCCGCGCCCCGGCAAACGTCATCAGGCGAAGCACGTCGTGCGGCGTGGCACCAAGCGCCATGCGGATTCCGATCTCGTGCGTGCGCAGCGCGACGAAGTAGGCGATGACGCCGTAGATGCCGGCAAGCGCCAGGAGCAGGCCGACCGCGCCGAGGCATGCGAGGAGGATGAGATCGAAACGCGCTTGCGCCATGGATTGCGCGAGCTGGCGATCGATGGGCGCCACGCCGTAGACAGGCAGTGACGGATCGATCGCGGTCACGGTCGCGCGCAACGTCGGCACGAGCGACACGGCGTCGCCCGAACGCGCGCGCGCGACTACCGTCATCGTTCGGCTGATCCAGCGCCACGCGGCGAGCGGCGCCTGAGCCATAGGGATGTAGAACTCCGGCCGAACGCGCTGCGTGGGCCCGCCTGTTCTCACGTCGGCGGCGACACCAACGACGGTCTTCCATCGTGGATCACCCGGCGCGCCCTCGCAGCACATCAGGCGCTTGCCGATCGGGTTTTGGTTTGGCCAGAGCGCGTTGGCGAGGGTGGCGCTGAGCACGATCACTCGCAGGCCGCCACGGCGGTCGTCGTCGTCGAGGTCGCGGCCGCGGAGGAGGGGAATGCGCATCGTCGCCAAGTATCCGGGCGACACCATGCGCATCCGAGAGTCCACGGCATTTGCGAGCTTCAACTCTTTCCCTTCCGCGATGATTCCGTTGCTACTGCCGGAGCCACTGAAGGGCGACGACGAGGTCACCGCGACTGCTTGGACATCCGGGCGCGCACGCAGCTCGGCGCGCAGCCGGGTGAACGTTTGCTCGGCGTCGACGGCGCCCTGGATAGAGTCCGATGTCGCCGGCAGGGTGATGTTCGCGGACAACATCCCGCGGGGATCGAAGCCCGGGTCGACGCGGTCGAGGTAGATGGCGCTCCGGATCAGCAACCCCGCACCGACGAGCAGGGTGAGCGCCATCGCGACTTCAGCGGCGACTAATCCGGTCCGCAAACGATCGCGGGCGCCCGCCGCATCCGATCGGCCGCCCTCTTTCAGCGACCGCTGTGGATCGCGCCGCGCCGCTCGCAACGCGGGCAACAGGCCGAACACGACGCTGCTGACCATCGCGACGCCGAGCGAAAAGGCGAGCACCGTCCCGTCGATGCGCGTCGAGGCGAGGCGCGGAATGTCGGCCGGCGCCGCGCCCCCGAGCAGGCGAACACCGCCCCAGGCCAGCGCCCAACCGAAGACCGTGGCAAGGAGCGCCAGCAGGATACTCTCGGTGAGGAGCTGCCGCACGATCCGCCCCTGCCCCGCCCCGATCGCGCTCCGAATCGCCAACTCCTTCGAGCGCACGGCGCCGCGCGCCAGCAACAGATTCGCCACGTTGGCGCAGGCGATCAGCAGCACGCAGGCGACGGCGCCGAGGAGCACGAACAATCGAGCTCGGTAGTCGCCAACGATCAAGCTCGTGTAGTCCTGGAGACGGGCTCCGGTGATGCTGTTGGTCTTTGGAAATTCGATCGAGAGCTCCTTGGTGATCGCGTCGAGCTCGTGCTGCGCCCGTTGCGTCGTCACGCCGTCGGCCAGTCGCCCGACGACAATCAGATAGTGCTCGTCATGCTCGGCGATCTGGGTTGGCGTGAAGGCGATCGGGATCCATGCCTCTTCATGAGAATCCGTCGGGTCGAACCCGGGCGGCATGACGCCGACGACGGTGAACGGACGGCCGTCGATCGTGAGCGGCTTGCCGACGACATCGGACGCGGCTCCGAGGCTGCGGCGCCAGAACGCATCGCTGAGCACGACGACGCCATTCTTTCCCGGCTGATCTTCGTCATCGACGAAGACGCGACCCCTCTCGGGCGCTACACCGTATAATGGAAAGGTGTTGGCCGTGGCGTACGCCACGGTGACGTGCTCCGGCGAGTCGCCGTTGGCCACTGTGGCGCCGAGAAATTGGAATGCGCCGAGTTGAGCAAAGCTCTTCGCCCGCTGCCTCCAGTCGACGTAGTCGCCGACGGAGACATTGCCGTCACCGAGTGTCGGCCAGTGCGTCAACGCGAAGACGAGACGGTCCGGGCGCGGATAGGGGAATGGTCGGAGCACCACGGCTTCGACGGCGCTGAAGATCGCGGTGGTCGCGCCAATGCCGAGCGCCAGCGTGCCGACGGCGATCAGGAAGAAGGCCGGCGACTTGATCAACTGTCGCAACGCGAATCGCGCGTCGGCGACGATCTCGCTCAAGTATTCGGTTCGTCGCATGTCTCGGTCCCGTTGCGTACCGATGGATTGGCAGGCGGAGTTGACGAGGTTGATATCACCAAAGCGCGCGAGGGCCGCGGCGCGCGCCGCTTCGGGCGTCATGCCGCGCGCGATGAGCTCGCGCGTGCGCAAGTCGACGTGAAATGCCAGCTCGGCGTCGACTTCTTCGGCGACACTGGCCTTCCAGAAGAGCGACGCGAGCTGGCGGGGCCCGCGGCCCATGGTCGCCACGGTTAGGGCGCCGGCGCCGGGGTGAGCACGAGCGCGACGGCTTGGGCGAAGTCGGACCACTCCGACGTCTCGGCCTTGAGCTGCCGCCGGCCACGCACCGTGAGCTTGTAGAACTTCGCGCGGCGCCCGAGCTCGGACATCCCCCACTCGGCCTCGATCCAGCCCTTCCGCTCCATACGGTAGAGCGCGGGGTAGAGCGAGCCTTCTTCGATTTGAATGGCGCTCTGCGTCGTATCCTCGAGCCAGCGGGCGATGGCGTAGCCGTGGCGGGGGCCCCAGCTCAGCGTTTTGAGGACGAGGGCGTCGAGGGTGCCGTGGAGGCGGTCTTTGGTGGTTTGTGTTGGAGCCATGGAGTCATTGCCTAGAGAGTCTTGGTGTATGATATTGCGTGTTACCTAGACTGTCAAGGCAATGGCGCGGTCATAGATATCGCAACCACGGGTATCGCCCGGTCGCCTTGAGTTGCGCGTAGCGGCGACACGGCTCGTACAGCAGCGCCGTCGCCGCCGCGAGCGTGAGGTACACGAGCGCGAGCGACCACCGATACCCCGGCGGTGCCGGCCCCGGCTCGACCGGGTGATTGGCGGACAGCCACGGGTTCACGCTCCCCACGCGCGCTACCGACACGAGGCACGCCAAGGCATGAATGAGGGGAATGTGAAGCAAATAAAAGAAAAGGGGTACGCGACCGAACGTCGTCATCACCTTGGCGAACCAGCCCCGCATCGTCTCCGCCGCCGGCAACAACGCGATCGTCGGGCCCAGTGTCATGAGGAGGAACCAGGGCGACGCCGGGTATTTGCGCTGATTCAGAATCCGGAAGAGAACCGGCGGCGCATCCGCCGGCGCTTTGCCGTTCAGCGCAGCAGCTGACCCGACGACCAGAAACGCCATCGTCGCCAAGCCGCCGATCCATAGGCACGCTGCGCGGCGTTTCTCCGCGCCCCACGTCGTCACGACGCCGAAGGCGTAGCCCGCTGCCATTACTCCAATCCACGGCACGATCACATAAAGCACGTCGATCGGCATCGCGCCCAACTGCGTCTGGCCGCCGCCATAGAGGAATGCCCCCACAGCGTGGGGCAACGCTCGAGCGATCGGGCCGAACACCGACTGCGCGAAGATCATGACCAGCCCCAGCGCGCCGATCGCCGCCGTCGGCAGCCAGACCAGTCCGGCCATGAGGATCATGCACCAGCCGAGCATCCACAGCACTCCCGCCAGGTTGTAATGCGCGAAGTCGAGGTTGAACGTCCACGACAGTCGCATCACCGTCAACTCGAGCAGTACGAGCAAAGCCCCGCGCATCGCCAGAAAGCGGGAAACGGCCCAGCGATCGTTCACTTTACGCGCGTAGAGAAACGCGGCCGTCCCCGCGAGAAAAGCAAAGCCCGGCGCCGAGAAGTTCGTCACCCACCGCGTGAAGAAGACGCCGGCGGTTCGCCCGCCGGCGGGAACGCCGGCGTAGACGCGCACGTGGTCGATTGCCATCAGCACCATGATCAACCCGCGCACGATGTCGAGCGACGCGATGCGTCGCGTCGTGTTGCCCACCGCTGATGGCGCGGCTGAGTACTCGGCGCCAATCGGTTCGCGTGTGGTAACGCTCACTGTCTCCCCCGGCATTGGTTGCCCAAGGTGCCTTTCCGCCCCAGCGCTCGGCAATCATCGCGCAGGGACCGGCGTCCGAACGGCAGCGAGCGGAGGCACCGGACCGTTCGCTGCCTGCCGCCCGCCGCCGGCTGATTGATCCAACGGGCCGTGCACCCGCGCGTTACGATTGTGATTCTTACGCCCCGCTCCGGTGGTATCGATGCTCACGAGGATCATGCCCGAGTTGCCATGAACACGCTCATATGCGCAGACTCATAATTGCCGCGTTCGCTGTGCTCGTGACGGCTCCGGCCGCGGGAGCTCAAGCCGACGCGCTACGCCTCGACGCGGTCGATGCCCGGACTCGGGCCGAGCTCGTCTCAGCACGTGACGCCGTCTGGCGGGCCTGGTTCGCCGGAGACAGCGCGCGCCTTCGCACGCTCATCCCGCCGGCGCTCGCAGCCGGAAGCGGCAGCAATTGGGAGACGCGGGAAGCGACGGTCGCGTCGTCGCTTGGCTTCGCCGCCGGCCACGGGCGCTTGCTCGCGCTGCGCTTCGACAGCACGAGCATCCGGCTTCGAGGAAGCGTGGCCGTCGTGCAATCGCGATACAGCCTCGTGATCGAGGATGCCGGCGAGCGAATGACACGGACCGGAATTGCCACGGAGGTCTTCGTCCGGCGCGACGAACGGTGGGTCAATCCGTTTTGGTACCTCGAGTCGCCCCCCTAGCGCACGCCCCGAACCGCCGCCACGAACGCGCTCCGCCGTCTGCGCGACACGGGAATCACCGCTCCGGACCGCAACACCGCCACAAGCTCGCCGCTCGGCGCGTTGCGCAGCAGACGGACATTGCTCGTGCGCACCAACGCCTGGCGATGCGCTCGCACGAACCCATGCCGACCGACGCGGCGCTCGAGCTGTACCAACGACTCGCGCACGAGATAGCTCTTCGAACCGACCCAGAGGCGCGCGTAGTAGTCGGCGGCTTCGATCCAGTCGATTTCCGAGAGCTGGATGATCCGCGTGCCCCCGGCGACCGGGACGACGATCGTCGGTTCATCGGCCGCATCGCAGCTCGAGAGCCGGCGTATCAGCCGCCGCATCGTCGCGGCGAAGCGCTCTTCGCTCACCGGCTTCACGAGGTAATCGGTCGCTTCAGCCTCGAACGCTTTGATCGCGAACTGTTCGTACGCTGTGAGGAATACGACCAGGGGACGCGACGGCACGCCGCGCGCGCGGCGCAACACGTCAAAGCCGCCGAGCTCCGGCATCTGGATGTCGAGAAAGAGCACGTCTGGATGCAGCGACGACAGCGCGGCGAGCGCTTCCCTCCCAACTCGCGCTTCGCCGACCACCGCAAAACCGTCGTGCGCGGCGAGGAGCTGGCGCACGCCGCGGCGCGCCGCCGGCTCATCATCGGCGATGACGACGCGCCAATTCCTATGTGACACGGGCGCTCGCCGATCGCTCGTGGAAG
>JBIOHX010000069.1:0-13797 GCA_044449465.1 Gemmatimonadales bacterium | reverse complement strand
TCGGCTCGAGCATCTTTCGCGTGAACAGCTGGCAGGCTTCGCGCAGTCGCGCCGCGTTGTAGGCGAGAAACGCGTTGTCGATCAGATCGGCCGCACTCTCGCTGCCGGTGATCGCGCGCGGGTCGATGCGGTCGCCGCGCAGGAACTTGCTCGCGTCGTGCGCCGTGTGATGCATCCCCGCGCGCGATCACCGGCAGCGAGAGTGCGGCCGATCAGATCGACTACGCGTTTCTCGCCTACAACGCGGCGCGACTGCGCGAAGCCTGCCAGCTGTTCACGCGAAAGATGCTCGAGCCGAACGTGACAATCGGTATGACGCTCACCGGCGCGCTGACGCCGGCGGGGCTGGGCATGGCGGCGATCATTCCGCTCATCGAGAGCGGGTTCGTGGACTGGATCGTCTCCACCGGCGCGAACCTCTACCACGACACGCACTTCGGCCTCGGGCTCGCGATGCATCGGGGCAATCCGCAAGCGTCGGACGTGGTGCTCCGCGAGGAGGGTGTCGTGCGCATCTACGACATCTTCTTCGACTACGACGTGCTGTTGTCGACCGACGCGTTCTTTCGCACGATCATCAAGGGAAAGGAATTCCAGCGCGCGATGTCGAGCGCGGAGTTTCACCATCTGTGCGGCAAGTACGTTCGTGAGCGCGAGCGCACGCTCGGGCTCGGACGCAAATCACTGCTGTCGGCGGCGTGGCATGCTGGCGTGCCGATCTACACATCGTCGCCGGGCGACTCGTCGATCGGCATGAACGTGGCGGCGCTGGCGCTCGAGGGGAACAAGTGCACGATCGACCCGAACCTGGACGTTAACGAGACGGCGTCGATCGTACTCGGCGCGAAGCGCGGCGGCGGCAAGTCGGGGGTGTTGATCTGCGGCGGTGGCAGCCCGAAGAACTTCATGCTGCAGACGGAGCCGCAGATCCAGGAAGTGCTCGGCATCGACGAAAAAGGACACGACTATTTCTTGCAGATCACTGATGCGCGCCCTGACACGGGCGGCCTGTCGGGCGCCACGCCGGCCGAGGCGGTGAGCTGGGGCAAGATCGATCCCGAGCGGCTGCCCGACGCGGTGGTCTGCTATCTCGATTCCACCGTTGCGCTGCCGCTGCTCACGTCGTACGCCCATGCGCGCCACGCGACACGGCCGCTCAAGCGGCTGTACGACCACCGT
Source organism: Gemmatimonadales bacterium (assembly GCA_044449465.1). Lineage (GTDB taxonomy): Bacteria > Gemmatimonadota > Gemmatimonadetes > Gemmatimonadales > Gemmatimonadaceae > JAQBQB01. The sequence goes on along the minus strand of JBIOHX010000069.1, from coordinate 12,618 downwards.
GAAGCGAACATGGCGGCGCTGCGGCGCGAGTTCGAGCGCGCAGGTGGCGACGCCGTGAACGCAGACCATGCGGACGCCAAGCACGGGAAGCACCGGAAGCACCGCTAGCGGGCGGCAGGTTCAGGGCGGGCGAGATGGCGCCGAACCGCGGCGACAAGATTTCGGCGCGCGTATTCGCCGAACGAAAGCGCGGCAACCAGCTCCTCGCCGCCGAGCACGCGATTGACGATCGTCCGGTCCGTCAGGCCCTGGTCGATGCATCGCTCGATTTCGCCAAGCGTTTCGCGCAGCCAGGTGATCTTCGCCGTGATCGCGCGCGCGGGGTCGGACACCAAGCCGCGATGGGCGTCGAACATGCGGGCGGGGGCAAAGGCGCGGATGCGCTCGAGGCTCTCGATGATCTGGTAGGGATTCTCCGTCGCATGGAGCACGCGCGCGCGGATCCCGAGCCAGAGGTCGCCCGAAAAGAGCGTCCCCGTCTCGCGGTCCCATACCACGTGATGATCGGGCGAATGGCCAGGCGTCGCGCCGGGCTCGAGTCCGGCCTCGTCGAACGGCTGAACGTCGGACTGGAGCGGTGACAGCCGTCCCCATGTAAGACGCCGGTACAATCGAATCGACGGAGGGTACCGCAGCCTCGTCTCGGTGTCGGGATGCATCCAAACGGGCAGTCCGGCGCGAACGAGCGGCTCGACATTGCCGGCGTGGTCCTCGTGCCAGTGGGTGACGATCGCGCCGCGCACGCCGAGCGATCGCGCGGCGTCAAGCAACGGGCGCCGGGCGCCGGGAAAGCCAGTGTCGATCATCGCGCCGCGCACGATATAGGCGCTTACGTCGAGGCCGAGCACGCGGCTCGGGCCGCTGCTCATGCGCAGGCGCTGGACGTCGCCAAAGTGCTCGAGAGTTAGCGTGCGACGCTCCGCGGTTGAGTCCGGGATTGCGCCCAGCCCGCGTTTGCGGGACGGGGCGCCGGAGGATAGCTTGGAAACGTGAATCGCGCCCGGCCTCTCCGGCCGGGCGCTCAAGTTTTGTCGCCGGGAGATGTTCGAATATGCTGGAAGCGCTCAAGCTAAAACTTGGAGAAGAGGTCGAGCGCCTGCAGCATGAGCTGAACGTCACGCTGCCGCAGGAGATCCGGAAAGCGGTCGAGCTCGGCGACTTGCGCGAAAACAGCGAGTACAAGGCGGCGCTCGAACGGCAGGCGTTCGTCCAGGCTCGGCTCGGACAACTTCGCCAGCGGTTGAGCAAACTGTCGTCGATCGACCCGACGCAGATTCCTTCCGACCGTGTTGGACTCGGGTCGAAGGTCGTGGTCGAGGATCAGAAGTCGCGCACGAAGGAGACCTACTCGCTCGTGTTCGGTGACGGGCTCGAGTTCGAGGAGGGACAGGTGACGATGGCGTCACCGATCGGGCGCGCGCTGCTGGGAAAGACGGTTGGCGAGGTCGCCTTTCTCAGGCTGCCAACGATGGTCCGGCAGCTCAAGGTCGTCGAGCTGCACACGATTCACGATCTCGCAGTCGACGAGCGGTAGACCGCGAAACTGGCGCCTACGCCACCGCGGCGATCACGAACTGGTCGTGTGATAGATCGTAGGGCGCGCGCGCCCGAATGATGCGCGCGAACCGCGGAAAGAGATCGGGGTCGAACATCGTGCCGGTGTCGGCCGCCATCATGCTAAGCGCCTCGTCGTGCGTGAAGGCGCGGCGGTAGGGGCGGTCGGTGGTCAGCGCATCGAACACGTCGGCGACGCAGACGATGCGCGCGCTGAGCGAGATGTTCTCGCCGGCGAGCTTGTCGGGGTAGCCCTTGCCGTCCCACCGCTCGTGGTGGCCGCGCACCAAGGGCAGCACGTCCCATGGGAAGTCGATGTCGCGCAACATGTCGCTTCCGGCGGCGGCGTGGCCTTCCATGATGGTGCGCTCTTCGTCCGTGAGACGGCCGGGTTTGTTCAAGATCTCCGACGGCACGGACACCTTGCCGACATCGTGCAGCAGCGCGCCGATGCGGAACCAGAACATCGTGATGTCGTCGAAGCCGACGTCGCGCGCCAACGCGCAGGAATATTCGGCGACGCGCTCGCAGTGGCCGAGCGTGTACACGTCTTTTGATTCGATCGTCTGCGCCCAGCGGGTGACGACGTCGTAGAAGCGTGTCTCGAGGCGGCCGATGCGTTTCTTGAGATCGGCGAGGCTGCGCTGGGCGCGGAGCTTGGTGAAGAGGTTGTGCGACAGCGAGAGCGCCTGCAGCGTCTCGCGGTTCTTGCCCATGCGCTCGAAGAGCTGCGCCTGTTCGCTCACGGTCTCGGCGGCGAGGAGCAGGTCTTCGCGGCGCATGGCGTTGTCGTACGCGGTGGCGAGCTGCTCGTTCGACTCGGCGAGGTCGCCGCGCATGCGCGCGATGATGCCGAGCTGCTTGTGCGTCTCGGCGAGTGCGCGCTGGTCACCCGCAGCGTTCGCTTCGGCGAGCACCGTTTGGCAGAGCGAAGCAGCGCGGTCGATGTCGCCGCGCGCGATCCAGAGGTCGGTCGAGTTGACGAGCGCGAGCAGGCGGTGCGGTATGTCGCCCGCGGCGTCGCAGTGAATGATCGCTTCATCGTAGGCGGCCTGGGCTTCGTCGAGGCGCTCGAGCTGCGTGTAGACCATGCCCATGTTGTTGAGTACGGGACCCAGGTACTCACGGAGACCGGCGGTGCGGTAAGTGACCAGGCTCGACGCGTAGTGATCCAGCGCCGCGACGAAATCACCGCGACGGCTCGCGAAGATTCCGAGGTTCTGCGCGATCATTGCGATGAGCGGTTCGTCGCCGGCCGTGGTCGCGCGGTCAAGCGCCTTATCGTATAAGCGTTCCGCGTCGTCGAGCTCGCCGCGGAGGTCGTGGACGATCGCCATCAGGTTAATCGCGTGCGCCTGGCCGCTCAGGTCTCCCAGTCCCTCGGACATTCCGAGCGCGGCAGATAGGCAGTCGAGTGCCGCGTCGGGCTGCGCGTCGTCGATGTACGCGCGCGCGACGCGGCGTACGATCGCCGTCGCCGTCGCGCCGTCGCCGGGACGCAGCAGGTAGAGGGCGGTCTCGTACTTGCGGCGCGCAATCTCTCGCTGCCCGGCGCGCTCCGACCGCTGCGCTTCTTCGATCAGCGCAGCCACGGCCGGAGCAAGCGCGGACGGCTCGAGCGGAGACGGGGAGGTCATTGCATCGAGTCGACGGCCGCCGACTCGTCGCGCGCCACCATCTTTTTGGCCAGGGTGGGCCGGGAGATGCCGAGCAGCCGCGCCGCGGCGGCCTGATTTCCGCCGGTGATCTTGAGCGTGAGCGCGACCGCCTCGCGCTCGATGTCTTCGAGCAGTTTGCCCTCGCGCGGAATGCGAATGTCGCCCACCGAGTCGTCGGGCTCGACGATCTTCGCCGTGCGCCGCTGGATCATGAGATGCTCGGCGCGTACGATCGACGAGTCGGCGCTCAAGATCGCCGCGCGCTCGACGACGTTCTTCAGCTCACGAACGTTGCCCGGCCAGCGGTGCACGAGCAGCGCGGCAATGGCATCGTCGGCGAAGCGCTTGGGCTTCTGATACTCGCGTGTCTCCTCGGCGAGAAAGTGCGTCGCGATCGATTCGACGTCCTCGAGTCGCTCGCGGAGCGGCGGCAGGGTGATCGCGAAGACGTTGAGCCGGTAGTAGAGATCTTCGCGGAACTCGCCGCTGGCCACGACCTGATCGAGGATCGGGCTGCTCGCCGCGATGATGCGGCACGTGATCGGAATCTCCTCGAGTCCGCCGAGCCGCCGCACCTGCCGCGACTCGAGCGCGCGCAGCAGCTTGGGCTGGAGCTGGCGCGGCAGCTGGTGCACTTCGTCGAGAAAGAGCGTTCCCGCGCCGGCCAGCTCGAGCAGGCCCTGCTTGCGGGCGTGCGCGCCGGTGAACGCGCCCTTCTCGTGCCCGAACAGCTCGGACTCGAGCAACGATTCGGGGATCGCCGCGCAGTTGATGGCAACAAAAGGCTCGTTGGCCGTCGCGCTGGCGTAGTGAATGCCGCGCGCGAACAGCTCTTTGCCCGTGCCCGTTTCGCCGACGAGCAGCACCGTGGTGCGCCGCGTCGTGGCGACGCGCGCGGCGAGCGCCGTCGCTTCACGCAACGGGGCGCTCTCGCCAATGATGCTCTGAAATCCGAAAGTGGCGCCGGGAGAGGAATCCGGAGCGCCGACGACGGCGGTGGCCAAACGCAACCTCGGCGGAATGGGGGGACGACACAGCCCCACCCACCGGGCGAAACCGTGTCCGTTACAAGTATCGGCCGGCGGGTTCGCCGCTCAATCGGCGCTGGATTCGGCTGACCCACTGCCTGGCCGAGATGCGCTCGAAGCTGTCCAGCGCCGATCGCCAGGCGGTACACGCATGTTCAAGATCGCCTTGGTCACGCAGCGCAAGTCCATATTGGTAAAGGATTTCCGCCCCCAAGAGCGCGTCCTCTCCCACGGCACTCAGCGTGAGCGCATGGCGAAGCGTCTCTGCCGCATCGTCGGGGCGCTTGCTCAGGCGTTCGAACGCCCCCCGCAGTTTGAGCGCTGCCGCGCGTCGAACGTCATCCTCCCGCTGATCCGCAACCTCGAGCGCCCGAGCGATTGATGGATACGCCTCGTCGATCTGATCGCGATGAAGCTCGAGCTCTCCGCGATTCTGCTCGAGAATACCCTCCGACATGAGGTCGCCGCGAGCGCGCGCGATGCCCAGCGCCCGCTGGAACGTCACCTCGGCGTCGTCGTAACGCTCCTCCTTCATGTAGAGGTAGCCGAGGTTGTTGAGCACCCAGCAGAGCGGCTGGAGATCGTTGGTCTCCTCGAACGTGCGAAGGCTCACTCGATAGTACGCACTTGCCGCCGCCGGATTCCCCCGGATGTCAGCGATGATCCCGAGGTTCTGTTGGATCATGCCGACGAGACGCGCCTCGTCGCAGTTACCGGCGATCGCCAACGCGTCGCTGAGCAGGCTCGCCGCCGCGACCAGCTCGCCGCGGCGTTGGGCGAGCGAGGCCAAGCAGTTGAGGGCGTGCGCTCGTCCCGCGTCGTACTCGAGATCGGTGGCGATGGCGAGACTGCGCCGGTAGAGCGGTTCAGCCTCCGAGGTCCGTCCCCGGTCGCGAAGGACGGAGCCCTGCCAGCGTAGCACGTCGGCGAGCAATGGTGTTTGCCTCTCGCTGTTGAGCAGGAAGAGCGCTTCGCGATTGAGCAGAAGCGCGTCGTCTGGTGAATCGCCAAGGCCGGCGACGCGCGCCAGCTCGGCGAGGCGACGCGCCTCAGCGGTTCCCAGTCGCCGCGTTCCGCTTTTCTCGGCTCGGGGCATGGAGCGTCCGCTGAGGCGTCGGTTCGTCGATCGAGTGCTGCGTTCCCGCCGCGCGACGCGATGCGCGGGACGGTCAGTTCGCGATTACTGGATGCCGCCGCTGCGGCCGCTCGCGTAGATGTAGCCCGAGAAGTGCCAGACGGTCATGATGGCGGTGGAGTTGAGCAAATTCACATTTAGCGTCAGCAACTCCGTCACGCTCGTGATGTTCTTGCTATCCGGGTAGTAGCCGGCGAAGAGCGAGTTGACGCTGACGAGGCCCGTCTGCGCGTCGGTCTTGGCCAGGCTCTGCGTGACGACGAGCGGCACCGCGAACTTGATTCCGTGCGGGGCGAAGTCGTAGGCGACCGCCGAGCCGGCGCGGGCCGTGACGGAGATCGTCGTCGGCGAGAACACCGCGAGCGGCGGTACGACGACCGTGATGCCCGCCTCTGGGATCGCGATGATGCCGCCGAGAAGGCCGATCCTCGCCGACTTGGTCAGGTTGGACGAGAGCGGCGACGTGCGGTTGAGCGGCGTGACCGTGGTGGGCGTGCCGAGCACTGTGCCCAGGACGCCGCCGAGGAGCGAGTTGGAAGGAGAGGCGGGAGCTGCGATGGGTGCCGCTGGGACCGTCGGCGGAGCGACCGGGCTGTCGCCGCACGCGGAGGCGAGTAGCGCCGCGGTGAGCGTGGCGGCGACGGAGAGGAGGGAGCGGAAACGCATTCGAGGGGTCCTCGGGAGGTTGGCGCGACGAACGGCGGGACTGCAGTCGAGCTCGCACTTAAGCAGTCCGTGTGCCACGGATTCAAGTAATTGTCATTGAAAGAGTTGACTCTAGTCGGGCGTCACACCAGCGGCCGGACAGTGAAGAATTTTTGCACAGGAGTCTGGAAGGTGTAAAAAATCTTCGCTCAGCTGGCTGGCTGCCGGACCGACCAAAAGCGGCTGGGCTCACGACCCAATCGAGAACTCGCGAGCGATCTCCATTTCGAAATCTCGTATCGCGCGGTCGCGGGCGTCGCGGTCCCAGCGGAGCAGCGGCGCCACGGCGTGAGCCGCCCGCGGGGCGGCGGCAGCGCCGTGGTCGCGCGATTCGTGCGCGAGATGAGTGCGGCGGATGAGCAGGTCGCCGAGGGAGCACGCGAGCTCGGCGCGGGCGGCATAGCGGAGCTCGCCGATGGTGTAGGGAAGTGCCGCGTCGACGCGTTCGCGTCCGTCGCCCGCCTGCATCTCGCGCCAGACGTCGGTCCAGCGAGAGCCGTACGTGTGCACGAGGCGCGCGGAGAGAGCTTCGTCGCCGATCGCCTGTGCGGCCGCGGCGGCCACGACGTCGAGCGCCTCGAGCTCGCCGCCGGGCAGCGGACGATTGGCCGTCGGATCGTCGCCGGCGTGCCGACCGAGCCGCGCCAGTACCGTGCGAACGACGTCGCGCGCCATGATGCGGAAGGTCGTGAGCTTGCCGCCGGTGATCGAGACGAGACCGGTCGGGCTCACGGCGATCGCGTGCTCACGCGATACGCGTCCTGGCGAAGCTGCGGCCGAGGGGAGCAGGGGCCGAATGCCGGCCCAGGCACTCACGACGTCGCCGTCGGCGAGCGAAGCGCGCGGAAAATAGTTGTTGGCGGCGTCGAGCAGATAGCGCACGTCGCCGCGTGCGGCATGTACCGTGTCGGGGGCGGATGGCGAGAAGGTGTCGGTGGTGCCGATGATGGCGAACGCGCCGGCGGGTAGCACGAAGAACACGCGTCCATCGGCGGGCACGAGCAGCGTGAGCGCGTCGCGGTTGCCGCCGCGCTCGCGCGGCACGGCTTTGGGCGCAACCTTGCTGCCTCGGACAGCAGCCGCTGCCGGATCGGTCGCGGGCGGCGGATCATCGAGGGCGCGGAGCTCGTCGCTCCATGGACCCGTCGCGTTGACGACGACGCGCGCGCGCGCGTCGTACTTGGCGCCGGAGAGGCGGTCGACGACCGCGGCGCCGGCGACGCGTCCACCCTCGAAGCGGAGTGCGGTGGCGGCGGCAAGGTTGATCACCACCGCCCCCGCCTCGGCGGCGCCGAGCGCGTTGGCGAGGGTGAGCCGCGCGTCGTCCGTGGCGGCATCGTAATAGCGGGCGCCGCCACGCAGGTCATCGCCGCGGAGCATCGGCTCGCAATCGAGCACCTCGCGCGCCGAGAGGCGCTCGTGTCGCGCGACGTTTCTGAACATGGCCAGTGCGTCGTACGCGAACAGGCCCGCGCCGAGCTTCCAGCGCGCGATGCGCGCGCCGGAGTAGACCGGCCAGGTGAAGGCCAGCGGTCGGACGAGATGCGGCGCGAGGCGCAGCAGCCGTCGTCGTTCGGCGCTCGACTCGAAGACCAAGTGGAGCTGGCCCGTTTCGAGATAGCGCACGCCGCCGTGAACGAGCCGCGACGATCGGCTCGACGTGCCGCTGGCGAAGTCGTCTTTTTCGACGAGGGCGACCGCGAGGCCGCGCAAGGCGGCGTCGCGCGCGATGCCGCAGCCCGTGATCCCGCCCCCGACGACGAGCAGATCGAACGAACGGCTGGCGAGGGCCTCGAATCGCTCGCGGCGAGTCGTCGCGTGGCCTTGCATTGCATCAAAGGTAAGCCAGTTTCAACGCATGCCATCACTGGGCGGCCCCGGCCGGCGCGCGGCGATCATTGCCGGTGTGCGCACGCCGTTCGCGAGAGCCGGGACGGCGCTCAAGGACATGACGGCGATCGAGCTCGGGAAACGGTGCGTGGCCGAGCTGCTGCAGCGCACCAATCTCGACGGCCGCGAGGTGAACGCGATCATCTATGGCACGGTGGTGCCGGCGGTGACCGCGCCGAACATCGCCCGCGAGGTGTCGTTGCTGCCGATGCTCCCGAAAGGGTGCGATGCCTACAGCGTGAGCCGCGCCTGCGCGTCCGCGAACCAAGCGATCACGAACGCGGTCGATCAGATCGTCCTTGGGCATCACGAGATCGTGATCGCCGGCGGCGCGGAGTCGCTGTCGAACGTGCCCGTGCTGCACTCGCGTGCCATGGCATCCAAGCTCGTCGCGTTGTCGCGGGCGAAGAGCGCAATGGCCAAGGCGCGGATCGCCAGCTCGATCCGGCCGCGTGACTTCATTCCGATCACGCCGGCGATTGCGGAGCCGTCGACCGGCGAGACGATGGGTCAGTCGGCCGAGAAGATGGCGAAGATCAATCACATTCCGCGCGAGGAGCAGGATCAGTTCGCGCTTCGATCGCACCGCCTGGCAGCGGCCGGCACGGCCGAGGGAGCGCTGACGGCGGAGATCGCGCCCGTCTATCTGCCGCCGCGGTACGATGTCGTGCTGTCCGCCGACAACGGCATTCGCACCGATACGTCGATCGACCAGCTGCGGGCGCTCAGACCGGTGTTCGACCGGCGGTACGGCACGGTGACGGCGGGCAATTCGTCACCGCTCACGGACGGCGCGAGTGCCGTGTTGCTGATGAGCGAATCACGCGCGCGCGCGCTCGGCTATCAACCGCTCGCATTCGTGCGGTCGTACGCGTATGCCGCCCTCGACCCGGGCGAGCAGCTGCTCATGGCGCCGGTGCTCGCGGCACCCGTGGCGCTGGAGCGGGCGGGACTTGGCCTCGCCGAGATGCACCTCGTGGAGATGCACGAGGCGTTCGCCGCCCAAGTGCTCTGCAACCTGGCCGGGTTCACGTCGCGCGCCTGGGCCGAACGTGCCGGATTCGTCGAGCCGGTGGGCGAGGTGGATCGAGCGCGGCTCAACGTTCTCGGCGGCTCGATCGCGGTCGGTCATCCCTTCGGCGCGACGGGCGGGCGCATTTTGACGACGCTGGCCAACGAGCTGGTGCGCCGCGGCGGCCAGTTCGGGCTGATGACCGTTTGCGCCGCGGGCGGGTTGGGGCACGCGATGGTGATCGAGAGCGCATGACGGCGCGGACGCAGGGACCGGCCAGCGGACCGTCGCTCGCCACGCGGCTGGCGGACGACGTTCTCGTTGTCACGATCGACCGGCCGGGCGAGGCGGTGAACACGCTGAGCGCGTCACTGATCGGCGAGCTCGAGGGCATTTTTCTCCGCGTCGACGAGGATCGGGTCATCAAAGGAATGGTATTGACCTCCGGCAAGCCCGATTCGTTCATCGCCGGTGCGGACATCGAGGAGTTCCGCGACGTGAAGACGGCGGTCGAGGCGGAGCGAATGAGCCGGATGGGCCAAGACGTGCTCGTGCGTCTCGAACGGTTGCGGGTGCCCGTCGTCGCCGCGATCCACGGGCCGTGCCTCGGCGGCGGGCTGGAGATGGCGTTGGCGTGCCGCTATCGCCTGTGCACGGACGACCCGAAGACGACGTTCGCGGCGCCGGAGGTGCAGCTCGGGATCATACCGGGCATGGGCGGAACGCAGCGGCTGCCACGACGCGTCGGCCTTCAGGCCGCCCTCGACATGATCCTCACCGGCCGGAGCATTCGCGCACGCCGCGCGCTGCAGATGGGGCTCGTCGAGGAGATGGTGCACCCGGCGATCCTGGTCGACGTCGCCGTGGCTCGGGCGCGATTGCTCGGCGCGTCGTCGGCCAAGCGCAGCGGGCCACGGCTCCGCGGGCCGACGAGCCTGTTGCTGGAACACAATCCGATCGGCCGGCGCGTGGTCTTCTCCAAGGCGCGCGCGAGCGTGATGGAGAAAACGCACGGCCACTATCCGGCGCCGCTCGCCGCGCTTGCCGCGGTCGAAACTGGGTACTTGCGGGGAAGCGAAGCGGGGATGCGGGAGGAGGCTCGGCTGTTCGGCGAGATGGCGGTAACGGATGTCTCGCGCCAGCTCGTGTTCCTCTTTTTCGCGAGTAATTCGCTGAAGAAGGATCCCGGTGTGAACGGCAACTCACCCGCGCCGCGCGAGGTAAGACGCGTTGGCGTGCTCGGCTCCGGCTTCATGGGAGCCGGCATCGCGTCGATCGCGATTCAACACGACACCGTGGTGCGCCTCAAAGACACCGACGCGGCGCATCTGGGGAAAGGGCTCGCCTCGATTCGCGCCGTGCTCGATGAGCGGCTGACGCGCCGGCAGATCACCCGTGCGCAGCGGGATGATCTGCTTACGCTCGTCGGGCCGACCACGGACTACTCGGGCTTCGAATCGACCGATCTGGTGATCGAAGCGGTGTTCGAAGAGCTCGGCCTCAAGCATCGCGTGCTCGAGGAGGTCGAGCCGGCGATCGGTCGCGCAACTGTGTATGCGTCGAACACGAGCACGATCCCGATCACCGCGATCGCCGAGGTGGCGCGGCATCCGGAGCGTGTGCTCGGCATGCATTTCTTCTCGCCGGTGGACCGCATGCCGCTCCTCGAGGTCATCGCGACGTCAGTCACGTCGCCCGAGGCGATCGTTACGGCCGTGGCATACGGGAAGCGGCTGGGAAAGACCGTGATCGTCGTCCACGACGGGCCGGGTTTCTATACAACGCGCACGCTGTCGGCGTACATGAACGAAGCGGGGCGGCTGCTCGACGAAGGCGTCCCGATCGACGCGATCGACGGTGCGCTCGTCGAATTCGGTTTTCCCGTAGGGCCGATCACGCTTCTCGACGAAGTCGGCATCGACGTGGGCGGAAAGGTCGGCGGGGTGCTCGCCGAGGCTTTCGGCGCGCGCATGCTCCCGTCTGAGGCGATGCGCCGGGTCGTGGCCGCGGGACGCACGGGGCGCAAGGGCGGCTCCGGCTTCTATGAATACGACGAGTCCGGGCAGAAGGGCGACGTCGACGACAGCGTGTATCAGGTGATCGGCGCCGAACGTCGTCCGGCCGCCGACATCGATGCGGGCGAGATCGCCGAGCGCTGCGTCCTGGCGATGGTGAATGAAGCGGCGCTCTGCTTACAGGAAGGCATTCTACGGTCGGCGCGCGACGGCGACGTTGGGGCGGTGTTTGGGATCGGATGGCCGCCGTTCCGTGGCGGACCGTTCCGCTACGTTGACAGCGTCGGCGCCACCGAAATCGTAGAACGAATGGAAGAGCTGAACGTTCGTTTCGACCCTCGTTTTCGGCCCGCCGATCTGCTGCTCGACGTGGCGAGGGATCGGAGAACGTTTTACTGAGGCCTTGGTAAGACAGAAGGCCCTCGCGGCAGGGCGATTTTACCGGATGTGACCCGCGCCACAATACACAGGTCAGTGCTTCGTGGAAGGTAGTTCAGATGCAGTGATCGTCGCCCGCGTGCTTCGCGGGGATGTGGAGGTGTTCGCCGTCCTGGTCGAGCGGTATCGCGACCGGTACGCCCGATATGCCTTCCATATGCTTGGCAACCGTCAGGATGCCGAGGAGGCGCTCCAGGATGCCTTCACGCGTGCCTATCGCTCGCTCGCTCGATGCGAGGATCCGGAGCGGTTTGGCGCATGGCTGTTTCGCATTCTGGTGAACCGTTGTCGAACGCTGGGCGCGCGTCGGGGTCGCCGGGCGCGGACGTTCGTCGTGGACGAAGCGGCGCTGCTTGAGGCGTCGGAGGAGCACCCGGCCGAGCGGGCGGCGTGGCGCGAAGAGATCGATCGCGCGCTCCAGCAGTTACGGGTCGATCAGCGGGAAGCGTTCTTGTTGAAGTATGTCGAGGAGATCGGGTACGAGGAAATGTCGCAGATGACCGGAGTCGGCGTGTCGGCGCTGAAGATGAGAGTGATGCGCGCCTGCGACCGACTCCGTGAGCTGCTGAGCGAGGTGCACAGTGCGTGACGACAACGAAGTGCGAATGCGGGAGATCGCGAGCGAGCTGCGTGCCGCGGTCCAGGTGAACGAATCGCTCGACGCGCGGGTGATGCGCGCGGTTCGGGCGCTGCCGCGACATCGCCTCGGGTTGTGGCTGCGAATCACGGCGCCGCGGACGATCACCATCCAGCCCCTCACCTGGGGGGTGCTGGCCGCGTCGCTGATTCTGTTCGCGGCGGCCGGTGTGCCGCGCGCGTTTGCGGCCATTCATCGCGCGACGCAACCGCTGGCGACGGCGCTTTTCCCGTCGGCGAAGCACGTGGTGAAGTCGCAGCGCATTCAGTTCGTGCTGGTGGCGCCGGACGCCAAGAAGGTCGCCGTCGTCGGTGATTTCAATGGCTGGGACGCGCAGCATGCGGCGTATCAGGCTCAGCATCGCGGCGGAGGGGTGTGGTCGGTTACCGCACCGGTGCCCGTCGGGCATCATCGCTACGCGTTCGTGGTCGACGACAGCGTGTGGGTCGCCGATCCAACGGCGCCGCGCGTCGTCGACAACGACTTCGGGACGACCAACTCGGCGATCGTCGTCGAAGAGCTGAAGTGATCGCGGTTGGGCGCGCC
>JBIOHX010000068.1:0-13888 GCA_044449465.1 Gemmatimonadales bacterium | reverse complement strand
TTCCATCCCCTCACGCCCCGCCCCTCTACACTGACCCCTCGCCCCTAGTCTCGCCGTCCTGGGCGCGATCTTCCCCGGCGCATCGCGGCACCCCGAGCGGCCCTCAGATGCCTGAAGGCTCACGCCTCGTTCGCGCATCCCTGACCCGCGGGCTATTTTCTCGCTCCTCATCCCTCGCCCCTGAGTCCCGTGCGCATCACCGACATGAACTGGATGCAGGTCGAGCGATACCTGCAATCGGACAACCGCGCCGTTCTCCCGCTCGGGTCCACCGAGCAGCACGGCTACCTGCGCCTCACCGTCGATTGCATTCTCCCCGAGCGCGTCGCCGCGGAAGCTGCGGAGCCGCTGGGGGTGCCGGTGTTCCCCGTCGTCCCCTATGGCGTCACCCCGTACTTCAAGCGCTTCCCGGGCTCGATCTCGTTGACGGTCGCGACGCATCTCGCCGTCGTCCGCGACGTGCTCGACAGCCTCGCGGGCGCCGGGTTTGAGAGAATCCTCATTGTGAACGGGCACGGCGGGAACAGCGCCGTCCAGCAGTACGTGCCCGAGTGGACGGCCGCGCACCCGAAGTGCCGCGTCATCTTTTACAGCTGGTGGAACGCGCCGAAGACGTGGGCCAAGGTGATGGAAATCGATCCGGTCGCGTCGCACGCGTCGTGGATGGAGAACTTTCCGTGGACGCGGCTCCCGGGCGTCGAACTGCCGGGGGCGCAGAAGGCGATGGTCGACATCGACCGCGTGCGGGTGCTGGATCCGGCGTCTCTCCGCGACTACATCGGCGACGGCAACTACGGCGGCGTCTACCAACGGTCGGACGACGACATGCTCGCCATCTGGAAGGTCGCGGTCGAGGAAACGCGCGCGCTTCTCACTGGCGCGTGGGGCGGATGACGGCGGCGTTCCGCGGCAAGACGGTCGTCGTCACCGGCGCCGCGCACGGCTGCGGCCGCGCCCTCGCGATGGCGTTCGCCAAACGCGGCGCGGTGGTCTGGATTTGCGACGTCATCGAACCGGAGCTGCGTGAGACCGCTCGTCTCTGTGCGTCGGCGGTGTCGGTGGCCGATGCCGGCGGTGCCTGCACGGCGCGCTCCGTCGATGTCCGCGACAAGCAGGCCGTCGAACAGTTCATCGGCGAGGTATCCGGCGCAGGGCGCGTCGACATTCTCGTCAACAACGCGGGGGGTGTGCTCGGGCAGAGCGGTCGCCCGCTCGAGGAGATCGCGCCCGAGGAGTGGCAGGCGATCTTCGACGTCAACGTCACCGGCGCGTTCTACTTCGCTCAAGCGGTGGCGCCCGGCATGAAGGCCGCGCGCGCCGGGCGCATCGTCAACATCTCGAGCGGCGCCGGACTGGGCGTCAGCCTGACGGGGATTCAGGCGTACGCGTCGGCGAAAGCCGCGCAAATCGGTCTCACGCGGCAGCTCGCGCACGAGCTCGGGCCGTGGGGGATCACCGTCATCAACGTCGCGCCGGGGTTCGTCCGCTCCAATCCGGCGACGGAACGCCAGTGGGACGCCTATGGCGACGACGGCCAACGCGCGCTCGTCGATCGGATCGCACTCAAGCGTCTCGGGTCGCCGGAAGACATCGCGTACGGCGTGCTGTTCTTCGCGTCCGACGACGCCGGCTGGATCACCGGGCAAGTACTCTCGATCGACGGCGGCAAGTGATGTCGATCGACCGCGTTCTTCAATACTTGGTCGCGCATCACGACACGATCCTCGGCGAGCTGATCGAGTTCGCGTCGATCCCGAGCGTGAGCACCGACCCGGCGCACAGCGCGGACGTCGCCGCCGCCTGCCGATGGGTCGCCACCAAGCTCGCCGCGGCCGGCCCTGTCGCCGTGCGCACCATGGCGACGTCAGGCAATCCGGTGGTGTACGCTGAATGGCTCGGCAAGCCGGGCGCGCCGACGGTGCTGGTCTACGGTCATTACGACGTGCAGCCGGAGGATCCATTAGAAAAATGGCATAGCCCGCCATTCACGCCGACGGTGCGCGACGGCCGCGTCTACGCCCGCGGCATCTCCGACGACAAGGGGCCGATGCTCCTGCCGATCAAGGTCGCGGAAGCGTTCTTCAAAATCACGGGCGCGCTGCCGATCAACATCAAGTGCATGTTCGAAGGCGAAGAAGAGATCGGCAGCCCGAACCTCGAGTCGTTCATCACGGACAACGCGCGGCTGCTCGCCGCCGACTTCGTCATCTCGGCTGACGGCGCGATGTGGCGCGTCGACGAACCCTCGCTCACCCTGTCGAGCCGCGGCCTTGCCGGACTCGAGATCACACTCACCGCGGCGACCAAGGATCTTCATTCGGGGCGCCATGGCGGCGGCGTCGCCAATCCGCTGCACGCACTGGCGCGGCTGGTCGCGTCGCTCCACGACGACAGCGGACGCGTGGCGGTGAAAGGCTTTTACGACCGAGTCGCCGAGGTTGGCTCCGACGAGCGCGCGGCGATCGCGGCGCTGCCGTTCGACGAACAGCGCTATCTACAGGAAGTGGGAGCGCCGGCCGTGTTCGGCGAGGCCGGGTACTCGACGCTCGAGCGGCAGTGGATCCGCCCGACGCTCGAGGTCAATGGACTTTGGGGTGGCTACCAAGGCCCCGGCCAGAAGACGGTGACGCCAAGCGAGGCGCACGCGAAGATCACCTGCCGGCTCGTTCCCGATCAGGATCCTGACGAGATCATGGCACTGGTAACCCGACATCTCGAGGCGCACGTGCCGCCGGGCACGCGACTCACCGTTTCCCAGGCCGACCACGGAGCCCGCGCGGGCCACATTGCGCCCGACCACGTCGCCATCGATGCGGCAGACGCGGCGCTCTTCGAGGTCTACGGCGTGCATCCGTTCCGCGTGCGAAGCGGCGGCACCGTGCCGATCACGGCGCTCTTTCAGCGGCTCATGGGCTTGAGCACCGTGTTCTTCTCCTTCTCGACCGCCGACGAGGACTTTCACGCACCCAACGAGTTTTTCCGCATCCACCGCCTGCACGAAGGCCTTGCGGCATGGGCGCACTACTGGACGAAGCTCGGCGAGCTCGAGATGCACGCATGACGACACCAGGCAGCAGCGCCACGAGCGATCTCGCGCGCGCCGAGCAGCGAATCGAAGCGGAGAGCGCGTCGCTCAAGAAGGAGCTTCGCGTCCCCGACCTCGTGCTGACGCAGATCCTGTTCATCGTCGGCCTCACATGGATCGGCGTCGCCGGCAAGCTCGGACCCTCGCACGTGATCATGTGGTCGCTCGCGCTCCTGCTCTTCTACCTGCCGTCGGCCGCGGTGGTGATCTATCTGAACCGGCTGATGCCGCTCGAGGGCGGCCTGTACCAGTGGGCCAAGCTCGGCTTCAACGAGACGGTGGGCTTCATGCTGGCGTGGAATCTCTGGCTGTACGTCATCCTCAACACGTCAGAGGTCGGCCTCCAGTGCGCGACGTATCTCGCCTACGCCATCGGGCCGAGCGCGGCGTGGATGACGTCGAGCAGCTGGTTCGTGGCGCTGTCGTCCGTGGTCATCCTGTTGGCGATGGTCGTGGCGTCGACGATCGGGCTCTCGGTCGGCAAGTGGGTGCACAACGTCGGCGGCGTGTTCATGTTGATCGTGTTCGGCGCCGTGCTCGTGCTGCCGTTGATCGGACTGGCGACCGGGCACCTCAACGCCTATCACCCATTCCATACCGAGCGACCGGCATTCACAGTCTTCAATCTCAATCTGCTCGGCAAGATGGGCTTCGGCGCGCTCGGGGGATTCGAGTACGTCGCCATTCTCGCCGGAGAGACCAAGTCTCCGGCACGGTCGGTCGGCCGCTCTGTGCTCATTGCCGCGCCGATCATCGCCCTCATGTTCGTGCGCGGCACCAGCACCGTGATCGCGTACGTGCCCCTCGACAAGATCGATCTCGTCGGCCCGATCGCCCAGGTGTTGCGGGTCGGCTTCGGTCCGTTCGGCATCGCGACGCAGCTCGTGACGATCGCGATCCTGATGACGCTTGCGATGCGCATTGCACAGACGAGCGTCGCGTTCACCGCCGTGACGCGACTCCCAATGGTCGCGGGTTGGGACCGCATCCTGCCGCCCTGGTTCAGCAAGCTGCACGCGACGTACAAGACGCCGGTCAACTCGATCATTCTGGTCGGCGTGTGCGCCCTGGTGTTCGCCGTGATCAGCCTCGTCGGCGTCGGCCAGGCGGAGGCCTTTCAACTCGTCTGGAACGCGAGCGGAATGTTCTACGCGTTGACGTACGTGGTGATGTTCGCGATTCCACTCTTTGGCCTTCGAGGCGTGACGCCGCGTCCGCCCGTGTGGCTCCGCGCGGCCTCGTGGTCGGGCCTTCTCATGACGCTTCTCTACGTCGCGCTCTCGGTCTTCCCGATCATTCAGGTGGGAAGCGTGGCGGCGTTCGCGCTCAAGATCTCGATCGTCATCGTCGGCGCCAACGTGCTCGGCGCGTTGATCCTCGGCTCAGCGCGGCGGCGGGGCGGATCGGCCGCGGTGGCCGAGGGCGCGGCCTGAGCGCAGATCGCGCCCGGCCGCGCCCGGTAGGGGCCGGCTACTTCTTCATGAGCATCACACGGTTCGTTGACAGCGAGCCGTCGGCATTCTTCGCGGTCAGCACGACAACCTTGTCGCCGGTGGCGAGCGACTTGGACGCGGGCGCAATCTCGGTGACTGGTGTGTTGGGCGGCACGGTCACGGTGGTCGACCCGCCCGCGTACTGAACGACGAGCGTCGAGCCGTTGGTGCTGGCGACGCTGCCGTTGGACATGCGCGATGGCGCCGCCGAGCCGCCGCCCGCCGACGAGCTCGACGATACGCTGCCGTTCGTCATGCGGTTGGCGCTGCCGCCGTTCGACGTCCCTTGCGCCATCATCCGGCTCCCTTCCCCGAGGCCGCGGAGTGCTTCGGGAAAGATGTGTATCTCTGTCGCCTGTTCGGCGCCGTTTGGCTGCTTGACGGTGGTGACGCCGATAAAGGAATTCTGTTTGACATTCTGGAGAGAGCTCGAGACGCTCTGAAAGACTTGGACGGGCGGCGTGAGGGCGACAACGACGGTGGCGCCGCTGTCCGTCGACAGCTTGACGCTCGTCGGCGAGACGTCGGCGACCGTGCCGCGAACCATGGACGGCGCCGCGGCGGTGCTGGCGGCTGCTCCGGTGCTGTCGGCGGGCTGAGCCACGGAGCCAGCGGACGACGTGGTGTCGGAGCGATTCGATCCAGCTTTGCCGCTGCAGGCGGCGACGGCGAAGGTGGCGATGACCACCGCGGCAGCGCGGAGACGTGGTCGAGAGCCGAGATTGACGATCATGGCGGATACTCCTGTTGGTGAGTCGGGTCGCCGCAGGGAAGGTGCACGTCTCGTACTCGTTGTCCTCGCCGGCTATCGATCTCTCACCCGATAAGCGATGTTAGAAGATTCGCCCGCTCGCTCCGCGCGAGCGCGCGGCCACCACCAACCGCTCGATCGCATGCTCCAGCGCATCGCCCTCATGCCCGCGTTGCTGTTCGCGATCGGCGCCGGGTGCGCGCCCAACAGACAGGGTGCGCCGGTTGCCACGCTTCCGACACCGCTCGTCAGCGCGCTGATCGACTTTCGCGGGGCGCCGAGCCGCCCCGTTCCGATCTATGCCGTTGGGACGCTGCCGCCCCGCTACCCCGCGACGCTTGTCCCGTCTGGCCCGGTCCGCGTCGTCGGCGGCATGACGACCGGCGACGAGATCGTCGCCGTCTTCGCCGATTCCACGCGGCGACTGCCGGCGGTCTTCGAGGACCTGTTCGAGCAGGCGGGGTACACCCGGCCGCCACCCACGCCGGGCTCCGGGTTCTCGAGCGGGTCGGGACCGTATTCGTCTTTTTGCGGCGATGGCGGCACCGTGTCGGCGGAGCCGCTCACCGGATCGATTCGCGGCTTCACCCGCGTGAGCTTCCGTCGCGCGCGAGGTCGTGCGTCCTGTCGAATGTTTGACAGAACGCCCACGTCCACGGAGCTCAAGGTTCCGGTGCTCAAACCGCCCGCCGGCGTGCACGTTAGGCGATCGGGCGGTGCGGGGAGCAACAGCGTAGTCACGGCGACCGCCGACGTGACCGGCGTGGCGCTGGTGCCGGCGACCATTCTCGCCCACTACGCGGGCGAGCTCGTTGCCGCGGGATGGACTACGGAGCCGCCGGCGACGAGCGAGCGCGCCACGGCGCAGGGGCAGCCGGCGTCCATTCCAACGGTGGTTGCACAGGCGATGGCGTTCGAGCCGGAGATGCTTGGACGACCGAAGTACTTCAGTGGGCAGACACCGACTGATTGGCCGAGCGCGCTGGTCCCGCCTGGCGCCACGATCGTTGGGGGAGGCGTCGTTGGAGATTCCACGATGTTTCGGATGGAGACCGCGGTGTTCAACTTTCCCTCGCGGACGAATACGGGCGATGTGATGCGGACAATGTTGGCTCACGCCGGCTACACGCCGCAGAATGCCCAGGCAACCCCAAGTGATGGCGGATTCGTCGAAACCGCTCCCGTCACACCCGCTCGAGGCTTCTGTAAAGGTTCGACGGCCGCGGCGTTCAGTGTCTTGGATTCGGCGCAGGCGCCGCTGGTCGTCGCCGTTGTACTCCTCGAAGGCGAAGCAGGACGACAGAGCTGCTCGCCCCGGGGAAATCGCGGACGTCTTGGGAGGCCGCCCGTCACGGTGCCGCGCATGGTGCCGCCCCGCGGCGTGATGGTCTTCGGCGGCGGCTCGAGTTGGAGCGGTTCCAGTGGAACAATGGAGTCGGCGCTGCGGACGACGATGCCCGTCGATTCCATACTCCCCAACTATGTCTCCCAACTCGTGGCTGGTGGCTGGAAAGCAATAGGCCGACCGACCATCGGAGACGGCGTCGGAGTACAGCGCTTTACCTTTCGCGAGGACCAGCAAAGCTGGGCGTCCGCGCTGATCATCCTGACGGTAGGCGATAAGCGCGAGGTGCTGCTGCGATTCACGGCGTCCGAGTAGCGCTCGGTGCACGGCCAATCGGAGGATTCATGAAACACAAAGGCGAACGGCACATTCCAGATTTCTCGAAGAAGCGGAAACCACAGGATGCTGTTGCGCCCGATCGCAAAGCGCCGGCGCCGCACGCCCGTGGTCCGCAGGCGAAGCCCCAAGCCACATCCTCCAAGTCCGGGCGCCGCGGACAATAGTCGTCTCGTCCACAGGATCGGCATGGCTGACTGGCAGGTCGGGTTCAACGTCGTTCCGCGCCGGGCGCTCGCGCGGCACGGCGCAGCGAAGGCGTCGAGCTCGAGCAGCGCGAGCTGGTGGCAAGACAACGCTCTGCCGTCCGACCTTCAACACCGACTCGGCGGCATCGCGCCGGCAGAGCTGCCCGGAACGGCGGAGCATCGTTCCTGGGGCATCGAGGACGGCAATCGTATCGACATCTGGTACGACGCCGGCCAGGTGAGCGCGGTGACTGCGCAGGTGGATGTGCGACGACTCGACTCCAAATTCAGCGCGACGTTGCTTCAGTTCGTGCGCACGGCGGACGCGGTCCTCGTACGTAGCGACGGCTTGGTCGTCGAACCAGAGATCGGTGCGTACGCAGCCTCTCTCCGGAGCGCCGGCGCGTGGAAGTTTGCCAGCGATCCCGGGACGTTCCTGGCGAGCTACGCCGCCGATGATGATACCGATGATGGGTCGGAGCGTTGAGTCGGCACGGCGCCGCCGAAGGCGTTCAGCTCAGAGCGCGGCGTCAACCACGCTCGCCACTGGCGCGCCTCGGGCGCGCCTACCTCATCTACGGCGCCGTGGTCGGCGGTCCGCTGCTTCTGCTATTGCTCATCGGCACGCAGGCCGCGCGCTCGTTGGGCGAGATGGCGGCAGCGCCACTGGTCGGCATCCTCATGCCGGCGCCGATGCTCGTCGTCGGTGTCGCGCTCGAACGCGGTCGCGATTCGCGGCTCGGCGTGTGGCTCGCATTCACGGCTCCGGTGCTCATGGCCGCGGCATATTTCACCGCCAGCCGCTGGCCCCAACCCACGCGCGCCACGCCACTGCGCACGGCCTTCGAATACAGTCTGTTCACTGGCCAGGAGTTTTTTCTTCCCGGCGCGGCGGCCTTGGCGCTGCTCGTCGCGCTCGTCGCGTGGCGAGCAGCACGCATTCCCGCGGAACCTCCCCGCCGCTAGGGCACGATCGCGTGCGGCTCGCCGATCAACCAGGCGTCGTTCAATCCGAGCGCAGCGCCACTTGCGGGTCCACTTTCGCCGCTCGCATGGCCGGCAGCCAGCTGGCCGCGACCGCCGCGGCGAGCAGTGTCGCCGCCACCGCGCCGAAGACCAGCGGGTCGGTCGGCGACTCCTTGAACAACAACGGCGCCACCCAGCGCGCGCCGGCCAGCGACACGACCGCGCCGAGGGCAACGCCGACCACGCTCGTCGCGAGGCCGTCGCGCACCACGAGCGCGATCACGTCGCGCATCTGGGCGCCGAGTGCGACGCGCACGCCCATCTCGTGCGTTCGCTGTGCGACGTTGTAGGCGATGGTGCTGTACAAGCCGATCGCGGCGAGCGCCAGCGCCAACGCCCCGAACGCCGCGAACATCGTGGCGCCGAGCCGCCACGATTTCGTCTGCCGGCCGACGACGTCGCTGAACGGAGTGACGCTCACATACGACGCACCCGGCATCTCGCGCTGGAGCGCGCGGCGGATGGTCTCGATGTACCTCGTGGCGGGGCCCGCGGTGCGCAGCGCAAATCCTGGATTCCCGGCAAGCTGTTCGACCGCCACATAGTAATTATACATGGCCGAGTCGCCGGCGAGGTTGCGCTCGCGAATGTTCTCCGAGATTCCGACCACGGTCGTACACGGCATCGTGTCACGCTGCACGTGCACACACTGGCCGAGCGCGTCGCGCCCCGGCCAAAGGCGCTTCGCCATTCCTTCGCTCACCACCATCACACGCGGCGCGGCGCGCGTGTCCTGCGTCTGGATGCCGCGCCCGCGGAGGATGCGTGTGCCATACGTTGCGAAATAGTCCGGACTTACCGCGTCGAGCTGAAAGCGGCCGAGCCGCCGCACGGTGTCGATCCCCGGCACGAAGAGGCCCGTACTCCAGAAGCTTTCGAAAGGAATGGCCGAGGAGCGACTGGCGTGCGTCACTCCTGGAATCGCCGCGGCGGCGGCGAGCAGCTGTTGCTGGAGCTGCTCGGTGTGCGCGCTGTCCAACTTCACACCACGCATGTTGAGCGCGACGAGCGCCACCGGATCCACATCGTAGCCCAGGTGCTGCGCTTTCACGTTCTCCAAGCTGCGAATGAACAATCCAGCTCCGACCAGCAGCACAACGGAAAGGGCCGCTTGCAGCACGAGCAGTGCAGTCCGTAGCCGTGAGCGATGGTACGTGCCCTCACGCGCACCGGATTTCAGGTCGTCGACGAGCGTCGCTCCACCGCGCATCGCCTGCAGCATCGGCGCGAGGCCGGTGATCAATCCGACGACGATCGCCGCCGCGCCGGCGAACAGCATCGTGCGCGGATCGCTGAGTACGCCGGCGTCGACTCTACCAGACAGCAGGGCGCGGCGAAGGGCGATGCCTCCAAATTGCGCCACGAGCAGCCCCATCACGCCGCCCAACAGCGCGAGCAGCACGCTCTCGGTGAGCAGCTGCCCGAGCAGCCGGCTTCGCGTGACGCCGAGCGCGAGGCGCACCGCGACTTCGCGCCGCCGCCGGAACGCCCGCGCGAGCAGCAGGTTGGCGACGTTGGCGCAGGCGATCAGCAACACGATCAGCGATACTCCGCCCACCCAGGTTGCGACTTTGGCGACGCTCGACGTGTTCGGCCCGCGCTCGTTGAGCACCGACGCCACCATGGCATGCGGCTTCGCGAGCTCGATCGGCGGGTTGCCAGTTTGCTCCTTGGACTCGACGACGTAGCTGAGGCGCATCGCATGCGTGAGATCGGCGTTCGCCTGGTCGATCGACACGCTGGCCTTGCGACGCGCAAGCATCGACATCCAGCCCCAACTGTACGTCGTCCACCAATTCTTGCCTTGCTTGAGCCAGTTGAATGTCGCCGCGCGCACGCCCGCATAGTTGGTAATTGGGATGTACGCGACCGGGGGCCGCGACGGCCAAACACCGGCAAAGCCCTTTGGCGCGACGCCGACGACCGTGAACACCGTTGGCCCGATCTGTATCTTGCTCCCGACGGCATCGAGGCGTCGGCCGTACGCAAGCTCCCAATAGTCGTAGCCGAGCACGGCCACGGGCTCTCCGACCGGCACCGCGTCCTCAGCGGGAGTGAAGTACCGACCGATGATCGGGGGCGCATCAAAGAACTTAAAGAAGCTGGCGCTCACGATGCCGACGGACATCTCGCGCGCCGCGTCGCCGAGCCCGAGCGACAGTTCGCCTTGCGCGTATCCAGCGGTGTAGTCGAAGGAGCGCGTGTCGCGCGTCAGATCGAGATAGCGCGCGTATTCATCCGGGTTGGACGCCGTCTCCTGTCCACGGTAGGTCGTGAAGACGTAGACCTGGTGCGCGGTGGCCGGATCGCGCAGCATCGCGGGCGGACGAAAGAGCATGCGGTCGACGATGCCGAACATCGCCGCGTTGGCGCCGATGCCCAAGGCGAGCGTGAGCACGACCGCAGTGGTGAAAGCAGGCTTGGAGCGGAGACCGCGGACCGCGTAGCGAAGGTCCTGGCGAAGGGCGTCAAGCATGCGGGGTTGGACACATCGCGGAGGAAGAGCGTTGGACGTTGGACGTTGGACGTTGGACGATGGACGCTTCAGGCCCTCAGGGCGACCGTGGGATCGACGCGGGCGGCGCGCCAGGAGGGGACGAGGGCGGCGATCAGTGAGACACCGAGCAGTCCGAGGGCAACGATGGCGAAGGTCGCGGGGTCGCTGGCGGTGACGCCGTACAGCATCGACGTGAGCAGGCGGGCGAAGGCGGCTGCGCCGGCGACACCGAACAGGACGCCGAGCGCGGTGAGCTCGAGGGCGCCGCCGCCGATCTGCGACAGGATGTCGAGGGGGCCGGCGCCGAGGGCCATGCGCACGCCGATCTCGCGCGTGCGCTGCGCCACGCCGTACGCGATGAGGCCATACAGTCCGACGACGGCGATGGTCATCGTCACGAAGGCGAGGACGGCGAGCATCGAGGCCACCATGCGGAAGGGGGACACGTGCCGCGCTTCCATCGCATCCATGGTAATCAGGCTTCCCACCGCCACTCGAGGATCGGTGCGGGCCACGACGTGCCGAATCGCGTCGCGCATCTGCGCCGGGTCGCCGTCGGTCCACACCGCGAGGTCGCCGACGCGGCTTGGGCTCTGATAGAGCGAGCGATACATAGTGTAGCGCACCGGCTCGTCGAAGCCGCCGTGGTGTACGTCCGCGACCACGCCGACCACGGTCCACTCAGCGCGCTCCACTATCATCACGCGACCGAGCGGATTCGCTCCCGGCCACATCTCGCGCGCAAGCTTCTCGTTGACGACGATCGCTCGGGGCGTGCTTGCGATGTCGCTCGATGAGATCATGCGTCCGGCGACGATGCGCAGTCCCGACGCGGCCGCGTATCCCGGCGTGACCATTTGGTTGTTCGCGTTCAGGGGCTGACCGTCCGGCTCCGGGGACCGGCCGGGGATCTGGAACGTCTCGCCCCAGAAATTGTTGCTGAGCGGAGTGGTTGTCGTGAAGCCGGCCGCGCGTACGCCAGGCGTCGCATTGAGGTTGGCGTCGAGGCGCCGATAGATGTCCGACGCGACGCTGTCGGACGGCCGTGCGGGGAGCGACACGTTCATCACCAGCGCGTGGTCGATGCGAACGCCCGGATCACCGCGCAGCATGTTGCGCACACTTTCCGTGAACAGCGTCGCGGCGGTGAGCAACACGATCGCGATTGCGACCTCGAGCACGACGAGCACCGAGCGTGTGTGGGTGCCGCGCACGCCGCCGGTGCTCGCGCGACCGCCGTCGGCCAGCACGCCAGCCAGATCGACACGCGTGCCGCGCACGACGGGCAAAAGGGCGAAGGCGGTCATCGCGAAGAGGGACACGAGGAGCGTGAACAGGAGAGCGCGGTCGTCAATGCCGAGGCGGGCCCAGCCGGGCGCGTATGCGGCGTATTCGGCCGGGATCGCGCCGCGGAGCGCGTGCACAGCCCAGATAGCGAGCAGGACGCCGGCGACACCGGCGACGAGCGACACGAGCAGCGCCTCGGTGAGGAGGTGTCGCGCCAGACGCCAGCGGCCTACGCCGAGCGCAGCGCGGAGCGCCAGCTCGCCGCGACGAGCGGCGATGCGGGACAGCGCGAGGTTGGCGGCGCTCATGCAAGCGGCGAGGAAGACGAGGAGCGCAGCGATCCCGGCGATGCGCTCGAGGATGACGATGTCGTCGGTGTGGTAGCTAGCGATCGGTCGGACGGTGAGGACCCAGCCGGAGTCCGTCTTCGGCGACTCGCGCGCCAGCTCAGCGGCGACGGTTGCAGCCTCGGCGCGCGCCGCATCGATCGTGGCGCCCGGCGCGAGGCGGCCGAAGAGCTGCAGGGAGCGTGCTCCATAGTTTCTGGCATCGGCCGGATCGAACGGGAGCGGCGCGTACAAGTCGGCAACCATCGGAAACACGATGTCCTTCCCGAGGACGCCGACGACGGTCCGCACTTCGCCGCCGATCGTGATCAGAGAGTCGAGCACGCCGCGGCTGCCGGCGAAGCGCCGATGCCAGAAGTCGTATGAGAGCACCACCGTCGCCGGGGCGCCAGGCTGGTCGGCGTTGGCCGCGAAGCCACGGCCGAGGGCGAACGGCGCACCGAGTGAGGTGAAGGCGCCCGGTGTGAGCTTGAATCCGCTGAGCATCTCGCTGCCGTCGGCCGCGCGAAGCGACGTACGCCAGGAGGCGGCGCCAATCGGCTGGATCGACCGCGCGCGCGCACTGATCGCGGCGAGGGCGGCCGGCGAGACCTCGTCGCAATCGGAGCAGCGTGCCGAGCGCTGGGTCATCCAGACGAGGCGGTCCTGCGCGAGTTGGGGGAACGGGCGATGGATCGCCTCGGAGAAGCTGAACATCGCGGCGCCGGCAGCAATCCCGAGCGAGAGGGTAACGACGACGGCGATGCTGTACGCCGGCGTGCGCACGAGCGCGCGCCAGCCGTGTTTGACATCTTGCTGCAGGTGCTCGAGCCAGGCCCAGTGCCAAACGTCGCGCACCGACTCGGCGACGTTCGTCGCGTTGCCGAAGCGCCGCCGCGCCGCGTCGGAGGCGCCGCCGAGCGATTCGGCGTCGAGTGCGAGATGGTCGCGGAGCTCGCGGTCGATCTCGGCATCGGTCGGCGCCGAGGCGCCGCGAAGTGTTGCGATCAGACGCTGAAGCATGGGTCAGCCCTCCGTTGCGGGACGCATGACCTGGGCGATGGCGCGCACGAGGTCGTTCCACTTGGATTCCTGCCGCGTCAGTTGGCGGCGGCCGGCCGCCGTGAGCCGGTAGTATTTGTGCTCGCGGTTCTTGTCAGGGGCTTTTTCCCAGGCGGAGGCGATGAAGCCGTCGCGCTGGAGGCGGTGGAGCGCCGGGTAGAGGGAGCCGTGCTCGACAACGAGCGCGTCGTCGGTCGACTGGCGGATGGCCGTCGTGATGCCATGCCCGTGCGCCGGGCCGAAGACGAGCGTTTTGAGGATGAGCATGTCGAGCGTGCCCTGGAGCAGCTCGAGCTTGTCGGAGGAGCGCGGCATGGATAGGCGTCGAGGGTAGTCGATCTACTATCAGCAGTAGACGGACTACCCTCGAGGTTTGTTTCAGGCGGTGGGCGGCGGGCGTCTACATCGACGGGGCCGCCGGCCGCCGGGCTATTTCGAGGCGGCGGCCAGGCGACGGATCTCCGAGGCCATTGCCCGCACGCGGGTCTTATC
>JBIOHX010000067.1:0-13901 GCA_044449465.1 Gemmatimonadales bacterium | reverse complement strand
CTCTTGGACCGTCCAACGCCCTTCGCCGGAGTCGGCGACCCAGCCCTTGATGTCGGCGAGCGCCGCGTCGTGCGCGAACGCCGAGGCGGCGAGCTCGTTGAGCCACGACCGCACCACGCTGCCGTGCTGCCAGACGTTCGCGATCGCCGTGAGATCGAGACCGGGAAAGGTCTTGGACGCGTGCAGGATCTCGTAACCCTCGGCGTACGCCTGCAGCAGGCCGTACTCGATTCCGTTGTGCACCATCTTCACGTAGTGGCCGGCGCCGATCGGTCCGACGTGTGAGTAGCCATGCTCCGGCGCCAGCGCCGTGAAGATCGGCTCGCAGCGCTTCACCGCGGCGTCGCCGCCGCCGACCATCAGGCAGTAGCCGTTGTCGAGTCCCCACACGCCGCCGCTCGTGCCGCAGTCGATGAAATCGATCTTCGACTTCGCCAACTGCTCACCGCGGCGAATGCTGTCGTGAAAGTTCGAGTTGCCGCCGTCGATGATCGCGTCGCCCGGCGAGAGCAGGGGCACGAGCGCGGCGATCGTGTCGTCGACCGGATCGCCCGCCGGTACCATGATCCAAACGACGCGCGGCGCGGCCAGCGCCTTCACCACGGCGGCGAGATCCGCCGCCTTGGTGGCGCCCATCTTCTCGTACTTGCTCATCGCTTCCGCGCTGCGATCGTAGACGACGAGCTTGTGGCCGTGCCGCATCAGCCGCTCGACCATGTTGCCGCCCATGCGGCCCAGACCTACCATCGCCAGTTGCATGTGTTTCGCTTGAATGAAAGAGTCGAGAGAGTCGAGAGCACCAAGACGCTCGATGAAATATCGCTCCGAGCTCGCGCGATCAGTGGACCAACCCGTGCGCCGCCAGCGCCGCACGCAGCTGGTCCGCCGACTGGTAGTGGATCGTCCGAATCCCGATCGCCGCCGCGGGCGCGAGGTTCTGGCGCCGGTCGTCGACGAACACCGTTCGCGCCGGCTCCGCCTGCGTCATGCCAAGCACCCGCGTGTAGATCTCGCGCACCGGCTTCCGCACGCCAAGCCAGCACGAGCTGAAAAAGGTCGGGAACACGTCGCGAAGCCCGAATGCCGTGATGCGGTGGATGTTGAGCTCGGCGCTCTCGTTGTTGAGCGTCGCCAGGCGGACGGCGCTCGACCGCGCCAAGTCGCGGGCCACGGCAATCGTCTCCGGCCAGGCGACGCTCTGCGCCAGCATGAACGCCTTGAACTCCGCCGGCGTGAAGTCGCGCGGCTCGCAGAAGATCGTTACGCCGAGATACTCGTCGAGCGTGATCTCCCCCGATTCGAGCGCTCCCACGGTTTCCTCATGCCGATACTGGAAATCCTCGGCGTCGAGGCTGAACCGGTCGACCGCCGCGGCGCGCTGCTCGCGATCCCAGCCGTTGCTCCCGAGCACTCCGCCGATGTCGAATAGCACAAGGTCGATGGCGCCGCTCATCCCACGAGCACCGCGCGCGCCGGCGCGCCGTCGAGCCCGACGAGCCGCAGCGGCAGCACGCGCAGCTCGTACGGACCCATCGCCGGCGCCGACAGGTCGAGCCCTTCCACGATCACCACGCCGCGCTCGAGCAGCGTGAGATGGGTGCGATGATGGGCGGAATGAAACTGTTCGACCGAGTAGTAGTCGACACCCACGAGCCGAACGCCGAGCGACACCAGGTATTCGGCGCCGTCGGGCGCGAGATAGCTGTAGCCCGGGTCGAACGCGGAGTTGCCGATGAAGCTCGAGTTGCGCGTCTTGATCAAAACGCGCGTATGCCCCTTGAGCTCGTGCATCGCCAGCTCTTGACGCCCCACCGCGCGCACGTCGTCGGTCATGGCGATCAGCATCGCGGGGCCCATCAATGTCTGGAGCGAGAGCTGGTCCACCGTCTGGCCGTCGTCGATCATGTGCTTCGGCGCGTCGACGTGGGTCCCGGTGTGCGAGCCAAATGCCAGCGACGAGACGTTGGAGCTCTCGCCCTTCGCGAGCGACTGCTGCAACGCGATCTGGATTGGTGGATTTCCGGGGTAGACGACTCCCCCGTCGACGATCGGAAGCGAGATGTCATAGATGGTCGGCATGATGCTCGTGACGATGGTTCGGTGTGAGACGGCGTCAGTGGTTCCGCGGCGCGGTGTCGCGCTCCATGGGCAAGATCGCGTCGGGCACACCGTAGCCTCCATCCGCACGCACGCGGCGCGCCACGGCCCGGCGCGTCTCGTCCTGCGGCGAGAGCAGGGCTTGTCTGGCCGCGCGAAACCGCCGGCCGGACTCGATCACGAACAGGTCACAGAGGTCGAGCTCCCGCTCGCAGGCGCCGGCGCCGCGAGCGTCGATCAGCCCCTGCGTGCGCGCCAGGGTGCACGCTGCCGCAAACAGCTCGATCGCCATGTCGGCCAGCCGCTCGAGCTCCTGCTGGCGGTCCACGATCTCCCGACGGTATTGCCGGATGACTCGCTCGGCCATGCTGCGGAGCTCGGCGACGTGCTTCTCGAGAAAATCTTTGTGCTCGTTCAGCCGTTGGTGCAGCGGCGTGTCGAGCGTCGCCGTGGTGCCCAGCGCGCTCCGGAGGCGGGACGCCGCGAAGCCGCTGATCAACCCGAGATTGCGCAGCGGCCGGCGCAGCGCGGACCCCATCTCTTTCAGCTGCTCGGCGGGGCCCTGGATGCCGTTGAGCGCGATGAACAGGCGGAGAATCTCGTTCGTCCCCTCGAAGATCCGGTTGATTCGCGCATCGCGCAGCACGCGCTCGTACGGATACGGCTTTACGAAGCCGCGGCCGCCCGCGAGCTGCACCAGCTCGTCCGCTCCGCGCCAGAGCATCTCGCTCGCGAACACCTTGCAGCAGGCCGCCTCGAGAGCGAAGTCGCCGTCCGGCGCCGACGCCAAGGCGGCGAGCTCGCCCAGCATCGCGTCGGCCGCGTAGATGTCGGACGCCGTGCGGGCAAGCTTGCGTTGCGTGATCTCGAATTCGACGATCGGCTTGCCGAATTGCACACGGTGCGTGGTGAAAGCCGCCATCTGCGCCGCGATGCTCTTCGTGCCCGCCGTGCACCCGGCCGCCAGCGTGAGCCGTCCGCCATTGAGTACGTGCACCGCGACCGCGAACCCTTTGCCCACGGTGCCGAGCACGTGATCGGCCGGCACGCAAAGGTCGCGATACTCGAGCTCCGCCTGCGTCGAGCCGCGGATGCCGAGTTTGCGCACTGTGCCGGTGACAAAAAATCCGGCCATGTCCGGCCGGATGATGAACGCCGTCGGCCGCTGCACCTGCTCGCCGCGCCGCTCGACCGGCGTCTGGGCGAAGGTCGCGATCACGCCCGCGCGGTGCCCGTTGCCGATCCATTGCTTCCGGCCGTTCAGAATCCAGTGCGACCCGTCGGGGGACAAGCGCGCGGTGGTCTTCACGTTTTGCGCGTCGGACCCGACGCCGGGCTCCGTGAGCGCGTACGCGGCGAGCGTCTCGCCGCGAGCGAGCATCGGCAGATATCGCGCCTTCTGCTCGTCGGAGCCAAACAGGACGATCGCCTTCGACCCAAGGCCGCAGTGGACGCCGATCAGCACGGCGATCGACGGATCGACGCGCGACACCTCGCCGAACACGCGCGCGTACGCGGCGGGGGACAGCCCGACACCGCCGTACTCTCGCGGGATCGTCAGGCCCAGCAGCCCATGCTCGGCAAGCGCCCGGATGGTCGCCTCGGGGATCGTCTCCTCTTCGTCGAAGCGCGCCGAGTCGACGAGACCGGCGTGCTCCATGTCGCGGAGGGCGTCGATGAGGCGGCGAACCGTCGCCGCTTCGGCCGCGTCGCGCACGTCGAGCGCGGCCGGATATGGAAAGAGCAGGGCGTCGTGGATGGCGCCGGAGAAGAACCCGCGGACGACTGAGGACACGGGCTAAAGGTATCCAGCCGACTGCAAACTTTCCGTAAACTCACCTGGCCGGCGGCGCGCCAGAACATATCTATAGAGCATGCACCGCTCCCCGCGACTCGTCGGCACCGTCGCCCTGCTCATCGTCGCCCTGGTCGTCTGCGCCGTGCTGGCGTACCAAGGCTGGGATGCCGCGCGCTCACAGCGCCGGACCGCCGAGAACGCCCTCCACGACTACGCCAAGATCGCCGACTGGCAGCTCACGCAGCAGGCGAAGAACGCTCTCCTGTCACAAGTCGTTACATCGCTCAGCGCGCCGGCCTCTCGCGTCGACCCCAACTCGCTCGCGTCCACCGTCGTCAGCCCGGCGCAGGTCGGAGAGATTGCCCGCGGCGTCATGACCTCGTGCGACTGCCTCTCCGGCGTCCGCTATTTCTTCCGCTACGACTGGCGCGAAGGCACCTTCCGCACGACCGAGTCCGATCTGTCCGACGCCGACCTCGCCTGGGCGCGCGACACGATGGTCGCCTACACCAAGAGCCTTCCGCCACAGACGCAACGGCGCACGCTGTCCTTCTGGAGCCCCAACGGCCAGTTCGGATCGCTCCACGATCTCGCCGTCGTCATCACGAACGACTCGTACGCGATGTTGTTCGGCGAACGCAATCATCGGCCGACGCTCGTCGTCTTCGTCGTCGCGCGCGACCTCGCGCACGGGCTGCCGGTAGAAGTGTACGGCTACGTCACCGATCCCAAGCCGTTCATCGCGCCGGTGTTCGCGGGCATCCGCGGTACGAGCGGCCATGCGAGCACGCTGCTCCCTGAGTCGCTCGTCGGCGGCCTGCCGATCGATTCGATCGTGTCGATCTCCGCGGCGACGCTCGGCGAAGCAGAGGTCTACAAATCGCCGGGCTGGGTTGCCCCGACATACAGCGCCCAGGACACCATCGAGCCGAATCTCGGCCGCCTCATCCTTCGCGTCAGCGTCAATCCCGAGTTCGCCGGCGCGCTCGTGGTCGGCGGACTGCCGCACACGAGGCTGCCGATGCTCGTCGCGCTGTTCGCGATCGCGGCCGGCCTGCTCACCCTCGCGCTGCTCCAGCTTCGGCGTCAGCAGGAGCTGGCGCGCCTCCGCACCGAATTCGTCTCCGGCGTGTCGCACGAGCTGCGCACCCCGCTGGCGCAGATTCGCTGGTTCGCCGAGCTGCTCCACATGGGCAAGCTGCGCACCGAGGACGAGCGCGCGCGCTCGGCGGGCATCATCGACCAGGAAGCGCGGCGCCTTACGTATCTCGTTGAGAACGTGCTCAACTTCTCTCGCGGCGAAAAGGGCACGAACCGCGTGTCGCTGTCGCCGGCCGATCTCGATCAGGAGATCTCGGAGGCGCTCGAGCTGTTCGCGCCGCTGGCGCGCGCTCGGCGCTCGACGATTCTCGCGTCGCTCGGCGCCACCGCGACGCTGCCACTCGACCGCGGCGCGCTGCGGCAGATGCTGCTCAACTAGCTCGACAACGCGGTGAAGTACGGTCCGCCGGGTCAGACGATCGACGTCGGCTCGGAGATCGTGGGCGACCGCGCGCGCATTTGGGTCGAGGATGAAGGACCGGGCATCCCGCACGACGACCGCCAGCGCGTCTGGGAGCCGTACGTCCGACTGAACCGCGAAGCCGAAGCGTCGACCGGCGGCAGCGGCATCGGGTTGTCCGTGGTGCGCGAGCTCGCGGCGCTGCACGGCGGCCGCACGCGCGCCGAAGGGTCGCCGAGCGGAGGGGCGCGCGTCGTCATCGAACTGCCGCTGGCGGAGGCCGAGGCAACGGATATCCCGCACGCGGTGGTCGAATCCACAGTGCAACTCAAGGCGGTCCCATGACGTATTCCACTCTTGCCGATGCCGGCCGAGCGACGACGGACATCATCCCACTCACCATGCCGCGCATTCTGATCGTCGAAGACAATCCCGATCTGGCGTACGGGCTGCGTACCGGGCTCGAGATCGAGGGCTACGACGTACAAGTCGCCGAGAACGGGGAGACCGGCCTCGACCGTGCGCGGTCGTGGAGTCCCGATCTCGTGATGCTCGACCTCATGCTGCCGGGCATGGACGGCTACCGCGTGCTCAAGACGCTGCGCGAGGGGGGCTCCGACGTCCCCGTGCTCATCCTTACCGCGCGTGGCGAGGAGGCCGACAAGGTGCTTGGCTTCCGCCTCGGGGCGGACGACTATGTCACCAAGCCGTGCGGCGTGCTCGAGCTCTTGGCCCGCGTCGGCGCGCTGCTCCGGCGGTCGCGGATGTCCGACCACCGGGCCGCCGGCGCCGACGGAATCGAACGTTTCGGCTCGGTCGAGATCAACCCGGCATCGCGCACGGTGACCAAGGAAGGCACTCCAGTTGCACTGAGTCCGAAGGAGTTCGATCTGCTACTCGCTCTCGTGCGCCGGCGCGGCGCGGTGGCGTCGCGGGTCGAGCTGCTTCGGCAGGTCTGGGGTCACCGTGTGGAAGTGATGACACGCACAGTCGACATCCACATCGCCGAGCTGCGGCGTAAGCTCGAGGACGATGCCTCCGAGCCGCGCCACATTCTGACGGTCTGGAAAGCGGGATATCGACTCGAACCCTGACGCATGACCCGATACCGGTTCACAGTTCTCTCAACCCCGCGCCTTCTCGTCGTGGGGTTGATCGTTTTGGGAGCGGCGTGTCATCGTCAGGCACCTCCGCCGAGCCCGGAGCCGGCGCGCGTGCCCCCGCAGGCCAGGGTGCCGATTCCGGCCCCGCCCATGAGCGGCGCGGCACTCGTCGCGGAGATGCACGACCACTACGCCGCTCACTGGTTTCATACGCTCACCTTCCGGCAGCGAACCACTGTCGCATTGAGCAGCGGCGGCCAGGTCGTGCAGACCTGGCACGGCGCCGATGCGCTGCCAGGCCGCCGCCGCATCGACACCGATGTCGAGTCGAAGAGTGGCGTGCTCTACGCCAACGACAGCACATATACATTTTCGAATGGCCGCCTGGCGAGCGCCACGGCGCGCACGAGCGAGCTCCTGCTGCTCGGCGAAGACCTGTACGCTGAACCGAGCGCGCGCACCGTCGCCGAGCTCCGCGAGCTCGGGTTCGATCTCACGCGGTTACACGAGACCACCTGGCATGGCGATCCAGTCTACGTCGTTGGCGCGTTGCGCGGCGACTCGTCGTCGAAGCAGTTCTGGGTCGACCGAGAAAGGCTGCTCGTCGTTCGGATCCTCGAGCGAACGAGTCAGGGGCGCGCGGACTTCCGGCTCGACGCCTTCACGCGCGCCGGTGACGGATGGGTCGCCGGGCGGATAGTGCAGCTCGTGAACGGCAAGCGGCGTGTGACTGAGGAGTACGACGATCTTCGGGTCGACGTGCCGCTGTCGGACGAGTGGTTCGATCCGCGAGAGTGGCGCACGGTCGCGGCGCGTCGACCCTAGCTGCTTTGCCCCGCGCGCACGAGCTGATCGTCGAGCGCCGCCGCTTCGATCACCGGTAGCTCGCAGGCGTAGTTCCGGCAGACGAACGCCGCCGGCGCGCCGTCGATCGACTCGCGGCCGGCGAGCAGCGCGAGCGATGAGTGCTCGCCCCCGGCGAGCACGAGGCCGGGAACGAATCGCGCGCCGACGATCCGCGCCAGCGCTCGGAACGCCGAGCTATCGGGGGCGCCCGCAATCGCCACCTCCACCGCGCCGTTAATCAGCATGTCCGCCGCGCTGAGCAGATGGCCAAACGCCATCGGATACCGCGCCGCGGCCGGCGCGAGCGCATCGACGATGCCCGCGGCGCGCCGGCGAAACGCGTCGTCGCCCGTGAGCTCGGCGAGCCGCACGAACAGCTCGGCCGCGAGCGAACCGCCCGAGGGGGTCGCGTTGTCGGTCACCTCGCGCGGGCGCGTGATGAGCGTTTCCTGGTCGGCCGCCGTGTCGTAGAAAAGCTGGGCGTTCTCGTCCCAGAACCAGCGCTCGATCGACATGGCGAGCATTCGCGCGCGGTCGACCCATCCTTCGTCGAACGTCAGCTCGTACACGGCGAGTGCGGCCAGCGCCAGCGACGCATAGTCCTCGAGATATCCGCTGATGCGCGCGCGGCCGCTCTTGTACGAGCGCGACACGCGCCCGTCGCGCACCATGGCGTCGAACAGCGCGGCGGCGCTATCGACCGCGATCGAGCGATAGCGCGCGCCGTCGAAGGCGCGGGCGGCTTCGGCGAACGCGCGCGCGATCAGGCCGTTCCACGATGCCAGCACCTTGTCGTCGCGGCCGGGCCAGACGCGCGCGCTACGCACGTCATAGAGGTGCTGTCGTGCGCGCGCCACGCGCTCGTATAGCTCGGCGTCGTCGATGCCATGCCGCGCGGCGAGCGCGCGACGATCGACACCGGCCACGGAGAGAATGTTCGTCCCCTCGAAGTTGCCGTCGGGCGTGACGCCCCAGTACTCGCGCAGCAGCGGCGCGTCGTCGCCGTTCGCCGTCAGCGCCCCGTCGAGCTCCGCCGCGGACCATACATAGAAGCGGCCTTCGTGCCCCTCGCTGTCGGCGTCGAGCGAGGAGTAGAAGCCGCCCTCCGGACTGCGCATCTCGCGCACCGCCCAGTCGAGTATCTCCTCGACCACGCGACGGACCTCGGCGCTACCCGTCGCCTGCCAGAGGTGAACGCCGAGCCGCGCGAGCAGCGCGTTGTCGTACAGCATCTTCTCGAAGTGCGGTACGAGCCACCGCTCGTCCACCGAGTAGCGCGCGAAGCCGCCGCCGATCTGATCGTAGATGCCACCGCGCGCCATGGCGACGAAGCTGTCGCGCGCGATCGCGAGCGCCTGTTCCGTGCCCGTGCGCCCCCAGTACGTCACGAGAAAATCCAGCGACATGGCCTGCGGAAACTTCGGCGCGCTGTCGAAGCCGCCGAACCGCTCGTCGTAGTGCTCGGCCAGCGTGTGATACGCCGCGTCGAGCAGCGCGCGCGTCACGTGCTCAGGTGAGCGCGCCGCACCCGCGGCCGAACGGGACTCGGAGTACATCGCGCGGATCGACTCCACCGTCCGCGCGATGTCGGCCGGCCGCTCGCGATAGGCATCGGACAGCGTGCGAAGGATCCGGGTGAACGACGGCATGCCGTGCCGGTCGTCTTTTGGATAGTACGTGCCGCCGTAGAACGGCACGCCTTCCGGAGTCAGGAACACGGTCATCGGCCAGCCGCCGTGTCCCGTCATCGTCTGGACGGCCTGCATATAAATCGCGTCGAGATCCGGGCGTTCCTCGCGATCGACCTTGATGTTGATGAACCGCTCATTCATCAACGCCGCCGTCGCCTCATCCTCGAACGATTCGTGCGCCATGACGTGGCACCAGTGGCAGGCGGCGTAGCCGATGCTCAGCAGAATCGGCTTGTTCGCACCCCTCGCGCGTGCGAGCGCCTCCGCCGACCAGGGCCACCAGTCGACCGGATTCTCGGCGTGCTGCAGCAAATACGGGCTGGTCTCGTTGGCGAGACGATTGGCCATTGTGCGAAGCCTATTGGCGCGTCAGTTTGTCGGCCGGCGGCGCTCCGTGTCGCCCAACCCACGACCGAACTATATCGCGGTGTCCCGCCGCTCTTCGCGCACCTCCGCCCGTCAATCGGCGCCAGGCACAGCCACGGCGCCTGAGCCCGTCCGTCGATCGCTCCGCCAGCGCATCGTCTGGTGGCCGGTCGTCGTCACCGCGCTCGTGATCATCGCCGCGGCCTTTGCGACGAGTCCGCTCAGAGACGCCGCGACGCTCGCGCAGGTCGACGAGGCTCGGCTCGACCTGTCGCCGGCCTACCTGCTGGTCGCGCCGATCTCCGCCGCGCTCGACACCATCACGCTGCTCACGGTCGGCCAACACATCGCGCTGCTGCTCTGGGTGATCGCACTGTTCGTTGTATGGCGCGTTTGGCGGGGCTCACGAGTCGCCGAGCGCGTGAGCCTCGGCATGCGCCTTCGACGCGAGTCGATCGCGGCGCTGTCGCTGCTTGCGGGAATTGTAATCGTGTATGCGGCGGCGGCCGCACTGTCGCGGCCGATGGCGCAGCTCGAGGCCACCGACGACACGGTGCTCTCCGTCGACTTCCACTCGCACACTCGCTATTCGCACGACGGCCGCCCCGGTTGGACCGAAGAAGACGTGCGCGATTGGCATCGCGGCGCCGGCTACGACGTCGGGTACATCACGGACCACGCGACGTACGAAGGCGCGGAGCGGGGAATCGCCGCCAACCCGGCGCAGGCGGGGGAAGGGACGGTGCTGCTTCAGGGTCTCGAAGCGGTGTACCGCGGCGAGCATGTGAACGTGTTGAGCGCCGGCCGTCTCTATCGCGGCCTCACGACGCCGAACTTGAAAGACATCGACGAGCAGGCCCTGGCGCTGGCGAGCTTCATTGTCCCCACGTCGCCCGTGGTCATTCAGACGATTCCTGGCAATCTCGCGCACATTACCGCGTCGACCGCGCCAGGCCAGCCCGGCGTTCGCGCGATCGAGATCGTCGACGGCTCGCCGCGCGGTCTCAGCCAAGGCCGCCGGGAGCGCGCGCGCATCGTCCATCTCGCCGACAGCCTCGATCTCGCGCTCGTCACCGGCTCCGACAACCACGGCTGGGGGCGCGCCGCACCCGGATGGACGCTGCTTCGAATGCCAGGCTGGCGCGGCATGACGACCGACTCGCTGTCGCACCAGCTCGAGCACGCGCTCCGCATCGGCCGCCGTCGGTCGACGCGCACCGTCGAACGCCGCGTCGCCGATGGCGACACGCCACTCTCGATTGCGTTCACGGCGCCCGTAGTCGCATGGCGCATGCTCACGACGCTCTCGCCCGACGAGCGCGTGATGTGGATCGTCTGGGCGTGGGGCATCGTGCTGCTCGGCGGCGCTTGGCGGCGGTTCCGCGAGCGCCCGTCGGGAGACGCGACAGCGGCGTGATCGCGACATGACGACAGCGCCGGTGCACGACACCGGCTCCAACTGGTCGCGCGCGGTGTGGATCGTGACGGCGGCAGCCGTCATTCGCGCGATCTTCGCGGCGCTGATTCCCGTCTTCCCCGACGAGGCGTACTACTGGGAATGGTCGCGCCGCCTCGCGGCCGGCTACTTTGACCATCCGCCGGCGATCGCGCTGCTCATCCGGCTTGGCACTTCGCTGCTCGCGCCGCTGGGCGCCGGCGACACGGCATTTGCCCTTCGACTCGGCACCCTGATCGCCGGTTGGATCGCCTCATTGGCGACAATCGCGGCGGCACGCCGATTGGCCGGTAGCGCCGCCGCGCTCCGCGCGGCGTGGATCCTCGCCGTGATGCCTCTCGCGGCGGCGGGAATGGTGCTCGCGACTCCGGACGTTCCGATGCTCGCCGGCATTGCGGCGACGCTCTACTGTCTCGTCCGCGCCTTGGACGCGCCCGCGGGATCATCGCGCTCCACGCTCTGGTGGACGCTCGCCGGCGGTGCGCTCGGGTTGGCGTTCGTGTCCAAGTACACGTCGATCTTTCTCCCCGTCGCTGTCTTCGCGACGATCGCCGTCAGGCGCGACCTGCGCGAGCGGCTGCGCGAGCCCGGACCGTACATCGCCTGCGTCGTGGCAACGCTCGTGTTCTCCCCCGTGCTCGCGTGGAACGCGGGGCACGGCTGGATCTCGTTTCTCTTCCAGGTGCGGCACGGGCTCGCGGCGCCCGCGGGCTCGCGCCTGCTCGCCGCCTGGCGCCACGAGGGAGATCTCCTCGGCGGACAGGCGGCGCTGGCATCGCCAATCTTGTTCGTGCTCCTCGCCCTGGCTGCGGTCCGCGCGTTGTCGCGCGGTAACCGCCCGATCCGCGCCGTGCTCGGTGCAATTGCCGTTCTGTCTTTCGGGTTCTTTGTTTACAGCGCGGTCCGGCAGCGGGTCGAACCCAATTGGCCGTCTCCGTCGTACATTCCCGCGGTCATTCTCCTCGCCAGCGCGCCGCTTGGCGTTCGCGCCCAGCGTTGGTTCAAGGCTGGGACGGCGCTCGGAGCGCTGATGTGCCTTGTGATTTACGCGCAGGCGCTCGCGCCGATCCTTCCGCTCGCACCGCCCAAGGATCCGATCGCCCGCGCCTTCGGCTGGGACGCCGCGGCCACCGCGGCCGACGGTGCGGCGCGCGTCGCCGCGCAGTCGTCACACGCCGTGACCTGGCTCGGCGGCGACCGCTATCAGGAAGCCGCCGAGCTCGCGTTCCACGCGTCTGACCAGCCGATCACGTTCGCGACGAACCTGTCGGGGCGAGTCAACCAGTACGATCTCTGGCCTCGCTTCGCCGACCTCGCGCACGCGGGCGACAATCTCCTGCTGCTGCTCGACGAGACCGCGGGGCCGCATTCGACCGTGCGCGCGCTCGCTCCCTACTTCGGCGCCGCCGTGCGGGGGCCAGTTGTGGAATTGCGGCGCGGCAACGGCGTCGTCGGCAGGCGACGCCTGTGGACGCTATTTGGATGGCGCGGTGGATGGCCCGCCGCCGCGGGCCGTTAGCGCGCGATCGATCGGCGCGTCGCCGCGGTGTGCCGAGCGCACACCGTCGAGCAGCGTCATCAGCTGCCGCTGCTCGTCCTCGGACAGATTGCCAACGGCGACGTCGTCCGCGGCGCGCATTTCGTCGTCGAGCTGGTCGAGGACGTCGAGCCCGCGCTGCGTGATGTAGCAAAAAACCTGGCGCCGGTCCGGCGACGCGCGTTCGCGGCGCGCCAGGCCGGCCTTCTCGAGCTTATCGAGCAAACGCGTGATGCCCGGCGCGGCGTGGATCATCCGGTCGCGGATGACGAGTGTGGGCAGCCCTTCCTCGCCCGCGCCCCGCAGAATGCGGAGCACGTTGTACTGCTGCACGGTTACGCCTGTGCGCACGACGACTTGGGCGAAATGCCGCTCGAGCAGCGCCGCCGTTCGAAGAATGCTCACGGCGACCTCTGCCTTGAGCGAATGGAACGGCCGTCGCTGCCCAATCTCTTCCTGGACGGCACTCGCTCCTTTTGGCTGCGCCGTCACCGCGAACCCCGTTCGCCGCGTGAGCTTCGCTGCATGCTGTCTCCTCTACCGGTTACCACACCGTAGGTGATGATAGGCACCGAACGGGGCCGACGCGAGACGTCCAATGCGCCAGTTTGCTCCTTGCGGGGGCCCGGGACCAGGTCTGCCGTCGGCCGGCCCCGGTCCTGACCGCTCACCGAGTCGCTGGTACCGTTCACCGAAAAACTGTATCCCGTGGCCTCGGCGGTCGGTACCGTCGACCCATGAACTACTTGCCCCGAACCCGGCTCAGCGCGGCGGTCACCCTGGCCCTGCTTTCGTGGCACGGCACAGGCTGGGGGCAGGGGACCCCTCATGTGATACGGGGTGTCGTCTCGACGTCGACCGGCGCCCCGGTTGGGCGCGCCAGCGTCTTCCTCCTCGAGGCGCTCGACGTGGCGACCGCCGACGACAGCGGACGCTTCACTCTGCGCACCACGGCACATGGACGGGTGACGCTCGTCGTGCGCCACATCGGTTTCGCATCGGCCGCGATCGAGGTCCCGGTCGATACCGCGGGCCAGATTGCGCTGTCGCTCCGCGCGCAGGCGGCATCGCTGGCGCCGATCACCGTGCAAGCCGGTGCCTACACGGCGGGAAACGAGCACGGCATGACGCTCACCTCCCTCGAGGTCGTCACGACTCCGGGTGCGACGGCGGACGTTGCCCGCGCGATGCAAACGCTTCCCGGGGTACAGAACGTCGACGAAGGCACCGGCTTGTTCGTGCGGGGCGGCGACGTGAACGAAACGCGGGTGCTGCTCAACGATGCCGTCATGCTCTCGCCGTACAACTACGAGACGCCGACCGGCAATTACACGGTCACCGTCAACCCGTTCTTGCTCGACGGGATCTTCTTCAGCTCGGGCGGCTTCGGAGCGCGATACGGCGACGTGCTGTCGGGCGTCGCAGACTTGCGCACGATCGGCCGGCCGGCGCAGAGCGCGATCACGGCGGTCGCCGGCCTGGCCAGCGTCTCGACCGGTGCCGACG
>JBIOHX010000066.1:0-13951 GCA_044449465.1 Gemmatimonadales bacterium | reverse complement strand
ATCGCCACCTCGCCGGCGACCAACAAGCTTCGCAGTCGCCGGCGCGAGAAGCCAAGCCCGCCGTCGCCCTGCGTGTTCCTGCCGCCGGCTTTGAGAATAGAGTTGAGATCGACGCGGGCCGCACGGAGCGCGGGCGCCAGGCCAAATAGAATGCCTGCAAGCAACGAGACGGCGAAGGTGAACGCGAGCACGTTCCCGTCCAAGCCGATCCTGTCGATGAGAGGAATGTTCCCCGGATTGATCGTTCGCACGGCTCGGAGAGCGAGCAGCGCGACGAGCAGGCCCGCAGCGCCGCCCGCGAAACCGAGCAGCGCGGTCTCGGTGAGTAGTTGGCGAACCAGCCGCTGCCATCGAGCGCCCAGGGCACTGCGGACTGCCACCTCTTTCTGTCGCGCGGTGGCGCGCGTGAGCAGGGGGCCAGCGACGTTCGTGCACGCGATGAGCAGCACGAGGCTCACCGATCCCATGACGACGAGCAGCGCGACGCGCACGTTGCCGACCACTGACTGGACGAGCGGGACGACGGCGATCGTGAATGACTTGTCGCGCTTGTCCTTCTCGCGAATCCGCGCCGCGATCGCGGCGACGTCCGCGTGGGCTTGCGCCATCGTCACGCCGGGCTTCAACCGGGCCATGATGTTGTAGTTCTCATCGCCGCGGCGGCTCTCGGCGTCGGCACCGAGCGGAAGCGGCAGGAAGAGATCCATCTGCTCGATGCTGGCCACCGTCGGCATGATCTCAGCGTTCAATAGGAAGTCGGGGTCGAGGACGCCGACGACCTGAAATTGCGTGATCGTATCCGTCTGGGTCGAAAAGCCGTTGAGCACGATCATCTTGCCGACGATGTTCGGATCGGCGTTGAACGCACGCTTCCAGAACCTGTTACTGAGCACGACGGTAGGCGCCTTGCCAGGCGAGTCTTCGTCGGGCAGGAAGAGCCGGCCGCGCGCGGCGCGCGCGCCAAGCATACGAAACAGGTTCGATGAGGTCTTGAGAACCTCGACGCGTTGCGGCTCAGGAAAGGGAGCCTCTCCGCCGCGACCGATCAGCGTCCCGACGCGTCCCTGGGAAATCGACAGATCGGTGAACGATCGATTTTCATGCTTCACATCCATGTACTGGCCCGGCGAGGGCCAGTCCTGAGGGATGTTGATGCCGGGGGATCTGAGCCACAACACCGCTAATCGATCCGGATGCGGATATGGTAGCGGCTCGAGCAGGAGTGAGTTGACGACGCTGAAGATCGCGGACGTCGCTCCGATGCCGATGGCGAGCGACACGACGATCAGGAAGGTCAGGCCAGGGGTTCGCGCGAACGTGCGAAGCGCGTATCGCACATCCTGCCAGACGGAATCCAGCCGGTCGCGAAGGTCGCGCCGTGACGCGCGACGCCGGACGACGTCCGTGAGCTCTCGGCGAGCATCGGGTACGTCACCGAATTCCTTCTGCGCCGCCGCTTCCGCCTGCTCGCGCGAGAAGCCACGCGCCATGAGATCGCGTGTGCGGCTCTCGAGGTGAAAGCCGATCTCGTCGTCGACGTCGCGCTCGGGGCGCGAGATGCGAAAGAAGCGACGAACTCCGCGGTGGTCGGTCATGCGCGCTCTCCCGAACTGGTCGCGTTGAGAACTCTGAACAGCGCCTCGGTGTACGACGCGAGGCGGTCGACTTCGGCGCGCAGCTGGCGGCGGCCGGCCGTCGTCAGCCGATAGAACTTGGCGCGCCGGTTGGCATCGGTGATTCCCCACTCGGCGTCGACCCAGCCCCGATCCTCGAGGCGATGGAGCGCGAGATAGAGCGCGCGATCCTCGACGTCGAGCGCGTCGCGAGAGGCGTCCTTAATCCAGCGGGCGATCGCGTAGCCGTGGCGCGGTCCCCAGACGAGGGTCTTGAGGATGAGCGCGTCAAGCGTGCCCTGGATGAGTGAAAAGTCGGTTGGCATGGTGGCGGAATCGCTTACCGGATATGCTCCGGTAATGATGCGGCCGTTCCAGGGGAGGCGCAAGCGCTGGGTGGGGGTAGGCGCCGAGTCGAAACATCGATCGGATCGAGACGTAAGGCGGATGTCGAACGTACACCCATGTCGGGGGCATTCATGCTGAACGATCTCCTGCACGACCTCCGCCAGGCGCTGCGCCAATTCAGCGCAAGCCCTGTCTTCACTGTCACCACGATCGTCACACTTGCGCTTGGCATCGGCGCGAGCACGGCGATGTTCGGCATCGAACACATTGTTACCGAAGTGAGCATCGACGTCGCCAACCCGTCGACGCTCGTCCACATCGGACAGGCGCCGAAGGATGAATGCGGTGCGTGTGGGGCGCTGGCGAGCGGCAACTTCACGAGCATGCGTCAGTCGGCTCGCACGCTCACCGACTTCGCGTTTCTTTCATCGTGGCGACCGGTTCTTCGGGGCGTCGACCGCGCCGAGGTTCTCTCCGGCGCCCGGGTCACCGCGGGATTCTTCGACGCGCTCGGCGTGCGGCCAATCGTTGGTCGCACATTCGGCGCGGCCGACAGCGTAGGAGGTCAGAGCAACGTCGCAGTACTGAGCGAGTCGTTCTGGAAGACTCGGTTTGGCGGCGACTCGACGGTGGTTGGGCGCACGATCGTGCTCGACGGCACGCCGCGCGTAGTGATCGGCGTCATTCCCCGAGCGGGAGCGCTGCCCGAGGGGAGCGCGGTGTGGGTTCCGGTCGTCTTCGACCAGGCGGCGCTAGCCAACCACACGGCGATCGGCGACGGCGAAGCATTCGCGCGGCTGCGCCCGGGGACCTCGCTGGCGGCGGCACGGGCCGAGATCACAACGATGGGTGTTCGCCTGGCGGCGAGTAATCCCGCTGGGCTGCGCGGCATTGTGTTCGACGCCGAGACGTTCACCGATTGGGTGACGCCGTCTCGCGAGGATGACCTTCCGCTCTACGTTGCGGTCGGCATGGTGCTCGTGGTGGCGTGCGTCAATCTCGCTGGGCTGCTATTGGCGCGACTCACGATGCGGAGTCGGGAGATCGCCGTACGATCGGCGTTGGGCGCCAGCCGCTGGCGCATCGTTCGCCAACTGTTGACGGAGACGGTGCTCGTCACGCTCGCGGGAGGAATCGCAGGCGCGGGGGTGGCTGCGCTGTGCATTCGGTTCGTGCGGGACGACATGCCAGGGTTCATCGCCAACGCCGTCCCGCGGTGGCACGAGCTGCGTCTGGACCCGACCGCGCTCGGGGCCGCGGTGA
Source organism: Gemmatimonadales bacterium (assembly GCA_044449465.1). Lineage (GTDB taxonomy): Bacteria > Gemmatimonadota > Gemmatimonadetes > Gemmatimonadales > Gemmatimonadaceae > JAQBQB01. The sequence continues at coordinate 10,727 of JBIOHX010000066.1, read as the reverse complement.
TCACGAGTGTGGTGACGGGCATCATCATCGCGCTCTGGCCAGCCTTGCGCTTTTCGCACGCGTCCATGGTCGCTGAGCTCAAGGAGGGAGCGCGGGGCGGGTCGGCAGGTGGGAGCGTCTCGCGCATTCGGCGAGTGCTCGTCGTGGTGGAGATCGTGTTCGCGGTGGTGCTTCTCGGCGCCGCGGGCTTGATTGCGCGGGGAGCCGAGAATCGGAACAGGACGCTGGATGGCTTTCGCTCGGACCACGCGCTCACGCTGCGCGTAACGGCGCCAGCGATCGTCGGCGCGGCGATCGGGCAGGCTGGACGGGCGAGCGATTCGCTGTACTGGCAGCAGCTTGCGGACCGGTTGGACGCGCTACCGGGCGTCGTCCACGCGACAGCGGCGCTGGGTCTTCCCTATAGCAACGCCGCGCCGGCCGAGGCGTTCGGTGTGGCTGGGGGAGCGCGGTCCGCGCCAGGGCACGAGCCGACCGCGCACATGATCGCGGCGGAGGCGGATTATTTCACGACGCTGGGGATCGCGATTCGCGCGGGGCGCGCGCTCGAGGAGGGCGATCGACCCGGAACGCCGCGCGTGGCGGTCGTCGACGAGCGAGTGGCGCGGACCATGTTCGGGAGCGCGAATCCGATCGGGCAGGCGCTCGTTATCGACAGCGCGTCATGGCGGATCGTCGGCGTGGCCAGCGAGACGCGCCCGAATGCCCGGCGCGCGCCGGGTGAGACGTCGGTCGGCGACATTTATGTACCGCTCGCACAGCGCCCGTCGAGCAGCGTGCAGCTCGTGCTTCGGACGCGGAACGATCCGCTCCTGGCGGCGCACGATGCCATGCGGGTGATTCACGACTATGACCGCGACCTGGCGGTGAGCGACGTACAATCGTTCGCCAAGCTGATCGACGACGCGAACACACCGTATCGGATCTTCACCGGCTCGATGATCAGCATTGCGAGCGCCGCGGCGGCGACCGCGCTCATTGGGCTCTATGCGCTGATCGCGTTCCTCGTAGCACAGCGGATGCGAGAGTTCGGCATTCGTCTGGCGCTCGGCGCCGACGCGCGGTCATTGTTCGGGCTCGTGCTTGGCGAGAGCGGCAAATTGAGCGCGATCGGCATCGGCGTGGGCCTCGTCGGCGCTCTCGGCGCCGGGCGCGTGATGCGCGCGGCGCTGATCGAAGTATCGCCGGCGGATCCGATCACGCTTGGCGGCGTGGTGGTCGCGATGTTCGTGGTCACCATTCTGGCGACGCTGGGGCCGGCGCGCCGGGCGGCGCGCGTCGATCCCGTGGTGGCGCTGCGGGCGGACTGAAGGCGCGTCGCTCGCAAAATCCTTACGGTTCACGCCTCGCCTGGGCACCGGGCTGGGTGCAAATTGGCGTCGCGCCCATGGTCCCGCGGCCCACGCCAACCGGTACCCATATGTCAGCCCCAGCAATCCCACTCAAAGAGTTCGACACCGAGATGGCCAGCACGCGGCGTCTTCTCGAACGCGTCCCGACGGCCAAGGGTACGTGGAAGCCGCACGAGAAGTCGTTCCCCCTCGGCCATCTCGCATTGCTCGTCGCTTGGATTCCCGGATGGATCGCGCAGATGCTGCGCGAGCCGTACATGGATTTGGCGGGGGTCGCCGGGTACAGCTTTGAACCGACCGACGCCATTCTTCTCGAGTTCGACAAGAACGCGAAAGCGGCGCGCGCAGCGCTCGAATCGGTGACTGGGCCGACGCTCGACGAGCTGTGGTCGCTCAAGCACGGCGACAAGGTTTTCATGTCCTCACCGCGCGGTGAGACGGCGCGGATGCATTTGAGTCATCTCGTTCACCATCGCGGGCAGCTCACGGTCTATCTGCGTCTTGTCAACGTGCCGTTGCCGTCGATCTATGGACCGACGGCGGACGAGAAGTGGATGTAGAAAGAGCAGAACATGTCTATCATGCGTCGAATTCGTGGAGCGCTCAGCGTCGCTGCGCTATGGGGACTGGCCTGGGGTTCGGTCGGTTCCGCAATCATCACCTGGCGATTCTGGACAGGCTTTTCAAAGTTTCGCCTTCCGTTGGGTTTACTAGCGCGAATCACGGGGCAATCGTTCGTCGCGTTCGCTGTCGCTGGCGGCGTCGCGGCTATCGCATTCTCCTTCCTGCTCGCGGGGGCTGAGCGGCGACGAACCGTTGAGTCACTGTCCGCCGCACGCGCAGCGGGATGGGGGGCACTGGCCGCCGTTACGATGATGCTCGGCATCGTCGCGTTTCTGAGGCCGCCGCTGGTCGACCTTGGCGTGCTCGGAGCGGTCTTCATGGGGGTTGGCGCGATCTCGGCCGGGACGACCATATCGCTCGCCCGTCGTGCGCCGGTGATCGAAGCGAGCGAGCGGGAAGAGCCGGTGCTCGCTCCATGATCGGCGCATCTGCCGTGCGGATCGGCGCGCTCGTGCGCTGGACGGTCGGAGTGCTCGCGCTCGCAGCGTTGCCGTGCGCGATTTGCGCGCAGCAGACGAGCGCGCGCGGGGTCGTGTTCGCCGACGCAAACGGGAACGGGGTGCGCGACCGGTCGGAGCGTGGACTCCAAGGCGTCGCGGTGTCCAATCAAGAGACCGTTGTCGTCACCGACTCGACTGGCGCTTTCAGCCTTCCTGTCGGGCAGTCGGGACTCATCTTCGTCTCAGTTCCCGACGGCTACGCCGCAGTGGGGACGTTCTGGCGCAAGGTCTCGACGAGCGACGCGCCGATTGCCTTTCCCCTCCGCGCGCAGCGTCAACCGCGAACCTTCTCGTTCGTCGACGCGTCCGATCCGCACGTTGGACCGGCGAGCGTCGAGCGCATGCGGCGCTTTCGTGCGATGGACGACTCCCTGCACCCCGCCTTCACGCTGCTCGCCGGCGACCTCGTACGCGACGCGATGAGCGTCTCCGACAGCGAGGCGGCGTCGTACTTCGACATGGTCAGTGGCGAGATCGCGAGGTTCAAAGAATCGGTGTGGACCGTTCCCGGGAACCACGACCACTTCGGCATCATCCGCTCGCGGTCGCACGTCGAAGTCAACCATCCGATGTTCGGCCGGCGTATGTACCAGCACTACTTCGGCCCCGACTACTACTCGTTTACTTACGGCGGCGTGCACTTCATTGGCATGAACTCGGTGCAGCGCGACGACTCGGCGTATTATGGGAGGATCGACAGCGTGCAGATGGCGTGGCTCGAGCGCGATCTGGCGCTCGTCCCGGCGAGCGAGCCGGTCGTGACGTTCATGCACATTCCGCTCGTTTCGGCGTGGTTCAACGTGCTCGGCTACATCGACATGCCGCTGGTGAGCGACGTGGTGCACATCAATGGAAAGACCGATTATCGCCACACCGTCGGCAACGTGCAGGAGGTACTGCACGCGCTCGAGAAACACAACTATCCGCTGGCGATCGGGGCGCACACGCACGCCGCCGAGCGGTTGAGCTTTGAGACAAACGGGCAGATGACGCGGTTCGAGCAGAGCTCGGCGATTGTGGGACCGGCGCAGGCGGGCCCGATGATCGTGCCGTCGGGGTTCACGCTCTACACGGTGCACGACGGCGTGATCGACGCCGGGAAGTTCATTCCGCTCGACCCACCGCACGCTGGGGCGCGCGCAGTTCCGTGACGCGGGCGCTGGTCGTCGCCTTGCTCGCCTGGCCCGACGGCCGCCGTCAGTCGGCGCGCAAGGCTGTGTTGGGATCGACGCGTGCCGCGCGCAGAGCGGGTACGACGCAGGCGACGAGGGCCGAGAGCAACAGCGTGACGAGGACCGCGCCATAGACCGTCGGATCGGACGGAGACTCGTCAAACAGCAGCGGCGCCAGCCAGCGTGCACCGACGCGCGCCAGGAGCGCGCCGATCGCAGTGCCGATGAGCCCGAGCGCCAAGCCCTCGCGCAGGACGAGGCGTACGAGATTCGACATGCGGGCGCCGAGGGCAATGCGGATGCCAAGCTCGTTGGTTCGCTGCGCCACGCCATAGGCGATGACGCTGTACAAGCCAATTGCCGCGAGCGCGAGGGCGAGGCCGCCGAGCGCGGCGAACATCAGCGCGCCGACGCGCCATGACCGTTCCACGTTGCCGACGACGTCCGAGAATGGGAGCGTCGTGACGTACGAAACGCCAGGCATGTCCGCCTGCAGCGCACGGCGCACGCGCTCGGCGTAATCGGTACCATGACCGGAGACACGAACGAATAGCCCGTTCGGAACGCGCGCCACCTGATCGGCCGCGAGGTAGTAGGTCGCGTCCGGCGTGTGCGAGATGCCGCGCTGTCGGACGTCCTCGGCGATGCCGACGACGCTGAAGCAGGGCGTACTGTCGGAGCCGACGCGAATGCACTGTCCGAGTGCATTTCTGCCTGGCCAGAGGCGGCGGGCCATTTCGGCGCTGACGACGATGGCGCGGGGGGCGGCCTTCGTATCCTGTGCCACCAGGCCACGCCCTGCGATGATGCGCGTACCCAGGGTGTGGAAGAAGCTCGGCGTCGTGATCTGCATCTGAAAGCGTCCAAGCTTGCGGACCGAGTCGATGCCGGCGACGTACAGCCCCGTGCTCTCGAAGTCGTAGAGCGGAGTGCTCAACATCTGCGCCGCGTCGACCACGCCGGGAATGCGCTTGGCGTCCGCCTCGAGACGCTGCATGAGCAAACGCTCTTGGTCGGCGGGGAGCTTTACGCCGCGCATGTTCCGTTCGACGAGCACGATGGGGTCGACGTCGAAGCCCAGCGGCACAGCGTGGACGTGGTTGAGACTGCGGACAAACAATCCGGCGCCGATCAGCAGTGCCGTCGAGAGCGCGCCTTGCGCGACGACGAGCCAGGCACGGAGCCGCGAACGCCGGTACGCGCCGTCGCGTGCGCCGGCGCGCAGTGCGCCGATCAGGTCACCGCGGCGGCCGCCGTGCGCGGCCGCGGCGACGCCGGTGACGAGGCCGACGAACAGGGCGAGCGCCGCGCAGACCACAAGCGTCCGCGGGTCGACGAGCGTTGCACCAGTGGCCGAGGAAACGCCGAGCATCGCGTCGAGCGACGACCCGGCGAACCGCGCGACGGCGAGTCCGGCGACGCCGCCGAGGAGGGCAAGCAGGAGGCTCTCGGTGAGAAGTTGGGCGACGAGTCGCGAACCACTCACCCCCATGGCGCGACGCACGGCGATCTCGCGGCGCCGGCCGAACGCCCGCGCGAGCAGGAGGTTGGCGACGTTCGCGCAGGCGACGAGCAGCGCGATTAGGGCAACGCCGGAGATCCAGAGGGCGACGCGCGCCTCGGGCCCGGCGACCGGGCCGCGGTCGAACTGCACGGGACCGAGGGTTATCGTGGGGTGCGAGACCTCGATGGGATCGAGATCCTCGAGCGCGCGCTGCGCATTCCAGCTCAGTCGATACGCGTGCGTCAGGTCCGCCGTGGCGGCAGCGACCGAGATGTTCGGCTTCCGTCGCACGAAGACGTCGAGCCAGGCCCAGTGGTAGCCCTGATAGAAGTTCGACCGCTGCAGGGCGGCATACGCGGTGGCAGGGACCCACGCCACTGGCGCAACGTCTGCGGTGTAGCCAGGAGAGGCTTCGGGCAATCCGGTGAACCCTTCCGGCGCCACCCCGATGATGGTGTAACTCCCCGATCCGATCTGTACTCGCTCGCCGACCGCGTCCATTCTGCCGCCGTATCGCGATTTCCAGTAGCCGTAGCTGATCACGGCGACGGGTTGGCCGGCCGGGAGCGCATCGTCGCGTTCCGTGTAGAAGCGTCCAATGATTGGAGCAGCATCGAAGAAGCTGAATAGCGACGCGCTGGCGCGGCCAACCGGCAACTCGACGGCCGCGTCTCCCGTACCGACGGCCATCGGCTGAACCGAGACCGCAGCCATCTGCGAGAAGGACGTCGTCCACTGCTGAAAGTCGAGATAACGCCGGTACTCATAGGTCCAGTCACGGATCGTACTTCCGCGATTGTCGTACGACAGATAGACGCGGTTCACCGCGCCAGGCTGGGTGAGAAACGCAGGCTGCTGGAACATGAGGCGGTCGACGACGGTGAACATCGCCGCATTGGCGCCGATGCCCAATGCGAGCGTGAGCACGACGGCAGACGTGAAGCCTGGGGCGCGCCTGAGGCCGCGGAGCGCATAGCGGAGGTCCTGTGCGAGGATCTCGAAGAGCGCGACGCCACGCTCGTCGCGTGTGTCCATCTTGGTGCGACTCACGCCCCCGAACGTCAATCGCGCTTGCCGGTACGCCTCGGCGCGACTGAGCCCCGAGCGCTCGAGCTTTTCGGTTTCGCGCTCGAGGTGAAAGCGGAGCTCATCGTCGAGCTCGCGTTCTAGGGCAGCCCGGCGGACGAGGGCGCGCAATCGATAGCGAACGTCACTCCATAGATCGGCGAACATGAAGACCTCCTATTCGGTCCGCAGCGCTTCAATAGGGCTGACGCGTCCGGCTCGGCGCGCGGGGAGCCAGCTCGCGATGAGCGACGTGAATACCAAGACGGCGACGGCGATGCTGAGGGACGGCCAGTCGAGCGGGCTGACGCCGAACATTACGTTCCGGATGAGGCGAGTCGCCAACAGCCCGAGTGGCAGCCCGACGAAGATTCCGAGAATCGCCACGCGAGCCGCCTCGCCGACGACCAGCCGCGTGCCCGCGCCGGGCTCGGCGCCGAGCGCGGTGCGCAAGCCAAACTCCGCGGTGCGCTGTGCGGTCGAGTAGGCGGTGACGCCGTACAAGCCAAGCGCGGCCAGCGCGAGGGCCAGCGCCCCGAAAAAGACCGTCATCTTCGTCAGTAACAGCTCCTCGCCGACCGTTCGCCGGATTCGTTCGTCGAGCGGCGTGATGGTAAACGGTACCGTCGGGTCGAGCGACGAAAGCGCGCGCCGGAGCGGCTCGACCACGCTCGCCGCCGGCCGGCCCGCGACATGGACCGCCAGCTCGAAGGTGCGCGGCCGATCGCTCGGCGGAATCGTCGCCATATAGAGACGTCGGATCGGCTTCGCGCGCAGATCGCGAACCTCTTCGACGTCGCGCACCACGGCGGCAATGGTGTAGTTGACGCTGTCCAGCGTCACCGTGCGTCCGATCGGGTCGCGATCGCGGAAGTACGCTTTCGCCATCGTCTCGTTGATCGCGCCGATGTTCGCTCGATTCCCCGCGTCGCTTGCCGAAAAGTCTCGGCCGCGTACGATCGTCGCGCCGATCGCCTTGAAGAAACCGGGGCCGACCTCGTCGTATTGCACCTGCCGCTCGGAGTCAGCCTGCGGGACGAAGCCGGGCACGTCGACGTGGCCGCCCGATGCGCCGCCGCTGAAGATGCCTTCCAGCGTAAAGCTCGCCGCGTCAACGCCCGGTAGTTGGCGTGCGCGGTCGGCGAACGCCGAACGCACCGCGGCGAGCCGAGCGCCGACGTAGTTCGTGCGAGCGGTCGCCACGTGAACCATGACGACGTGGTCGCGGTCCATGCCGAGCTCGACGTGCAGGAGTTGCTGCATGCTGCGGACGAGCAAGCCGCCTCCGACGAGCAGCAGCATCGTGAGCGCCATCTGTGCGACGACCAGGGCCCGCCCCGCGCCGAAGCGTCCGCGAGCGCCGAAGAGATTTCGGCTGTGCGCGCGGAGCGCGGTTGCTACGTCGTTGCGTGTCGCGCGAATCGCCGGCGCGAGACCGCAGAGCAGCACGCAGGCGAGCGTCACCGCGGACGTGAACGCGAAGACTCGAAGATCAGGATGCGTATCGAGCGCGATCGGGGCGTCGCCGAGCGTGGCCGTCGCGATGAGCAGGCGACTCCCCGCAGCGGCGACGCCGATCGCCACAAGCGCGGCGAGAAGCGCCAGTATCGCGCTCTCGGTGAGCAGCTGCTGCACGAGGCGACTCCGGCCCGCGCCGAGCGCCATACGGACCGTCATTTCTCGGCCGCGCGCGGCGGCGCGGGTGAGCATGAGCGTACAGACGTTCGCGCAGACGACGAGCACGACGAGCCCGACGGCGGCCATGGCGATGAGGATCGCCGATCCATAGAAGTCGCGAACGCTCGAGAAGCCTGCGGCTCCACTCTGTACCAGAATCGGCGTCGAACGAAGATCTTCGTCGAACTCAGTGAGCGTCCGACCGTCGATGTGGGCGCGGATCGATTGCGTCTCGATCGCCGTGATCTGCTTTCGCGCCTGCGTCAGCGTCACGCCCGGGCGAAGGCGGCCCATGATGACGAGCCACGACGCCTCGCGATTGTCGAGGACGGGCGGCCCCGCCCGCACGGCCGGCGCCATCATCATCGGAACCCAGATGTCCGTCGATTCGCCGACGATGTCGCCGGTGAAACCCGCTGGCGCGACGCCGACGATGGAGATCGGCGTGTGATTGATTTGGATGACGCGGCCGAGAACGCCACGGTCTCCAGCGAATCGGCGCTGCCAATAGGCGTAGCTGATCACGGCGACCGGATCGCCCCGCGGGGTCGCGTCTTCCGCGGCGGTGAAGGTGCGGCCGAGATATGCCCGCACCTCGAGCACCGAAAAGAATCCGCCGCTGACGAGCCGTCCGAGCGGATGCTCGACGGCGTTCGCGTCGCCATTGACCGAGACGTCCCAATCGTTGGGGTAGCCGTTGGCGTAGACGTCTGAAAAAACCGTGTTCTGGTCGCGAATATCGACGAACACCGGGTACGACGTGTACTCGGTCACCGGTGAACCGGTCCACGCGGAGTGCACGTCTGCCGGGTCGCCCACGGTGACGAGCTGCTCCGGATGCGGCACCGGGAGCGTTCGCAGCAAGAGCGCGTCGACGAGCGTGAACACCGCCGAGTTCGCACCGATGCCGATGCCGAGGATCAGCACCACGGCGAGCGTGAAAGTCGGACGGGTCCGCAGGACACGCGCGGCGTAGCGCATGTCGCGCAGCAGCGTTTCGAGCCGAGCCGTTCCGCGTACGTCGCGCGCGTCTTCTTTGGCACGTTCGACCCCGCCGAAGGCGAGCCGCGCGCGCCGCTCGGCTTCGGTGCGCGAAGCGCCCGACTGCACCAGCTTCTCGATCTCGCGCTCGAGGTGAAAGCGGAGCTCGTCGTCGAGCTCGCGTTCGACGTCGCCGCGGCGCACGAGCGAACGCAAGCGATGACGGAGGTCGCTCCACAATTCTGTGAACATGCTCAGGTCATTCGCAGGACGAGGGCGACGGCGGCCGTGAGTCGCGCCCAATCGGCGGCCTCGGTGTCGAGCTGCTTGCGGCCGATCTTGGTCAGCTCGTAGTACTTCGCCCTGCGATTGTTGTCCGATGCGCCCCACTCGGCGCGGATCCAGCCGTGGCGCTCGAGGCGGTGGAGGGCGGGATAGAGCGACCCTTGCGGGATCTGGAGTGTTGCGCGCGAAACGTCGTGGATGCGCTCGGAGATTGCCCATCCGTGTTGCGGCCCGAGCGACAGCGCTTTGAGGATCAGGAGATCGAGGGTCCCTTGCGGGAGGTCGAGCTTTTCGTCGATGCTTCGCTCATTCTTGTCGGCCACGGCTGGCTCCCCTTTGGCTTCTACAGGGGTGAGGATAACAGACGCCGTGTAGAAGCGCAAGCGGAGCCGCCGACGCGTCATCAACTCACGAGGATCAACCCCAATGAGCCAGACCATCGAGCGCGATGTCCGCTTTCTGAAGCGCTATGCCGCCGTGACGACGACGCTGCTCGCGGTGCTCTCGGTCGCCGCCTTCACTCGGTCGTCGCGAACCGCGACGTTCGACGAAATCGACGTACAGCGGATCAACATTCGGGAGCCGAACGGCAACTATCGCATGGTGCTGTCGAACCGCCCGCGCTCGATCGGCCCGATTTACAAGAACAAACCGTTCGGGTATGAAGGCGGCGGCCGCCCGGGAATCATCTTCTTCAATGACGAGGGCACGGAGAACGGCGGCCTGACGTTCACCGGGAGCACGTGCACCGCCGGCCGATCCGTCACGTCGGGTCGCGCCTGTACGAACGGATCGTATCAGGCGTCGACGCACATGTCGTTCGACCAGTTCAACCAGGATCAGGTGGTAAACCTGGACTACAGCGACAACAACGGCCGAAAGCTGATGGGCTTTTCGATCAACGACCGTGCGCCCGTGGACATCTACGACATGGTGGCCGAACGCGATTCGATCATGAAGATGACGGACACGTCGGTGCGCCGCGCCGCGTTGGCGCGCTGGGCGGGCCCGCGGAACGGCGTGCCGCTCAGCGTGCAGCGTCTATTCATCGGTCGCGACCCCTCGAAAGCGTCGGTGCTCACCCTCGCCGATCCGAACGGCAAGCCTCGCCTGCGCTTGGCCGTCGACTCGCTCGGTGCCGCGCGGATCGAATTTCTCGACGCGGAGGGTGTCGTGACCTCGACCATCCCTGGCAAATGACGGCGACGGATTTCAGAGCACCGCCGTCGGCGCGAAGGACGGCTTCCTCCGCGCGGAGGCCGCCTGCTCGAAAGAGTAGGCCAGCTTGAGTAGGGTTCCCTCGGTCCACGCGCGCCCGACAAACGACAGTCCGACAGGCAGGCCGCGGACGAAACCCATCGGCACGGTCACGTGCGGATAGCCGGCGACGGCGGCCGGCGCGGTGAACGAACCGCCGCCGCCCGCGTCGCCATTCACGAGGTCGATCAGCCAGGCCGGCCCCTGCGTCGGCGCGACGATCGCGTCGTGCTTGTGCTGTGCGATGGTGGCGTCGATTCCCTGCGCGCCCATGAGGCGGCGGTTCTTCGCCAGCTCGTCGCGATACTTT
>JBIOHX010000065.1:0-13974 GCA_044449465.1 Gemmatimonadales bacterium | reverse complement strand
GGTGTGAGGTTCGCGCGGAGAGGCGCCGGGTTGGTGCCGATGCGAGTCGGGTTGATGCGGGTCAGAGTCGCATTGATGCCGGTCGGAGTCGGGTTGATGCCGACGCGGGTCGCGTTCAGGCGAATCGGAGTTGCGTCAATGCGAGTGGCGACGAGGTCGCGGCGAGCGGTCGCAGGCGCGATGCCTGGTGAACGATGATGGGTGTGGCGAAACGCGGATCGAACGCGGTCGCGCGCGTGGTCGGCTCGACACAGCGCGGAGCTCATGCCTGGAATCGCGAACTTGATTGGTACGGGATCGACGTTTGCGCCGATGGTGCGAGAGCTCGAGTTGGTTGAGGCGAGATTCGCGGTTGACGAAGCCGGGCGGCAACGGTGCCGAGCGATTCAACGCCGACGCTCGCGGCATTCGCAACGCAGCGGTGCCCGCGCTGCATGACCCTTTGGGGATCGGGTTCTTAGGTTGATGCATGCGTCACACCGTTCGCCTGCACGGCGTCATCGTCGGCCACTCCGATCTCGAGCATGCGCAACCGGACGTCGGGCGCGCGTGGGGCGCGTTTCGGCCGGGGTTGGGTTACGAGCTAGTGCAGCCGGTGTTCCGACTGTTCGCGCACGCCGAGCCGCGTGACGGCTCGCCGCGCGACGCCGGGTTGCTCGCGCGCTATCACAAGTCGCGCGACGCGTTGGGGCTCAGCCTCGAGGACGCGAGCGGTCGGGTGATTCCGACGTCGGCGATCCACATCGCCGACTACACCATCGAGGAAGGGCCGACGGCGATCGAGCTGGACGTGCTCAGTTCCGACGAGGACTACTGGCGCCTCCGCGCCGCTGCGCCGGCGTGACCGCGATCACGTGGCCCGCGCGCGCTTATTGCTACGCACCCGTCGGTTGCTGGACGCACTCTTTGAACGAGGACTTCATGCGCATTACCGCCACCCTTGTTGCCGCCGCTGCATGCCTCATGGCCGTGCCGCTCGTTGCTCGCCCGGCCGCGGCGCAGTCGTCGGGCGACGTGACAGCCTATTTCGCGTTGCTTTCCACCCCGCTCGGCGGCCTGCCGCCGATCGCCACGAACACGATCCTCGACGAGCCGCACAACGGCGCGGCGTTCGCGCTACGTTACGGCCACGTTGGGGGCGACGACGTCACGTCGGCGTTCAACAACTTCGGCGCCACGGCGGTGCTGCCCTGGGGGACGATGTCGACCTTCTCGCTCACCGGCGGCATCGCGCACACTTCGTTCGACGACGGCTTCACCTCGAGCAGCAACAACTCGCTGATGCTGTCGGCGGGTGCCGACACGCGACTTGGCGACTGGCCGCTCAGTGCCGCGCGCGACGCGGCGAAGATCGTCTTCGGTGTGAACGGCGAGCTCGGATTCGCCAAACCCCCCGGTGGTACGGTGTGGGCGGGTTCCGTCGGGCTGCCGATCTCGCTCGTGTCGAGCAGGCGGAGAAGGGACGAGATGCGCTTCGTACCGTACATCACACCGGCATTTGGATTCGGAGACGTCAGCTCTGACGACACCAACAGATCGGACAGCGGTACGCGATTCCTGATCGGCGCCGGCATCGCGATCTACCACCGCTCCAACTCGGTGGCGGTGAACGCCGGGCTTCAGTACATCCCGATCTCCGGGGGTCACACGCAGTTCGGGCTCGGGTTGGTACTAGGCGGACGGTAGCTTGCGGGCCAGCGCGGGAGCGAGTCAAACCTCACTCCGCGCCCCGCGCCGCGTGAACGGTACCTCGAGCGCCGCGCCCGGCTCGACGGTGCGCCAGGCCGCGAACAGCTCGTCGCGGCGCTCGCGGATCGCCTCGAGCTGCGACTGGTCGATGGCGAATTCTGGGAGCGCGAGCTTCGCTTCATTGAAGAACTCGCGAATCTTCTCGTTGCACTCCTCGGGCGTCATTGGGGCGCCGGTGCGTTGCTCGAGATCGATGAACCCGACGATCAGCTCGGCGAGGTGGGCGTCGGCCGGCAGGCGGTACTTGAGGCCCGTGCCCGTAAAGTCGGAGATGTCCCATCCCTCGGCGAGCAGCCCGAAGAACGCGCGATCGAAGCCCAGCACCGACTCCACCGCACAGTGCGTGAGGTCGTGCAGCGGAAAGAAGACACCCAAGAGCTTCTCTTGGCGTTGCCAGGTGGTCGAGCCGTCGGCGCGGATGCAGGTGAGCGCGGCTCCGCCGTCGGTCTTCTTTTTGACGCGAATCGTCAGATCAGGCATTCGTGCTCCGTTCCGCGAGCATGCGTTCACGCCTGCGGCGATGGCGCGTCTCCCAGACCTGTCCGGCAGCGAGGCCGAGCACCGCGCCAACCGCGCCACCGGTGACTGCGCCGACGAGGGCGGCAACCTCGAAGTCGAGCAGGCCGCGCTCCATCGTGCCACGTCGCATTCCGCCGAGCACCACGGCCCACGTCGCAAGGGCCCAACAGAGGCCGCCGAGCACGCCGCCGGCAACGGCGCCGCTGCTCACGAACGCATCACGTCGGGGCGCATAGTAGTCGTTGACGATCGCGCCGAGCCGCCGCTGTGCGTCCGTCCAACCGGCACCGCGTCCCCAACCGGAGAGGAGCACCGCAGCGGCGGCAAGCGTCGCTCCCTCGGCGGCCCACAAGACTCGCGTCTGGGCCGCCGGGAGCATCGCCTGCTTGGTCTTCTGCAATACCAGAACTAGCGTGACGGCGGTCGCCCCGGCGGCGAGCAGCCAGAAGCCGAAGCCCCGGCGCCGGGGGCTCATTTTCCGCTGCTCGTCGTCATCGCGGGGGGAGTCTGCTTGTCCCACACGAAACGATGGAGGAAGTCGCTCGACCGGCTGAAGATGTCGAGCCAGCGGGTGTGCACGAGGGACTCGTGCACGTCATCGGGGATCACCGTCAGCTCGTAGTAGACGCCGTGGGAGCGCAGGAGGTCGACCAGACCCACCATCTGCGAGAAATCGACGTTGCGATCGTCGTCGCCCTGTTCGAGAAATACCGGCGACTTCCAGCCATTGATCGCGCCGACCGCCGACGATCGGAATGCCAGGGTCGTAGTATCCTGCGCGTTTCCATAGATGTGCACGCCGGCGAGGTCGACACCGGCGACGAAGATGTCGGAGTTGCGCGCCAGCGCTTCGGCGGTGAGGAGGCCGCCGTAGGACAGTCCCCAGATGCCGATACGAGTCGGATCGACGTCGGGGCGCGACTGGAGATACTTCGCGCCGGCGACGACGTCCTGATACTCCGAGTTGCCGCGGCCTTCCGTGTTCTGCGCGCGCTGGAACGACCGGCCGTAGCCGACGCCGCTGCGATAGTTGATCGACATCACGACGTAGCCTTGCGACTGCAGCCACTGATTGTACGCGTAGGCCCAATGATAGAACTGCATGTAGTGGTACGCCGGCAGCATCTCGCGTGACGGGCCGCCGTGCACGAACACGATCGCGGGCCGCCGCTCCCCGGGCTTGATGTCCTTGGGCAGAAAGAGCTGGTTGTGGATCTCGAGCCCGTCGGCCGCGTGCGTGAGCACGATCTCCGGCACCACGTGCGCCGCTTGGGGGAAGGACTTCGGCAGGGTCGGGAAGACGATCTTGGTCGAGCCTCCGGCGGCCGGCACGATGCCAATCGACGCCGGCTGCTTGGCGTTGAAGTAGAGCACCGCGAGCTGCCGGTCCGAGGCCAGCGGGGTCGGCGACACTTCCACGCCGTCGTCGGTCGAGATCTGCCGCGGCGTGCCGCCGCTCGTCGGCACGGCCCAGATGTGCCGCTTCTCGATGTCGTTCGCGTTCGTGCAATAGTAGAACGTCTTGCCGTCGCGCGAGAATGCCGTGGTCACGAACGTGCGGTCGGCCACGCTGTCGTTGATCAGCCCATCGGTGGTCGTGAGCAGCACCGGCTCCGCCTCGGGCGAGTCGATGCTGATCGAGAAGTAGCGGTCCCACTCGTCGTTCGGCCGGTTCGCGGTGAACACGGCGCGGTCGTCGGCCCACGCGATCGAGTTGATGGAGCCAAATGTCCGGTCGTTGGGCTGGTTGTGCCAGAACATGGCGGCCTTGCCCGTCGCGACGTCGCCGACCATCAGCTCGATGGTGTAGCCGCCGGCGAATGCGGCACGGCACAAGCCGTCGATGCGCGCCGTATCCGGCTCGCCGCCGCGCCCGCCGCCGCCAAACCCACGGCCGCCACCGGCGGAGGGCACGCATCCACTCGGACCGCTCGCGTCACCTGGCGCGCCGCGTCCGCCGCGACGACCACCCGCTGGCGTGGCCGGCGTCTGACCGAAGGGACCGCCCGCGGCCTGTTGGCCGAACGGTGTGCCGGGCCGACGAATGAACGCGATCCGCTTGCTGTCGGGCGACCAAACGGGCGACCCGTCGAAGTCGGTGCTCGGCGTGAGGTACTCGACGTGCCGGGTCTTCATGTCGTAGATGGCGATGAACGCGTGGGTGTCGCGCGTCGTCACGTAGGCGAGTTTTGTCCCGTCGGGCGACCAGAGGGGATCGCTCTGCCGGCCCCACTCCTTGATGAACGGAACGCCGGCTGTGTCCATCGACGACGTCACCGGGCGCGCCGTCTTCGCGCGAAAAAGCTGTCCATCGCGGGCGAACACGACGTACTTGCCGTCGGGCGAGAGGGTCGGCGAGCCGGCGCGCCCACCGCGTCCTCCGGTAGCGACCTCAGTGTTCTCGATCGAGGCCAGCCGCCACGCGCCGCTGCCGTCGGTGCGCGCGGCCCACACGGCGCGGTCCGGGCCATCGGGATCGTGCGACGGGTTGGCAACCCAGCCCTCGCGATTCTGCGACGAACCGCGGACGAAGATGGCCATCGAGCCGTCGTCGGAGAGCCGCACCGAGCTGACGTCGATGCCGTCGTCCTTGAGGAAAGGGGTAATGCGGACGCCTTTGTAGTCGGGGGCCGCGGCCGTATAGACGTTGCGCATGCCGCGCTCGTAGACGACATAGGCGATGCGGTCGGCTTTTTTCGCCGCGCTGAGCTCGAGGGGCGAGGCCGGCGACAGGAAATCGGCGATCGTATAGGCCGTCGTGGCGGCGCTTGGCATCTTGGCCGAATTGACGGGTCGCAGCTGCGCCGGCAGGCGCGTAGCGACGAGCGCCTCGAGTACCGCCCCGAGGAAAATGGCGAGCGCGTGCACGGCGAGCGAACGCCGCGAGGCACGCGGCGCGGAACGACGGTGCGATGACATGTGAGGCCTCACGGCGGGCAGGGAAAGAGAAGCGCGTGCACCAAACCAACGCGCTGCGCGGGCACCGCGTTGCAATCACTGGATACTGCCTTGCGGGCGGGAGAGCCGCCAGGGCGTCAGCTTTTGTCGCCGCCCTGTGTCAGCCGATAGAGCAGCAGCGCCGCGCGCTTGGTGAGCGGGGAGAGCATGTCGAGATGCCCCGTCTCCTGTTCCGAGTGGTCGTCGTGGCCCGAGAGGCCGACGCCGTCGATGATCATCGGCACCTCGCCGGCGATGAACGACACGTCGGCGGCGCCGGCGCGCGACGGATCGACCGCGACCACCGCGCCGAAACCGAGGTCGCGGCTCGCGCGGTCGTACATCGCGAGGAGCCGGCGGTTGCCGTCGGTGGGCGCGAGCGGCGGATAGCCGTCCTCGAACGATATCTCGGCGGTCGTCTTGGGGAGGTGGTGCGACACGATCTCGCGCATCGTGCGTACGGCCGCGGCGTGCTGCTCCGGCGACAGCGTGCGCAGATCGCCGGTGACCGTCATCGAGTCGGCGACGACGTTCCGCTTGCCGTTCGCCGAGCCGGCCGTGCCCGTGGTATCCAACGTCACGCTCGTGCCGCCGAGAGCGAGGCCCGGGTTGAAGGTCAGATATGGCTCCTTCGACAGCTTGGTGTAGAACTCGAGCAGGATGCGCGATGCCTCGTACACCGCGCCCGCGCCGTATTCGGGTTTGAAGATCTGTGATGAGTGCGCCGTTACGCCAGTCGTGGTCAGCGTCCACGAACCCGCGCTCCGCCGGGAGATCACCGCGGTGTGCGGATCACCGGCGCCGTCCTCGAAGCCGATCGCCGCGGCCGCGCCGTTGGCGGCCTCGGTCAGTGCGCGGCGTGCGTCGGCGAGCGGCGCGCCGGCGTCCTCTTCGTCGCCGTCGAACACCACGGTCACGTTCATCTTCGGTAGGACGCCCGCGTCGGCGAGGGCGCGGAGCGCGTAGAGCGCGATGACGTCGCCGCCTTTCATGTCGATCACGCCCGGGCCGCGCGCCGTCGAGTCGTCGAGCTTCTCGAATCGCTGAAAGGGACTCGTCGGCTCGAAGACCGTGTCGAGGTGGCCGATGAGCAGAATCTTCGGCCCGGGGCCCGGGTGCACGGCGACGAGGTGGCCCGCGCGATGGAACGAGGCGCCGTCGATCCACGTCGTCTTGAAGCCGAGTGCGTCGAGCTGCGGACGCAGCACGTCCGCCACCCGGCGAACGCCGGCGAAGTTCAGCGTCCCGCTGTTGATGTCGACGAGGCGCTCGAGCAGCGCGAGGGCCTCGGCGTTGTGCGCGTCGATGGCAGCGAAGGTCGCCCGTTCGGCGCTCGAGGGGCGGTAGGCTTGCGCACCGAGGGTGCCGGCGATGAACGCGGCGAGCGCCGGCGCCGCGAGGAGGATTCGCGAGAGTTTCCGCATGGTCATCCGAGAGAATCTAGGCCGCTTGGCGGCGCTCAGCGGATGTCGGCCCCCGCGTCGGCGAGGAGCGCGCGGAGGATGGAGCGGTGGCAGTGGGATTCGTCCTCGCAGTAGCCGCCCACGGAAAGGTCCGTTCGCGCGGACATCGCCTGCGTGACAACGGCCGCGCTCGGCGCGAGCTCTGGCAGCCAGAGGTCGTAGTAGTCGAGGCGCGCGTAGTCCAGTTTCTTCACGCCGCGCGGCGGGCGGCGCACGGTACCGAGCCGCAGTCCCTCGCCGGACGAGCGGGGCGAGCCAAGTCGAACGACGCGAATGGCCATGCCGCCTAAGCCACGGCGGCGAGGTCGACGAGGGGGCCGACATGAAGGGAAACGATCTCAGCGCGTGTTGCGGCCCAGGCCTCGAGCGCCGTTCGGTCGGCGTCGGTCGCCTGCGATGCTTCGCTCGTCACGACGAACGAGAAAAAGCGACCGAAGGCCGGCAATCGCGCGGTCAGGCCGCGCGGCTCGAGGAATTCGGTCTGGAGGGCGCGCCAGACGTCGTGCAGGCCGTCGTCGTCGATCGGGCGGGTTTGAGCTCGCGCCTCGAATCCGAAGACAGGGCAGGGCGCGCTCATCGCGGCTCGTGCTGCTTCACGGTTTCACGATCGCTTCCAACGCGGCCCAATCGAGATGATCGCGGATGCGCACCACATCGCGAGTCCGTTGCTCGAGCCGCACGCGTTCCTGCTCGCGCTCGTCGCCGGCGTAGCGTTCATACGACCGATCCTCGAGCCCCTGGATGCCCTGAATGCAGAGCGTAATGATTTGCGGCGCGGTCGCGGGCCGGGTTCGGTCGAAGAACGCGGGGTTGACTTGCACGAGGGGCGACCCATCAGGGTCGTCCATGCCGATCAGTTCGTCGTCGCCGTGGAGGTCCCACGCGACGCCGTGGGCGACCACCGCGACCGGGGTCTGGCGTTCAGTGGGCGACATTCCGTCGAGCTTCGCCTGCAGGTCGTTGAGATGCTTGCCGGCCTCGATGGTGCCTTGCCGGATGATGTCGGCGATCTTCGCCGAACTCGATCCCGCGCCGGTGTCGGCCTTCGTCTGCGCCGCCAGCTGCGCCGTCAGGTCGCGCATTTGCTTTCTAAACTGCTCGGCGGCGGCGGGGTCGATCTTTTTCATCATCTCGTACGTCGCGCGCTCGTTGGAGTCATTCTGCGCTCGCGCCGCCGGAGAGTTGTTTCGGGCGTCTTCGCTCGCCTGCGCTGCGGCGTCACGCCGCTGATCTGCCGCGTTCCTCGTGGAATCGGCGCGGGCAGTGAGAATGAGCAACCTATAATACCGCTGCATGGTGACGGGCACGAACGGCGGCACCGGCCGGCCGGAGACGACGATGCAGTCGCCGTTGTAGACCGGGTGCCCGCGAAAGTCGCCGGTGTGCCGGAAGTTAGTGAGCACGGGCGGACCGCCGTCGAGCATCGCCGACTGTTCTTCGGCGTCGCTGAGCCGGCCGATGCCGTTGACGATCACGCCGAGTGAAACGCGGGCGCCCTCGGCGGCGAACGTATGGCCGCCCCGCCCGTCGTCGCTCGTCGCGAGGTAGGCAAACCCTCCGACGACGCCGTAGGGCAGCACGCCGTCGATGCGCCGGTCGCCCGGCTCGAGCAACGTTTGGCCGGCCGCCCGTGAAAGGACCACCGAATAACCGATTGGATGGACAAGGGCGTCGTCGCGCCGGAGCACGGCCACGATCGCGTCGGCGGCCGCGAACTGGGCGCGCCGTTGCGCGGGCGACGACAGAGTGGCACCGACCTGTTTGTCGGGCCCTATGGACAGTGCGCCGGGCTGGGTGGCGGCCGCATCGGTTGCCTGCGCGGCGAGCGGCGTCGCCAGCAGCAGAGCGGCGAAGGCGAGAGCGATGAGGTTCATGGGGAGGACGCCGTCCGACCCGAGCCGATGTCGGTGATGGTCATCCGGCTCGCTGAGATCGTGATGGACTCTGTCGACGAGGAGAGCTGGTCGGTAGTCAGGCGGGCCGATTTGAGCCAGAGCGTGATGCCCGCGGTGGCGCTCTGGCGTCCCATAAGCGTGACGATGGCTTGGGTGAGCGTTGCGTGCGCAAGCGCCGCGGCCTTGATCTGCGTGGTCTTTGCGTCCAGCGCCTTCGTCAACGGATCGAGCGCGATTTGAAAGTTCGACGTCGGCATACCGGTAACGGCATCGACGGTCGCATGCACGGTCAGCGCGAACGCCGACAGATCGGAGAAGGTCGCGTCCATGGCGGGCGAGATCGAGGCGAGATGCGCGCTGCTGCTGGCGCCGCCCGATGCCCACGTCTCACCGGCGCCAGGCGTGATGGCGACGAGCACGGTGCTCGCGACGTGAATGGAAGGGGCGCGCAGGCGCTTGAGGGTCGAAGCGGCCGCGCCGCCAGCGGTGACCTGCGTGGAGGCGATGCCGATCTTGAGCATGCCGGCGCTGCCAATGCCCAAGGTGCTGCCCTGCACGAGATCGACGTGAGTCAGTCGCGCGTTCGCCAGCGTCAGCGCGAGCGTCGTTCGACCGGTGGTACCGTCGATGAAAGAGAAGTGAGCGGTGATCGGTTCGTGGGCGAAGAGCGCTTGGTAGAAGGGCGCGGCGCAGGTCGACACAACCACGATCTCGAACGTTCCTGAGCCGTCTGGCGATTGTGCCGAAGTCGTCTCTTCGAATGCACCGATGGCGGCGCTCCCGGGCGGTTGGGCGTGCAGGCTCGCATCGCATGACGCCGGCGGGAGGGCGCCGTGCACCGCGCCTACGAAGGTGGCGCTCAGGCGATCGGGCAGCGCCACGTCCTTTTTGCTGGTGGCCGGCTGCGCCGCGAGGGCTGCCGGAAGCACGACCGCGAGCCACCACGCGGAGGGCCGCATGTCAATTCTTCACGAGATCGACGCGCCGATTCTGCTGCCGCCCTTCCGGCGTGTCGTTCGAGGCAACCGGCTTTGTGGCGCCATAGCCCTTGCTCGTCAGTCGAGCGGCATCGATTTGGTAGGTCGCGATCAATGCCTGCCGCACCGCCGCGGCCCGCCGTTCGCTGAGGGATTGATTTGCCGCGGCCGCGCCGGCGTTGTCGGTGTGCCCCTCGATGACCAGCTCGAGGTCGGCGTGTTGGTGCAGCATGTCTGCAATTGCCTGGAGCGTCGGCGCCGACTCGGCGCGGATGGCGTCGCTGTTCGTATCGAACAGGATGCCGTGGGTGGACGCGCGGCCGGTGGCGCTGAGCGCGTCGAACAGCGTTTTGTCGCTCGCCGCGAGCCGAATGTTCGTGATGTAGAAGGGCTCGTTGTCGTTGGCCGGTCCATAGATCCAGACGCCGTTGGAACGGCCGAGGTTCGCCGTCGGCACGTTGGCAACGCGCTTTCCGTCGACGTACACCTTCACGTGGTCGCCGTCGGCCATGATCCGGGCGTGATAGACCTGATCCGACTTGTCGACTGAGGGCTCCGACGCAAAGTCGCCGATCCCGGCTGACGAGCCGAAGGTGGCGTAGTTGAAGCCGTCCGAGTGGTCCGCATCGAGGAGGTGCACCTCCGTTGACCATCCCCAAGTATGAAGGGCGTCGAACTCGAGGGTGAACTTGTCGGGCAGCCGCGACGCAAGCGGAATCATCAAATGTGTGTCGCTGGTTGCGCGCAGGAACCGCTGCCCCATGTAGTCGGCCACTTCGACGTTGCCGCTCAGCACCTTTATGCGAGCCGGTAGGTCGCCGACTTTGTCGGCCGAGAAATCCTCGGCGAACAAGACCTTGTCGCCGGGCACGAAGTCGTAGTTGACGAATGGCGTCGGGGGCGGCGCTGAAGGCGCGGCGGCGTTCGCCGCGGTCACGTTCGCCGGTACGCCTCCGGCCGAAGCAACGGCCTTGGCGGAGTCCGCGGACGACACCGCGTTGCCCTTGCCGTCGACCAATTTGACGTTCTTACCCGCACCGAACGCCTTCTTGATACAGCCGGCGTTCGTCGCGGCGCATTTGACGCTGCCGCTCGCTTTGTCGAGCGCCGCATCGGTCATGCTGTCGGTCGCCGCGTCGGCCTTTTCCTTGGCCTTGGCCTTTACCCGATCGATCAGTCCGCCCTGCGCACCAGCCGGCACGGGCTGGATCGCCGAGATGACGCCAGCGGCGACGAAGGGCGAGACGACACAGAGAACTCGGCGAGTTGTGAGACGCCGGCGCGAGAACCAAAGGCGAAGTTCGGTCATCATAGGAAGAGGGCTCCGGTCACGGTCCGACGAAGGCTGCCCGAGCAGCCTCCGCTACACGACACTATATTGGACCGCCCCATCCCCGACATCTCACCAAGTCAACATGTTGACTCGCCGTCACTTCCGGCTCCGATCGCTCGGGCAGCTGTCGCTGACCGCGGTCACGGGTGACAGCGAGACGCCGGCGGAGGTGCGGCCTCGGCACCTAGCCGTGCTGACAGTTCTCGCACTGTCGCGTCGCCCGGTCCCGCGTGACAGCCTGGTGGAGATGTTCTGGGGCGGAGAGGCCGAGTCGCGCGCGCGACACTCGTTGAGCAACGCGCTCTCGGGCCTGCGCGGGCTCCTGGGCGCTGACGCGATTACGGCGCGCCGGGATCAGGTATCGCTCGACGCCGAAGCGATGCTCGAGGTGGACGTGCTGCAGTTCGTTGCCGCCTGCGAGGCCCGCGACGACAGGCGCGCGGTGTCGCTCTACGCAGGGTCGTTGCTCGCTGGTGTCCACGTGGCCGACGCGCCGGAGTTCGACAGGTGGGTCGCGCGCGAGCGTGGGCGGCTCGAACGGTACTTTCTCGAGGTGTGTGAGCGGCGGCTCCCGGAACTGCTGCGGGCCAGCGAGTGGGCTGCCGCCGCGTCGCTCAGCGAGCGCTGGCTCGACGCGGCCCCCCGTTCGGCGACGCCGTTCATCGCGTTGCTGCGCGCGCAGGCGGGAGCTGGCACACCCGTTGGCCTCACCGCCGCGCTCTCGACATTCGACCGCGTACGACAATCGTTGTTCGACGGGTACGGCCTCCGGCCCGACGCGACGGTGGTCGCTCTCGCCGGGCGGCTGCGCGGCGAGCTGGCCGACAAGGAGCGGGCATCGTCATTGGAGCCACAGGCGACGCGGCCGCTCGCCGAGCCTCCGTCAGAGATATCGAATGGCACTGCGCCGGCCTCGGTCGCCGCGCCGAGCGCGCGGCGAAATTCGCGACTCACGGCGACGGCTCGCGGACGATGGCTGGTGGGTTCCATCGCCGCGGCGGTGGCCGTGGTCGCGATCACGGGCTTCTGGGCACGGCGCCGTACCGCATCCGCCGCGGCGTCCGATCATCCAATCGTTGCCGTAACGACCATCGACGACGTCCGCGGTGACACGTCGATCGCCTGGCTGTGCGCCGGCTTGCCTCGAATGATCGCCGTCGATCTTTCGGCGATGGGCGCGGTAGAGGTCGTCGCCCCAGTTCGGGTGCGAGAGGTGTTGATCCGCCTCGCCGGATCTCCCACGCCGCAGATCACGCAGGATCAGGCGAGCGACGTGGCGCGGCGGCTTGGCGCGTCGTGGGTCGTGACCGGAGGTGTTTCGGCGGCCAGCGGCGGCTACTTGCTCGACGTGACGCTGCGCCGTGCGACGGGAAATGGCGAGGCGGAGACGTTCGTCATAGGGCCGGCCAACCCGATCGATCTGGGGCAGCTTGCCGCGACTCGGCTTGCCTCCCTGCTCAACGTCGCCAGGGGAGGGAGCGCGCCACGCTACTCGGGCGTCGAAACGACGAGCCCGGATGCCTACCGCCACTTCATGCGGGGCATGCTCGCCGGCGACGCCGATCGCTGGCTCGACGCGGCGCGCGAATTCGACGCGGCAATCGCTCTCGACTCGGGGTTCGTCGTGGCGGAGCGCGCGCGGGCGGGAGTGGCGACCGTCCTCGGCGATCTGACGCTCACGCGCCGGCTGAACGCGCTCGCTGGCCAGCACGCAGCGCGTCTGCCGGAGTTCGACCGGTTGAGCGACGAGATCCGAAACCTCGACAGCCTGGGCGAACACGCGCGCGCCGCGGCTCTCGCCGAGCAGCTCATCAAGCGCTTCCCGCACGACCCTCGGGCCTACGGGCTTCGCGCCGACATTTTAGGCGGGAACTGGGCGGCCGCTGAAAGTGTCGTGGTGCGGGAGCTCGCGCTCGACTCGCTGGCCATCGCGGCCGGCGACGGGCCCTGCACACCGTGCGACGTCTATCGACGTCTATCGGCAATCCGGCTGGCAAAGGGAGACCGCGTGGGCGCGGAGGCTGCGGCCCGCCGGTGGGTGGCGCTTCAGCCCGATCTTCCGGCGACCTGGCGAAACCTCTCTTCCACGCTCGCTGCAGTTGGACAATCGGCGGAGGCGATCGAAGCGGGGTTCCACTACGTCGCGCTGTCGAACGACGCGCCGGCACTCGCCGAATTCGGCCGAACGATGATCGCGGCTCGTCACCCGGAGATCGCGGATTCTCTGATCCGCACCTGGCGTGGTACGACCGACCCGGTGCTCGCCGACGCATCGCGCGACCTGCAATCCGTGATCGAGCGCGAACGGGGGCAGTTCTCCGCCGCATTGCGGACGCTCTCCGACTTGCCGCCGACGAACGGCCTGATCCTCGTGCGCGCCGATTGCCTGGCGCGACTCGGTCGCATGGCCGAAGCGCGGCGCATTTTCGAGAGCACGGGACATCCGCCCGGTTCCTCGCCCGCAGGCCAGTTCAATCCGTCGGAAGCGCGCGGGTTTACCTGGTCGCACGCGCTCGAGGCCGATGCCTTGGCCCGCGCCGGCGACACGACGGCGGCGCGGGTGCTAGTCGATTCGCTCGAGAAGGCGGGGAAGCAGAGCTATTACGGCCGCGACTGGATCCTTCACCATCACGTGCGCGGCATGTTGTTCGCCGCGGAAGGCCGTTACGTCGACGCGGAGCGGGAGCTGCGGCAGGCCGAGTGGGCGGCCGGCGGATGGACACGCACGAACATCGAGCTGGCGCGCGCGCAGCTCGCCCAGCGCCACGCAGACGCCGCCATATCTACGCTGCGTGATGCGTACACGGCGCCGGTCGACGCCATGGGGCGGTACGTGACGCGGAGCGAGCTGGATTGGTGGTTGTCGCGCGCCTTCGCCGCCGCGAGTCAGCGCGACAGCGCACTCAAGTACGCGGCATTCGTGCGCGAGGCGTGGACGAATGCCGACCCGCCGGTGCGCGCGCTGCTCGATTCGCTGCCGAAGTGACGCCGCGCCGCAGCCGCACCTATCGCCCGCCGGCGACGCGCGCGCAAGCTTGACATCGGTTCCCGCGCGCGATTACCTCACGATTGCTGCGCAACCGTTCGAGCAGCGTCAATCC
>JBIOHX010000064.1:0-14259 GCA_044449465.1 Gemmatimonadales bacterium | reverse complement strand
CTCGCGATCCTCGACGGCTCTCCCCGCGCGAGCAGCAGCGGAGTTCCGAAAGCGAGCTGTGTCAGCGGCACGAGAACGGTGGGTGTCGCTGGTCGATTGAGTCCCAGCTCGTGCAGGTCGCGAGATACGCCGATGACCGCGGTCTCGACTTGGTGCTCCGGGGGCATCAGCGTCAACCAGCGGCCTCTCAAGTGGCCGATCCGAATCGTGTGGCCGATCGGCGAGTCGCTTTTACAGAATCGCTTCGCGAAAGCTTCGTTTTCGATAGCCACCGGCGCGCTGCCATCGACGGCGGTAGCTCCAAAGTCGCGGCCCGCGCGCAGTGGAACGCCGAGCGTCGCGAGGTAGCCAGGGGAAACGGAGCGGAGCTCGACGGCGCCAGTCCCGAGCTCCGGATGCTCGCGGGTGTCGACGGGCATGTTCACGCCACGCTCGAGGGGAAGGCTCGGCGCGAGTGCCGCCTGCTCCACGCCCGGGACGGTGTGGAAGCGCTCGACCAAATCAGCGACGAGCTGGTCAGTCCTCGCCGAGTCATATCCAGCCGGGAGGCGGCCCAGCTTAACGGCGGTCACGCGGCCCGCATCGAACCCTGGGTCGACGTGGGTCAGCCGCGCGAAGCTCGCCGTGAGCAGCGTGGCGCCCGCGAGCAGCACGACGGCCGACATGGTCTCGACGAAGACGAGCGTCTGGCGCGTACGAGTGCCGCCGCCCGTCGTACTCCGCGCGCTGCTAAGGATCCCAGACTGGAGCCGTAAGCGGAACGATGGAATCGCTGCCGCGAGCCCAAATACGAGTCCTGTGATGATCGAGATCGCGACGGCGTACATGAGCACATGGATGTCGAGCATGGGGGACATGCCGACCGGGAGCATCGACGGCGCGATCGCCAGAAAGCTCCGCACCGCGAGCATGCCGAGCGCGACGCCGAGCGCTGCAGAAGCGGCGGCGAGCACAGCGCCCTCGGTGAGCAATTGCTGAAGAATGCGGGCCGGACTCGCGCCGATCGACGCCCGCACGGCGATCTCGCGCTGCCGCGTCGACGCGCGCACGAGCAACAGCGCGGCCGTGTTCGCGCAGGCGATGAGCAGGAGGAGCGACACCGCGCCGAAAAGCACGAGGAGCGTGCGCTGGGTGTCGCCGACCTGCACGTCTCGATTCGTGAACAGCTTGAACCCTTCACGCGGCGAGGCGAGGTTCGGATAGGTCGTGTGGAACGACTGGCTCAACGCTGCCAGGTCTGCGTCGCGCGTTGCAGCGGTGACGCCGTGACGCACGCGGGCAATGGCATCGGTGTTGTGGCCTTCGTCGGCCGGGTCGGCCTTTACCGGCTCCGGTACGAGATAGCCGACGTCGTTAGGCGATGGGGGAAACTGAAAGCTGGGCGGCATCACGCCGACGACGGTTCTCGGGGCGCCGTCGAGCAGGATCCGCCGTCCGATGATCTTCGGATCGGCGCCGAAGCGGATGCGCCACGTGGCGTCGCCGAGGATGACGATCGGCGCGTCACCAAGTGCGAGCTCGGTCGAATCGAACGCGCGTCCGAGCTGCGGGGTAAAGCCCATGGTCCGGAAGAAGTCACCGTTGACGCGGAGGCCGCGCAGGGGAGTCGCCGCGCTGCCATCGCCTAGCTGCGCCTCCTGCGGCGAGTACTCGGCGACCGCCGCGAACGCGCGGTTGTGTTGGCGTACGAATTCGTATTGGAATGCGCTCAGCGCCGGAATGTCGTCGCCCGTCTTCCACTGCCACCCGAGATAAGTGAAGTCCGCCGGCTGCGGGATGGGCAGCGGCCGGAGCAGCACCGAATCGACGACGCTAAAGATCGCCGTGCTCGCGCCGATGCCGAGCGCCATGGTGAGGATGGTGGCGACAGCGAACGATGGCGCACGGCGCAGCCCCCGCACCGCAAAGCGCACATCAGCTATTACGTTTTCCACGAGGCGCGCGCGGTACGCTTCGCGCGCTTCCTCCCGCGCCGCTTCCACGCTTCCGAAGGCCATCTTGGCTTGCCGCGCCGCGGCATCGGGGACCATGCCGCGCTCGATGTTCCGTTTCGCAGCCATCTCGAGGTGGAAGGTCATCTCACGCTCCATCTCGCGTTCCAGTGTTTCGTCGCCGCGGAGTGTACCGCGCAGGCGCGACCACCAAGCCCGGAGACTCATGCTTGTGCCCCGCCGAGAATGAGATCGACGCCGCGCGACAGCTTCTCCCACTGCGCGCGCTCGACCGCGAGCTGCTTCCGGCCAAGGCGCGTGAGGCTGTAGTACCGCGCAGTGCGGTTGTTCTCGGTCGTCCGCCACTCCGACGAAACCCAGTCGCGGGCAACGAGCCGGTAGAGGGCGGGGTAGAGCGAGCCCTGATTGACGCTGAGGAGACCGTTCGAGCGCCGCTCGATCCGCTCGGTGATGCCCCATCCGTGCATCGGCTCGTGTTGCAGCACCTCGAGCACCACCATCTCGAGCGTGCCCTTGATGACTTCACCGCCGCGGCTATCGCCCATGGTTGCCTCCCGAGCACAGGAGTAGGGCTCTCCTTTCGTTTTGTCAAGGGAGACGGTCGCCCGCGGACGAGCACTCATCGCGCGATCCGCCGCGCGAAGCGCGGGCGGCCTCGTCCTTGCGTCCACGCGAGTCCGCACGCGACCACAGGAGCAATTCACCCATGGCCGACGCAGGCGCCGATGCACGCCCCGAGGTTCGCGGCATGCTGACGCACGACGATCTCCGGAAGCGCATCGCGCAAGGTGAAATCGACACCGTGGTCGTCGGGTTCACCGACCACTACGGTCGGCTCATGGGCAAGCGGTACGACGCCCAGATGTTCGCCGAGAGCGTCGCGGACCACGGGGCACACGGGTGCAACTATCTCCTCACCGCCGACATGGAAATGGAGCCTGTCCGCGGCTATCAGTTCGCCAACTGGGAGCTCGGTTACGGCGACTTCCACCTCGTTCCCGACCTGGCCACGTTGCGCGTTGCCACGTGGCTGCCCCGCTCGGCCCTCGTGCTGTGCGACATCCAAGACACGAAGACGCACGCCCCCGTCGGGATTGCCCCACGATCGATGCTGCGCAGGCAGACCGATGCCGCTCGCGCGCTCGGCTTCGACACCTTCGCCGCTTCCGAGCTGGAGCACTATCTCTTCCGCACGAGCTATGCAGCCGTTGCGCGTGGCGCGTTTCGTGATCTGGACCCCGCGGGCTGGTATCTCGAGGACTATCATCTGATGCAGGGTGCGCGCACCGAGGATTTTCACGGCGCGGTCCGCCGGCACCTCGCAGACTCCGGAGTTCCCGTAGAGAGCTCCAAGGGCGAATGGGGCCGCGGGCAGCACGAGGTCAACGTGCGCTACGCAGACTCGCTCACCATGGCCGATCGGCACGTGGTGTTCAAGCAGTGCGTCAAGGAGCTGGCCGACTCCATGGGCCTCGCTGTCACCTTCATGGCGAAGATCGCGCCCAACCAGGCGGGCTCGGGGTGCCACATTCACTTCAGCCTGTGGCGCGATGGAGAGAATGCGTTCGTCGGCGACAAGGCGTGCGGCCCCATCATCACGAGCTCGAACGAGTTTCGCTGGTTCCTTGGCGGATGGATCGCCCACGTGCCCGATGTGATGGTCTTCTATGCGCCGACCGTCAACTCGTACAAGCGCTACGTCGACGCGTCGTGGGCGCCGACGCGCCTGGCGTGGAGCCGCGACAATCGTACGGCTGGGTTTCGCGTGGTCGGCGACGGGCAAAGCCTTCGGATCGAGTGCCGCTTGGCCGGCGCCGACTGTAACCCGTATCTGGCGTTCGCCGCGTCACTCGCCTCGGGGCTCGACGGGATCGCGAATCAGACGGAGCCGCCGGAGCACTTTAGCGGCGACATCTACGCCGCGCAGGATCTGCCGCGCGTGCCATATACTCTCGCCGAGGCTACCGACCAGTTTGCGGCGAGCGAGTTCGCCAAGGCCGCGTTCGGCGACGACGTGGTCGAGCACTACCTCCATTTCTTCCAATCGGAACAGCGCGCCTACGACATGGCGGTGACCGACTGGGAGATCCAACGCTACTTCGAGCGTATCTGAACCATGAGATTAGAAAACAAAGTCGCGCTGATCACCGGCGGAGGGAGCGGC
Source organism: Gemmatimonadales bacterium (assembly GCA_044449465.1). Classification (GTDB taxonomy): domain Bacteria; phylum Gemmatimonadota; class Gemmatimonadetes; order Gemmatimonadales; family Gemmatimonadaceae; genus JAQBQB01. The sequence goes on along the minus strand of JBIOHX010000064.1, from coordinate 10,143 downwards.
ATAGGCCGCGAAGCGTCGCTGCTCTTCGCGCGCGAGGGGGCCGCGGTCGTCGTCGTGGACGTCGTCGACGACGCCGGCCGCCAGACCGTCGATCAGATCACGTCGGCCGGGGGTCGCGCGTCGTACGTCCACGCCGACGTCTCGTCGGCCAGCGATTCGGAGGCGATGATCGCGCACGCCGAGCGTGACTTCGGCCGATTGGACGTGCTATTCAACAACGCCGGCATCATGCACGCGTCCGACGACGACGCGATCTCGACGAGCGAGGAGACCTGGGACCTCACCATGCGGATCAACGCGCGCGGCGTGTTCCTTGGCTGCAAGTACGGGATTCCCGCGCTGCGCCGCGCCGGCGGCGGGTCGATCATCAACACGGCGTCGTTCGTCGCCAAGCTCGGCGCCGCGACGCCGCAGGTCGCGTACACGGCGAGCAAGGGCGCTGTGCTGTCGATGACGCGGGAGCTGGCCGTGATTCACGCGCGCGAGAACATTCGCGTGAACGCGCTTTGTCCCGGGCCGCTGCGCACGCCACTCCTCATGAGCTTTCTGAATACGGACGCCAAGCGCAACCGGCGGCTGGTCCACATTCCGATGGGTCGGTTCGGCGAAGCGTCGGAGATCGCCAAGGCGGCGCTCTTTCTCGCATCCGACGATGCGTCGTTCGTGACTGGCGCCGAACTGCTCGTGGACGGCGGCATCACGGCCGCGTATGTGACGCCGGAATGAAGGCCGCGAAGCTAGACCGCGTGTTCCGGACGGTGTCGCCCATCGATGGATCCGTTGTCGTCGAGCGTCCGCTCGCGACGGATGCCGAGATCGAGGCGGCACTCGGGCGCGCCGCGGAGGCGCAACGGAAATGGGCTCGAGTGCCCGTCGCCGAGCGTGCCGCCCTTTGCACGGATGCAATAGACTGGTGCGTGTCGCACGCGGACGAACTCGGGTCGGAGTTGACGTCGCAGATGGGGCGCCCGATTGCGCACTCGCCGCTCGAGCTCACGCGCGGCTTTGCGGAGCGTGGGCGCTACATGGCAGGTATCGCCGCGTCCGCGCTCGCGGACATCGAGGTGGAGCGGAGCGGACAGTTTCACAAGTTCATCCGACGCGTGCCCCTGGGCGTGGTGCTCGTTCTGGCGCCGTGGAACTATCCGTGGCTCACGTCGGTGAACGCGGTCGTGCCGGCCCTCCTCGACGGCAACGCGGTGATCCTCAAGATGTCGGATCAGACGCCGCTTGTGGCCGAACGATACGCGGAAGCGTTCGAGGCCGCCGGATTGCCCGAGGGCGTGTTTCAGTATTTGCATATCGACCACGATGATGTGGCACGCACGATCGCCGACCAGCGCATCGCGTTCGTGGCGTTCACGGGCTCGGTGCCGGGCGGCCACGCCGTGCAGCGCGCGGCGGCGGATCGATTCATCGCAACGGGACTCGAGCTGGGCGGCAAAGACGCCGCGTACGTGCGGGCAGACGCGGCGTTCGAGCATGCGGTGGAGAACCTGGTCGACGGCGCGTTCTTCAACGCGGGGCAGTCGTGCTGTTCGGTGCAGCGCGTGTACGTGGACCAGCGCCTCTGCGACCGGTTCGTGGACGCCGCGGTTGCGCTGGCCAACAAGTATGTGCTCGGCGATCCACGCGACAAGTCGACGACGATCGGGCCGATGGTGCGGACCCAGGCCGCCGATGCGGTGCGCCAGCAGATCGACGAGGCCGTCTTGTCTGGTGCAGAGTCTCTCGTCGATCATGGGCGCTTCAAGGCGGAGAAGGCGGGCACGGCGTACATGGCGCCGGTGATCCTGACGAAGGTGAGCCACGACATGCGCGTGATGCGCGAGGAGACGTTCGGCCCGGTGATGAGCGTGATGCCGGTGCAAGGTGACGAGGAAGCGATTCGCCTGATCAACGACAGCCGGTACGGCCTCACGTCGTCCGTGTGGACGACGGACGCGGACGCCGCGCTCCGCATCGGCGACCGCATCGAGACGGGAACGTGGTACATGAACCGGTGCGACTATCTGGATCCGGCGTTGGCGTGGACGGGAGTGAAGGACTCCGGGCGCGGCTGCACGCTTTCGCGGCTCGGTATCGAGACGTTCACGCGGCCCAAGTCGTTCCACCTGCGGCTCACCACCTGAGGCGCTGGAGAGGCCGGCGGCGGTTGCTGCGGATCGGTCACGACGCCAACCCCTCGTGCAACAGCATTCGCGCCCTTGCCCAGTGGCGTTTGACGACGAGCCGCCCTCCCATTGCCCTTCGATGTATCAGGCAGTAACGTATGCCTCAAGCATCGATGGAAAGGCCAATGTCCGCGTCGCCGTCGCTCGACCTCCTCCAGGGCACGCTCGACCTCCTCATCCTCAAGACCCTGTCGTGGGGCCCGGCGCACGGCTACGCCATCGCCCGTTGGATACAGCAGCTCACGGGACGCGCACTCGAAATCGGCGAAGGGTCGCTCTACCCCGCGCTGCACCGCCTCGAGGAGCGTGGTTGGGTCGAAGCCGATTGGAAGCTCTCCGACAATAACCGTCGCGCCAAGTTCTACGCCCTCACGACGCGTGGCCGCCAGCAGCTTCGCGCTGAGACTCGATCGTGGGATCGGTTCGTCGACGCCGTCGGCCGGGTGCTCCGTGCCACGGACCAACCCTCGTGACTTGCGCGGAGCTCTCGCGGTGAGCGGCGATCGCTGGCGGCGCAGCATGCGTCCGGCGCGCCCCGACCTGCGCGCCGACGTCGACGCGGAATTCGCCTTTCACGTCGAGATGCTGACGCGCGAGCTGATCGCGTCCGATTGGGCTCCGGCCGCCGCGGCGGCCGAAGCCGCGCGGCGCTTCGGCGCGGTGAGGGGGGTGCGAGACGAATGCCTCACCATCGACGAGCGGCGCCTGCGCCGCGCTACCCTGGAGGATTCCATGTCCGCGCTGCTCCGCGATCTGCGCCACGTCGGGCGCACCCTGCGCCACACACCAAGCTTCTCGCTGATCGTCACCCTCGTGCTCTCACTCGGCATCGGTTCGACGACCGCGATCTTCAGCGTGATCGACGCCGTGCTGATTCGCCCGCTGTCCTATGCGAATCCATCCGCGCTCGTGCAGGTGTCTGACGTGGAGGGGTCCAGTCACGGACTACCCGCATCTTTTCCGGACTTCGTCGCCTGGCGCGCCAATTCCGGTGCCGCGCTGAGCGACGTTGCCGCCTGGGCTCAGACCGGCGAAGTGCTCTTTACCAACGGCGACGCCGAACAGTTGCGCGGCGCCCAGATCTCGGCGAATCTGCCGGCCGTACTCGGCGTCAGCCCGCTCCTCGGCCGCTTCTTTCGATCGGATGAAGAGGTTCCCGGGGGCGAGCATGTCGTGGTTCTGAGCGAGGCAGTCTGGCGCCGGCGGTTCGGCAGCGACCCACATATCCTCGGACGTACGATCACGCTGACCGGCGTCCCTCACATCGTCGTCGGCGTGTTTCCGGAGACGCGCCGGAGCATTCTGCCGTCAACCTACGACCTGACCCGCGTGAATCCGTGCGATTTCTGGACTCGGCTCGCGCTCAGCACCAAAACGGCGCCCGAAGGACTGCATTTTCTGAACGTCATCGGCCGGCTGAAAGCCGGCCTCACCGTCGACCGCGCGCGACCGCGCATCGCGGCCATGGTTGCGGCGCTCCCCGCGAATGGCATGAAACGCGGCGTCGAGATCGCGCCACTCGCGCCGTCGCTGCTGGGCGATCTCCGCACTCCCATGCGGCTGCTGCTCGCCGCGGTCGGCGTCTTGTTGCTCATCGCTTGCGCCAACGTCGCCAACCTGTTGCTCGCGCGCTCGGCGACGCGCGCCCGCGAGTTCGCTATTCGCACGGCACTCGGTGCGTCGCGTCAAAGGATTCTCATGCTCGTGCTGGTCGAGAGCGTGGCGCGCGCGCTGCTTGGCGCCGCGTGCGGTGTCGGGTTCGCCTACGCGATCGTCGGCGAGGCACATCGTCTCGTCGGCAGCGTGCCGCGAATGGCCGACGTGGCGATCGACGCGCGCGTGCTCGGCGTGACACTGGCCATTGCCATCGGCTGCGGACTGCTCTTCGGCTGCGTCCCGGCGTGGCAGTCGTCGAAGCGGGACTCGGCCGAGGCGCTTCGCGATGGCGGTCGCGGCGTGGCGTCCGGGGCCGGCGAACGTGTGACGGGAATGCTCGTCGTCGCCGAGATCAGCCTGTCGTTCGTATTGCTCGCCACGGCCGGGTTACTCGGGCGGAGCTTCGCCAACCTGCGGTCGGTGCCGACCGGCATGTCAGCAGACGAACTCATGACCGCGAGCACATGGCTGCCGAACACGCGGTATCCGGACTCGCTCACGCAGCTCGCTTTCGTCGATCGCCTGCTCTCCCAGCTCGGCGCCCGGTTCGGCGAACACGCCGTGACGGTCGCCAGCGAGCTGCCGGTGCTGAGCGGCACCAACGGCAGCGTGACGATCGAGGGCCGCGGCCAAATGCACGACGACGACATCATGGCCGAGAAGCGGATCGTGGCGAGCAACTACTTCGACGTGCTGCATACGCCGATGGCACGCGGTCGCTCGTTCCAGTCGACGGACGTGCTGCGTGCCCCGCCGGTCGTCGTCATCAATCAGGCGTTCGCGCGCCAGTGGTTTCCGCGGGAGAACCCGGTCGGCAAGCGCGTCGGGTTCGACTGGGGCATCGACGGTCTTCAGACGATCGTCGGCGTCGTGTCCGACCTGCGCGAAGGTCCGCTCGACCAGTCGCCGCGGCCCGCAATTTATATCTCCGCCGAGCAGCGGCCGAACCCTTACATGTCGATCGTGGTGCGGTCGAACCGGTCCCACGCCGTGGTTGCGTCCACAATGCGCGACGTGCTGCACCGGCTCGATCCGGCGCTCCCGCTCAGCAATGTGCAGCCGATGTCGGCGCTGGTCGACGGAACGCTGCACGAGCAGCGAGCGAAGACGATTGTGCTCGGGGCGTTCGCCGCGATCGCGCTCGTGCTCGTCGCCGCCGGTCTGTTCGGTGTCGTCAGCTACGCGGTGGCCCAGCGCACCCAGGAGATCGGGATTCGCGCGGCGCTCGGCGCGACGCGCGGCGATCTCCTGCGGTTGGTGCTGTCGCGGGGGATGCGGTTTACCGGTGCCGGGATAGTCGTCGGGGCTGGCGGCGCGCTGCTCGCCGGACGCCTGGTGGCAAGCCAACTCTTCGCCGTCAGGCGCGCCGATCCGGCGACGTTTGCGATCGTCGCAGCCGTGCTCGTGGCCGTTGCGCTGCTCGCTTGCGCCGTCCCCGCGCGGCGCGCGACGCGCATCGACCCTCTCGATGCGCTGCGCGCCGACTGACCTGGTGACCGGCGCCGGTACGCCGCGGTCGTGCCCCCTACGCTGTCGGCCGCCTCGGCACTACGGGACCACGCCATGCGAAGCCGCGATATCCGCTTGCAGCCGTGCGACTCCAGCTCCGGCATCACGGATGTACCCATTCGCTACTTGCACCATGGCCGGCGTGGGCGAAACGAACGCCATGTCGACCTGGCCCGTGATGGCGCTCAGCCAGGCGCGGAGGCGCGGTGGATATACCAGCGCCCCTTCACTCGACTGAATCCTGAGGTCCACGAGGTTGCCGATGTCGCGATTCAGATTGTCCAACGCCGCGTGCGAACGCGTGGCGGCCGCGCCACCGTTGGCGACAGCTTTGGCGAGCGAGTCGCGCGCGGCGATAGCCTGGTTCAAGTTCGTGTCGAGCTGGTTCACGGCGTCGTGCAGCCGCATGAGCAGAGCGAACCGCTGCTGCAGCTCGGCCGGCGTCGTCGACAGTCGCGGATCGAGCTTGATGACGACGGGCTGCTTCTGCGTCGTCGTGCCGTAGGTCAACGTCACGTTGTAGGTCCCCGGCACGATTTCCGGACCGACCGGGTTCGACGCCGAGAAGCCTGAGTGGTAGAGACCCTTCACCTCTGCCGCTTCCGGGTAGCGCATATCCCACTGGAAGCGGTTCATCCCGGGCTCCGCCGCCGTCAGTCGCTCGTCCGGTTGACCGCCGCGCCCACCCCTGCCCGCCGTCGGGTTGCCGGAGTCCACAGCCGGCCGGCCGGTCGCGCGAGGATGCAGCGTGAAGCTCCGGATCACCGCGCCAGTCGCCGTCGTGAAGTCGAGCTTCACGGGCGTGCTGCTGTTGTAATCGTCGGGCAGGTGGAAAAACACCGTCACGCCAGGTGCCAGGCTCGCGCCGCCTCCGCGTCCGAATCCGCCCCCGCCGCGCGAGGTCAGCCAGGCCTGCTGCGGCTTGAACAGGTACGGCGACTCGCCCGTCACCTTCGCCGCCCCGCCGGTGCCCAATTGCTCGAGAAATTGCAGGTCGTCCAGCACCCAGAAGCCGCGGCCAAAGGTCGCGAGGACGACGGCGTGCTGCTCGGGCTGAATCTCGATATCGTTCACCCGCACCGCGGGCAAATTGAGCGTGAGCGGCTCCCACTGCCGGCCGCCGTCCAAGCTGTAGTACGCCGACGCGCTGGTCCCCGCGAAAAGAAGCTCGGGCTTGCTGGGGTCCTGGCGGACGCTTTCGACGTACTGATCGTTCGGGAGGCCGGCGGCGAGCTCCGTCCAGTGCTTGCCGTAATCAGAAGTCTTATATACGTAGGGATGAAAGTCATCCCAGTCGAATCGGCTCGCCGAGACGTAGGCCGTGCCCATCTCGGTGTGCGACGGCTCGATGCAGGTGATCGTCGACCAGGTCGGCAGGGTAGGCGGCCGCACCTCGCTCCAGTGGGAACCGGCGTCGGTGCTCACGTGCACGAGGCCGTCGTCGGAGCCCGTCCAGATCACGTTGTCGGTGAGGGGGGAAAAGGCGATCGACGAGATGGTCCCGAACATCTCTTCGCCGGTCACATCGGCGCTGATCGGGCCGCCGGGCCGCTGCTGCTTCGTCGTGTCGTTCCGGGTCAGATCGGGGCTGATCACCTTCCAATGCGTGCCTTCGTCGAGCGACTCGAACAACACCTGCGCGCCCATCAACAGCTCTTTGGGATTGTGGTTCGCGAACACCGCCGGGTGGTGATTCCAGCCGTACCGGTATTTGATCTCCGTGCCCTGCAGCCCGAACTTGTATTCCGGCCACGGAGCGACGTTGGTCACGAGGCCTGAGCGACGATCGTCGCGCCACTCCATGCTGTAATAGCCGCTGGCGTACGTGATCCACGGCCGGTCCGGCGTCGGGACGACCCAGCTCATCTCACCACCTTGCACGTTCGTCCACACCGGCGACGGCACGGCACTCGGCCCTTCGACTGAGCTCCGATCCTGCTGCGCGCCGTAGATGTTGAATGGGAACTGGTTGTCGAGATTGGCGTGGTAGAACTGGCCGGTGGGCTGGTTGTCCTCCGAGCTGAAATCGCGTCCACCGTTCAACGTCACACCGGCGCCGCCATCGTTCCCCTCGATGAAGTTCTGCGGATTGTTCGGGTTGATCCAGAGCACGTGGTTGTCGCCGTGCGGCGGGCGGAACGGGCTCAACGTCTTGCCCCCGTCGTGCGAGACGTACACGCCGACGTTCGGCAGGTAGATCGTGTTCGCATTTTTGGGGTCGACGTAAACGTTTCCGTAATAGAAGGCGCGCTGCGTGATGTCCATGCTGTTGTTGACGAGCGACCAGGTCTGCCCCGCGTCGTCCGACTTGAACAGCCCGCCCGCCTGCCCCTTGTAGTCCGCTTGCAGCAGCGCGTATACGATGTTCGGGCTGCTCGGCGCCAACGCGATTCCCACGCGACCGAAGACGCCGGTCGGGAGCCCCGAATGATGGGAGATGTTGGTCCACGTGGCGCCGCCGTCCGTGGTCTTGTAGATGCCGCTGCCCGGACCGCCGCTCGAGAACGACCAGTGGTTGCGCGACATCTGCCACATCCCCGCGTACAACACCGACGGATTGGACGGATCCATCGTCATGCTGATCGCGCCGGTCTCGTCGTCGACGTACAGGATCTTCTTCCAGGTCTTACCGCCATCAGTAGTCTTGAATACCCCACGGTCCGCATTGGGCGCGAAGAGATGGCCGAGGGCCGCGGCGTACACGACGTCGGGATTGGAGGGATCGATCAGGATCCAGGTGATGATGTGCGTGTCGCCGAGGCCGACGAACTCCCAGGTCTTTCCGGCGTCGGTCGACTTGTACATGCCTTCGCCGGTGAGGACGGTGTTGCGAGGAGCCGAGTCGCCGGTGCCGACATAGATGACGTTAGGGTCTGACGGCGCGACGGCGAGGGCGCCGATGCTACCCGTCTTGAAGTCCTTGTCGGAAATGCTCCGCCAGTTGGCGCCGTAGTCATCGCTCTCCCAGACGCCCCCACCAGCGGTACCCATATAGTAGACATTGGGCTTGGCGGCGATGCCGGCGACTGCGGTGGCGCGGCCGCCGGTAAATGGGCCGACGCTGCGCCAGCGCAGGGCGGTGATGAGGCTACGCGGCGGCGCGGGAGCCCTAGGCGTTGCGGCGATAGCGACGGGTAGAACGGCGAGCAACAGGGCGCGGCGTGCAATCAGCATCGGAGATGTTCCTCGTTCGATTACGACTCTTGTGAAGGCGTTTGACGGCGTGAGCCAGCGACGCGGTCCGGAAAACGCGTTGGCTCCAACGCAACGTGGCGAAGGTAGTATTGCGGGGCAAGGTGCCGCCGACCGGAAGGAGGTTCGCAGACGCTCGCCGGAAGCACCAGCCGCTTGTTTACGGCGAGTGATCCAAGTAGTACTGTTTCTCCCGCCCCGAGTGGACCCGACCATCGACATCCGCGGCCAACTCCAGACTTCACTAGGGACGGCGTACACCGTCGAACGCGAGCTCGGCGGCGGGGGCATGTCCCGGGTGTTTGTCGCCATCGACCAGGCGCTCGGGCGACCGGTTGTCGTCAAGGTACTGTCGGCAGAGCTGGCTGCCGGCGTCTCCGGCGAGCGCTTTCGCCGAGAGATTTGTGGGTCGTGGGTCGTGGGTCGTGGGTCGTAGGTCGCGGGCGATTGACGATTTCTTGCCCCGTGCAAGGTCAAAGTGGTTGGGTCCGTTTTTGTCGGTTCCAGTTCGTTTGTGTCCGCGTTCAATCGGTATGGGCGGCATCGCGGCGAGGGGGCTGAACTGCCGCTCGTGCTGGCCGGAACGATTGGTGAACAACACAAACGGACACAAGCGGACAGGAACGGAGGGCGGGGGACGTCCTATTGCGCGGTGGCTTCGTAGCATTGTGCTTGCACGTCGGCCGAAGGACCGGTGACTGCGGCCGACGCCTTCGTGAGTGCGACCGAATCCGTGGTGACTGCGTCCGATGCGCCAGTGAGCGCGTCCGGTGCGGCAGGGAGTGCGGGCTGCGATCGATTCACTGCGCCCGGTCGTGGGCGCGCCGCGTCCGATGGCGTGGGGACCACGCAGTGACGAGGTGTGAGCGCGCCGTGCGGTTCGTGCACCGCGCCAGGTCGCGCGAAGACTGCGCCAGGTCGCAAAATGACCACGGCATGAAGCAAAGCGACCGCGGCATGAAGCAAAGCGACTGCGGCATGAAGCAAAGCGACCGCGGCCTGAAGCAAAATGAGCACGGCATGACCCACGGTGGCGGCGGGAGACCCCAGAGTCGCCGCGACATGTCGTGGGTTCACGTCGAGCTCTCACCAGGGCGCGCGGCCGGATCCCAGACTGACTTCGCCATGACGCAGAGTGAACGCGCCATGAGGCAGAGTGGCCGCACCTTGACGCAAGGTGACCACGCTGTGCTGCACGATTGCCCCGGCATGCTCCAGGATCGCATCGGCACAGCCCAGAGTGACGCCGGCCGTGCGCAAAGTCGCGGCGACGTGGCGCAAAGTGGCATGGCCAGATCGCAGAGTGGCGGCGGCAGAGCCAAAAGTCGCGGCGCCGAGGTGCGGGGTGGCGGCGGGATGCCCGGCGGTGACGAGTCTATGGTGCAGAGTTGTCGCGTCAGGTCGCAGAGTGAGCGCGGGGCAAGGCAGAGTGAGCGCGGGGCAAGGCAGAGTGAGCGCGTCCGAGGGCGCGCGCGGACGGCGACTTAGCGCTTCGGCTGCGGCGCGGTGCCGTACGTCCGCGACTCAAAGGATCTCGACGTGCCCCTCGGTTCCGTCCACTCGGATTCGCTGTCCGTCGTGTATCAGCCGCGTGGCACGTTCCACACCCACG
>JBIOHX010000063.1:0-14489 GCA_044449465.1 Gemmatimonadales bacterium | reverse complement strand
GCGGGGCACAGCGGGGGGGGGGATTGGAGGGGCAAGCAGTGGCCTACATAAGATTCGTCCAGGACGCGATTTCGGACAGCGCGAGGTTGTGAAGGATTTGTGAAAGGCTGTACAATCCAGCACTCCAGCCTCGACCTCCCATGCCCCGAGCCCACCTCGCGCCGCTCTCGCTCCTTGCTTTCGCCGCCGGCCTCAGTCCGGCACGCGCCCAGAGGCCGTTTCAGGTGGACGAGACCTCGATCACCGCCGTGCACGCCGCGATGCGCGCGGGCACCCTCACCTGCCATTCGCTCGTCGACGCGTACCTGCGCCGTATTGCGGCGTACGACAAGCAGGGGCCGGCGATCAACGCGATCACGGTGGTCAATCCGCGCGCTCTCGACATCGCGGATTCGCTCGATCGCCGATTTGCCGCGACGCACCAGCTCACCGGACCGCTTCACTGCGTGCCGATGATCGTGAAGGACAACTACCAGACGATCGGGCTCCAGACCGCGGCTGGGTCGTTGGCACTCAAAGGTTACGAGCCGTCGGCAGACGCCTTCTTCGTCGCGCGGATCAAGGCCGCGGGCGCGATCGTATTGGCGAAGTCAAACATGGCGGAGTTTGCGTTCAGTCCGGTCGAGACCGTGAACTCGCTGCTGCCCGGTTACACGCGCAATCCGTACGAGCTCGATCGCGTGACCGCGGGTTCGTCGGGGGGAACGGCGGCGGCCGTCGCCGGCGATCTCGGCGAAGTCGGTCTCGGCACCGATACCGGCAACTCGATTCGCGGCCCGAGCTCGCACCAGGCGCTGGTCGGCATTCGGTCGACGATGGGGCTTACCAGCCGCGCCGGCATCGTGCCGCTCAGCCTCTTCGCCGATGTCGGCGGCCCGATGGCGCGCACCGTCGCCGACGCAGCCGCCGTGCTGCAGGTCGTCGCCGGCTACGACCCCAACGACAGCGCGACGGCCGTGATGAAGGGACGTGTCGTGCCCAACTATCTCGCGTCGCTCGTGCCGGGCAAGCTCCGCGGCGCGCGCATTGGCATCCTTCGCCAGGCGTATGAGCGTCCCTCGCTCGATTCCGAGGTGAACGCCGTTTTCCTGCGCGCCGTTGTCGATCTGCGTCGGGCCGGCGCCACGGTGCTCGACACCGTGCTCGTTCCCGAGATGGATTCGATCCAACGCTCAGGGCGAGTGCGGGGCAGCAGCAGCTGCAATCCATTCAAATACGAGTTCAACCAATGGCTCGCCGAACAGGGCGGACGGGCGCCGATCAAGAGTATCGACGACGTCGTACGAACGCGGCGCTATCACCCGTCGATCGAGGTGCGACTCCTGGCGGCGGACTCGGTGTCGGTCCCACCAGACTCGATCCCTTCATGTCTCGCGCGCCAGCGAGTGCGTGTCGGCCTGCGGGACGCGGTCACGCGGCTGATGGACACGCTCCATCTCGACGCGCTCATCTACCCGACGTGGAGCAATCCGCCGCGACTGATCGGCGATCTCAATACGCCAGCCGGCGACAACAGCCAGGTCTTCTCCCCAACGACGGGAATGCCCGCGATCACCGTGCCGATGGGTTACACGCGCAACAACACCCTACCGGCGGGCATGACGATCTACGGCCGCGCCTTCGATGAGGCGCGCTTGATCGAGCTCGCATACGGGTACGAACAGGCGACCAAGTGGCGTCACGCGCCGCCGACAACACCCCCACTCACCGCCGCGGCGCGGCACTGATGGCGCCATCAAGCACGATACGATCGGTCTGCGTCTTTTGTGGATCGCGAGAGGGCGCGCAGCCGGTCTATCGCGATGCCGCGGCGCGTCTCGCCGGTGAGCTCGCGCGCCGCGGCGTGACGCTCGTGTTCGGCGGCGGCCGGGTCGGTCTCATGGGCGTGCTCGCGGACACGGCGCTCGCCGCGGGCGGTGAAGCGATTGGCGTCATGCCACGCGCGCTCGTCGAGCGCGAGATCGCGCACCTGCGGCTGACGCGGCTACACATCGTCGGCACGATGCACGAGCGAAAGCAGCTGATGGCCGATCTAGCCGATGCGTTCGTGCTGCTTCCCGGCGGCTTCGGAAGCTGGGACGAGTTCTGCGAGATCGTCACCTCGCTCCAGCTCGGCATTCACGCCAAGCCGTGCGGCATTCTGAACGCCGCCGGCTACTACGCGCCACTTCTGGCTCAGATCGAGCGCGCGGTCGGCGACGGCTTCATCGACGACTCGCGCGCCCGCTCGATACTCGTCGACGACGAGCCCGAATCGCTGATCGCTCGGCTCAGCGCTTCGGCCAGACCACTCCCTGCTCGGGCGACACCATCCCCATTCCCTTATACGTGAACTTCTGCACGCGCCGACCCTCATAGGTTTCGGCGGTGAAGATGTTCCCCTTGGAGTCGACGGCGATGCTGTGGACGCCGTAGAACTCACCCGGCTGGCGTCCGCCGTCGCCGAAGGTCGTGAGCACCTCGAGCGATTGGCGATCGAGCACGTAGATGCGCTCGTTCTTGCCGTCGGTGATGTACATGTACTTCTGCGCCGCGTCGGGTGAGAAGGCGACTTCCCAGACGGAGCCGTCGCCGAGCGTGTTCGGCGCGATGATCTTTTCCTTGATGTAGGAGCCGTCTTCATGGAAGACCTGGAGGCGGTCGTTCTTGCGGTCGGCGACGTAGACTAGACCGTCGTTCGACAGCATCGCGCAGTGCACCGGAGTTCCGAACTGCTGCGCGGGCGCCTCACCCGCCTTGTACGGTGCTTGGCGGGTGTCGTCGGGCTTGTTGCCATAAGCGCCCCAGAAGCGCTTGATCTGCCCCGTCGTGACATCGACGACGGCGACGCGATGGTTGCGGTAACCGTCGGCGACGAACGCCTCGTTGGTCTTCGGATCGAACGACATCATCGCCACGCCGGCGAAGTCGGTCATGCTCAGGCTGTTCGGTGCCGAATCACCGGGCTTGCCGATCTGGCGAATGAACTTGCCATCGTGAGTGAACTCGAGAATCTGCCGATCCGTCGCGCCGTTGGCGCCGAGCCAGATGTTGCCTTTCGGGTCGACGGCGATGCCATGCTCTACCGCCGGCCAATCGTAACCATCGCCCGGCCCGCCCCAATGTCCGATGAGGTTTCCCGCTTCGTCGAACTCCAATACCGGAGGCGCCGGCATGCAGCACTCGGCGATGGGCGGCTCGACGGCGGCGCCGGCCTCGGTGGGGCGCCAGACGGAAGCTGGCCGGTGGACAACGAAGATGTGGTCGTGGTCGTCGATCGAGACGCCAACGGCCTGACCCATGACCCAGTGATTGGGCAGGGGTTTGGGCCAGAGCGGATCGACCTCGAAGCGCGGTGCGCGTACAAGCGGCGCCTCATTCGCTGCCGGGCGAGCACCGGACCGGCCGCGTGCGGTGTGAAGGCCAGCTGTGGTACCGGCCGCGAGCGCCGCCGTGGCGACGAATCCTCCCAAGGCGCGTTTCATCGTCCGCTCCGCGGCCAGAGGGTGCCAAGCGCCGGGCCGGCGATTGGACCAACGCCCTTGAATGTGAATTTTTGGATACGCTTACCCTCGAAAGCCTCGACGGTGTAGAGGTTCCCTTTCGAGTCCACGGCCAGGCTGTGGACGCCGAGGAACTGGCCGGGCTGGCGGCCGCCGTCTCCGAACGAGGTGAGGACGTCGAGCGTCTGGCGATCGAGGACGTAGACGCGGGCGTTCATCCCGTCGGCCACGTAGAGGTACTTCTGCTGCGGGTCGCGTGAGAAGGCAACGTCCCACACCGAGCCGACGCCGAGCGTGCTCGGGGCGATCGACTTCTCGTTCACGAACGTACCATTCTCGCGGAAGATCTGGATGCGGTCGTTGCCGCGGTCGCACACGTATACCAGGCCGTCGCTCGAGCGCTTCGCGCAGGTCACCGCGCTGAACTGCCTCGGCGACTCACCGGCGCGATAGGGAGAAACGGCGGCATCGTCCGGCTTGTCGCCGTAGGCGCCCCAGACGCGCTTGATGGCGCCGGTCGTCAGATCGACGACGGCAACGCGGTGGTTGCGGCAGCCGTCGGCGACGAAGGCTTCGTTGGTCTTCATATCGAACGACACGCCGTCGGCGCCGCCAAAGGCGTCCATCGCCGTGCTGCCGGCGTCGAGGGGCGATCCGCCCCCGCCGCCGCAACCGTTGCGGTCGGAGGGTGCGCCGCCAATGCGCGCGGGTCCAATTCCTCGTCCGCCGCGCCCGCGCGGGGCGCCTGACGCGTACGCTGTGTCGGCGGCACGAGCCGGGGACGCCACGGCGCCGCCTTGGCCAAATTGCTTGATGAGCGTACCGCTGCGGGAGAGCTCGAGCAGGCCGCGGTCGGTGTTGCCGCCGGCGCCGACCCAGACATTTCCCTTTGGATCGACGGCGATGCCCGCGTTCTCGGCGGGCCAATCCAGTCCGTCGCTCTTGCCGCCCCAATGTGCGACGAGGTTGCCGGCGGGATCGAACTCGAGGACGTTGGGGGCCGGGGTGCAGCAGTCGCTTGTTGGCGGAGTAGTGCCGGACCCCGCCTCGCTGCGCGGGCTAAAGGAGTCGGTGAGGTTCACGACATAGATGTTGTCGCGCGCGTCGACGGCGACGCCGACGGCGGATCCGAGTATCCAATGGCTCGGCATTGGCTTCGGCCAGAGCGGATCGACCTCGAAGCGCGGGGCGACGACGGCGGGCGCCGGCCGCGCAACACCGAGCGATGGATGGATGAGGGCGAGCGCGGCGGCCGCGCCGGCCACACCGCCCGCAATGAGCAGGGAACGTCTCTGCGCCACAATCGCCTCCAGATCACACGCAGCTCGGATCGGGCGTTCGCCGACGAGCTCGGAACCGGGGCAATTGTAACGCGGGGTGGGTCGGGCCGCGACGGCTTGCCGCGCGAGCGACTGGGACAAAAAACGGCGCGGGGAGGGCCGAGTGGCCGCTCCCCGCACGCGTTTCTCTCCCCCACCTGACGAGCCGCGCCCCACCTTCAGCCGCCGAAGCGGCCCTCCCTTTCGCGGTCTCGCCGGGGGTTTGCTAGAGCAGACGGCGTGCCAATGCTTGTGTGCCGCCAATCCCTCGCGCCCGGCGCAAGCGCGGTCGCGCTCGCTCGCGCACAGTCTGCGGCGCGGAGAGCTTTCACGTCCGTAGCTGCGAAGCGCCCAACGCCCAACGCCCAACACATGTCTTTCGACCAATATCATGAACCCCCGGAAGAGCTCTCCGCCGCCACGCGCACCTTCGCGCGCATGATCGCCTCACTCACCGAGGAAGCCGAGGCGATCGGGTGGTACGAGCAGCGCATCGCCGTCGAGAAGGATCGCGCGGCGCTCGCCATCATGCGCAGCGCGCAGCACGAAGAGATGAAGCACTTCGGCATGGACCTCGAGTTCCTGTTGCGCAAGAAGCCGAAGTGGCGCGAGACGCTCCACGGAATCTTGTTCAAGCCCGGCGACATCGTCGCGCACGGCGACGAAGCCGAAGAGGCGTCGGAATGACGCCGGAATAACATCGACCTAGCGCGGGCATGCCGTGTGACACTTCGGGTGGGCGCGCGGTGTAGCTTGCAGAAGGATGAACTTCCGCCGTTCCGCCGGCGCGGCCGCGGTCGCGCTGTGCTCTCTTGCCGGCGCTCCGCCGCACGCGCGTCAGCTGCTTCCGCGGAGTTCGATCGCGCCGCCGACCATCGCGCGCGAGTTCCGCGCGGCATGGGTGACGCCGATGCCCGACCGCGGTTTCCGCGATTGGCCCTCCGCGCCCGGCCTTTCGGCCGACTCCCAGAAGACCGAACTCCGGTCGCTGCTCGACCGGGCCGCCGCGCTGGGCTTGAACGCGATCATCCTTCACGTTCGGCTCGCCAGCGACGCGCTCTATCCATCGAACTATGCACCCTGGTCCGCCGCGCTCAGCGGCCGGCCGGGTGGCGACCCCGGATACGATCCACTTGCCTACGCCGTTTCCGAAGCACATTCGCGCGGCCTTCAACTCCATGCCTGGTTCAACCCGTTCCGCGCGCTGCTGCCCGGTGGGCCGAGCCCACAGGCGGCGTCGCACGTCACGCGCCGGCATCCGGAATGGATCCGAAAGTACGGTGCGCAGACATGGATCGATCCTGGCGAGCCCGCGGCGCGCGCGTTCGTGCTCCAGACGATTCTCGACGTCGTCAAGCGCTACGACATCGACGGCGTCCACATCGACGATTACTTCTATCCGTACCGCGAGACGCGAACGATCGTGCGGCGTGTCCACCGCCGGCGCGTTGTCACGCACCGCGAAATCTCCTTCCCGGACGACCGCACCTGGAGGAAGTACGGCGCTGCCAAGGGATGGAAGAATCGCGACGACTGGCGGCGCAACAACATCGACTCGTTCGTGAAATCGCTATATGACAGTGTGAAGCAGCTCAAGCCGTCGGTCGTCGTCGGCGTGAGTCCGTTCGGCATCTGGCGTCCGGGATCGCCGCGGGGAATCACCGGCCTCGATTCGTACGACGAGATATACGCCGACTCGCGAAAGTGGCTCGCGGAGGCCTGGCTCGACTACGTGGCGCCGCAGCTCTATTGGGAGGTTGGCGGCATCGAGGACCGGTTCCGCGTGCTCGATGCCTGGTGGCGTTCACAAAATCCACATGGCCGATTCGTCTGGCCGGGGTTGTACTCGTCGCACGTGTATAACGAGCCCGATCGGTGGCCGGTCGACGCGATCGCGGCGCAGATCGCGTCGATTCGCGACGCGCGAATCGGCTCGACCGATCCACCGGGCCACGTGCACTTTCGCTTGAGCGCGCTCATCGGAGGCGACGGCCGACTCGCGGCGAGCGTCGGAGCGATGTACCGCGAGCCGGCGCTCGTGCCGGCGTTCCCGTGGCTCGGAGCCGCGGTGCCGGCCGCGCCGCTCGTTGCCGCCGCTGGCACGGATGGCAGCGCGGCGCTCAGCGTCGCGCCGGGCGACAGCGTGCACGTGCGCTGGTGGCTGATCCAGACGTTGGGCCGGGACAGCACCTGGACCACGACGCTTCGTCCCGCGGACGACCGGCCGTTGGCGGCGAGCTCGCTGGGACCCAGGGACGCTTTGCAGATCGCGATTACGGCGATCAGCCCGACAGGCATCGCGAGCGCGCCTGCGCTCCTCACGCCGTAGTCTCGCTCCCCCGAAGCTCGCGCCTGAAGCGCTTGGCGTCGTAGCTTACGCCGTTCTCTCACCGACCGGCCGCATGATCTCGATCTCTCGTTGGCTCTTCGGCGCGCCGCGCGCCGCCGTGCTCGCGCTCTGCGTCGCCTCCGCCGCCGGCGCGCAGCGCGAGCTTCGCGGCCTCCGCTGGCGTCTCGTCGGACCATTTCGCGGTGGACGCGCGGCGGCGGTCGTCGGCGATCCCATATCACCCAACGTGTTCTACTTTGGCTCGGTCGACGGCGGGGTGTGGAAGACGACGAACGGCGGGACGAGCTGGACGAACATCACCGACGGCGTGTCGAACATCGCGTCAGTGGGCGCGATCGCGATCGCTCCGTCCGATCCGAACGTGATCTACGTCGGCGGCGGCGAGAACGACCTCCGCGAGGATTGGACGTACGGCGATGGCCTATACCGGTCGACCGACGCGGGCCGCACGTGGCAGGCGCTCGGGTTGGCGGATGCACGTCAGGTCGCGCGCATCGCCATCGACCCGCGCGATCCCGACCGCGTGCTCGTCGCGGCGCTCGGTCACGCCAGCGGCCGCAACACCACGCGCGGCGTTTATCGCACGATCGACGGAGGCAAGAGCTGGCAGCGCGTCCTCTACACCAACGACTCGACAGGCGCGGCCGACATCGCGCTCGATCCAAGCAACCCGCGCATCGCGTACGCGTCGCTGTGGCACATGCAGCGGACGCCGTGGGGTTTCACGGCGGGAAATGGCAGCCTATGGAAGACGACCGACGGCGGCGACAGCTGGCGCGACATCTCGCGCAACACCGGGCTGCCACGAAATCCGCTTGGCAAAATCGGCGTGTCGGTGTCCGCGTCGAGCCCGTTGCGGCTGTACGCGAACATCGAGTGTCCGCCGGAAGACTCGACGGGCGGCATCTTTCGCTCCGACGACGGTGGGACGAGCTGGCAGCGCACGAACGGCGATCAGCGGTGGATGGTCCGGCCCTGGTATTACAACGTCGTCACCGCCGACCCGGTCGACAGCAATACCGTATACGCGATGAATCTGTCGACCTGGCGCTCGACCGACGGCGGGCGGACGTTCACCAACCTTCGCGTGCCGCATGGCGACACGCACGAGCTATGGGTGGACGCGAAGAATCCGCGGCGTATGATCAGCGGCAACGACGGCGGCGCGACGATCAGCTTCGATGGCGGGGCGACCTGGTCGTCGATCATGAATCAGCCGACGGCGCAGTTCTACCACGTCACGACCGACGATCAGTGGCCGTACCGGATCTTCGGCGCGCAGCAGGACAACACGACGGTCTCGATCGTCAGCCGGTCGGACAACGGCGTGATCACCGATGACGACTGGTATTCGGTCGGTGGGGGAGAATCGGGGTTCATCGCGCCCAAACCCGGTGATCCAAACACGATTGTCGCCGGCGCATACACGGGCACGATGACGCGCTATGACGTGCGCACGAAGCAGACGAAGGACATCTCCGTCTGGCTGAACAACTACGACGGCTGGGCGGCGCGCGACGTGCCGAACCGCTTTCAATGGACGTATCCGATCGTGTACTCGTCGCACGATCCCCGGGTGCTGTACGCGACGGCGAATCGCGTCTTTCGCTCGACGGACGACGGCGACAGCTGGCAGCCGATCAGCGGCGACCTCACGCTCCACGACCAGCGCACGCTCGGTCCCGCGGGTGGCCCGATCACGTACGACATGACCGGAACCGAATGGTATGCGACCGTGTTCGCGTTTGCCGAGTCGCCGATCACCGCCGATGTGCTGTGGGCGGGCTCGGACGACGGGCTGATTCACGTCTCGCACGATCGCGGCAAGACGTGGACGAACGTCACGCCTTTGGCGATGGCCAAGTTCACGCGGGTGTCGATCATCGAGCCATCGCATTTCGATCCGGGCACGGCGTATGTCGCCGCGAACCGCTATCAGCTCGACGACTTCGCACCGTATCTGTACAAGACGACGGATTTCGGCAAGTCGTGGACGAAGATCGTGACCGGCATCCCGACCGGCGCCTACACGCGCGCGGTGCGCGAGGATCCCGTGCGGCGCGGCCTGCTCTACGCCGGCACGGAGACCGGCGCGTACTTCTCGACCGATGACGGTGCGCACTGGCGCTCGCTCCAGCTCAATTTGCCGAGCACCTCCGTGCGGGATCTCACCATCCACGGAAGCGATCTGCTCGCCGCGACACACGGTCGCGCGATGTGGGTGCTCGACGACATTTCGGCGCTCCGCCAGCTGACGGACAGCGTGCGCACGGCGGCCATGCATCTGTTCCCGCCCGACACGGCGATTCGCTTTTCAGGGGGCTGGGCGCGGACGCGCAGCGCGGGCGAGAATCCGCCCGCGGGCGCGATCGTCGACTATTGGCTGTCGCAAGGACTCGCGCCGACCGACAGCGTACGTCTCGAGTTTCTCGACGCCGCAGGACGGGTGATCCGCACGTTCGCGGGTATGCCGCGCCCGGACACGGTGAAGTCGGCGGCGTACGCGCGCATGGCGGCCGACACCCTCGTGCCGCGCGAGACCTTCGAGCGTGTCGCCCGCGACACGGCCGCATTCAAGCCGCGCGGCTCGCGGGAGGTGGATGACGACACCTTGGCGTTCGTCTTCAGCGACTCGATCGTGACCGGTCGCGCTGGACTCAACCGCTTTGTGTGGGACCTACACTATCCCGATCTGCGCCAGGTGAAGGGCGTGGTCAACGATGAGGGCTCGACTCGCGGACCGTTCGTGTCGCCCGGCGCGTACCAGGTCAGGCTCACCGCCGGCGGCCGGGTGTTGACGCAGGCGTTCGTCGTGCGGGGCGATCCACGGCTCAAGACGACGCAAGCCGAATACGACGCGCAACTCGCGCTGTCGCGGCAGGTCGAAGCGAAAACGAACGAGATCTCGGACGCGGTGACACGCATTCTCGACGTCGAGCACGCGCTCGATGATCGCGTAGCCGCGGCGGTGGGCCAGTCGTACGAGACGCGCGTTCGCGACTCCGCGAAGCCGTTGCGCGCGTCGCTCGAGGCCCTTCGCGATTCGCTCGTCGAGATCCACTCGCACGCGGACGAGATCACGCTGCATTATCCGATACGCTATTACAACATGATGTTGTCGCTCCAGGGGATGATTCAGAGCGCCGACGCGGGGCCGACGGCGCAGGAGGGCGGCGTCTACGGGGATCTCGCGCCACGGATCGACGCGCACCTCGGCCAATTGCGCGGGCTCGAGACGAACGAGCTCGCCGCGTTCAACGCGCTCCTCCGCGAGCTCAACGTCCCGGCGATCGTACTGCCGGCGCGTCCAGTGGTGCCGTAGCGATGCGCGCGGCGGTGATCACGAAGCCCGGCGGGCCCGAGGTACTGGAGATCCAGCAGCGCCCGATTCCCACGCCCAAGCCCGCAGAGCTGCTGGTGCGTGTCCATGCCTCGGCGCTCAATCGCGCCGACTTGCTCCAGCGTGCGGGGCAGTACCCAGCGCCGCCGGGCGCGCCGGCGGACATTCCGGGCATGGAGTTCGCCGGCGAGGTCACGGGCGTCGGTTCCGGCGTGAGCGAGTGGCGCGAGGGCGACCGCGTGTTCGGCATCGTGCCAGGCGGAGGAAACGCCGAGTATCTGGTGACCGACGCCCAAACGGCGGCGCGGGTGCCCGAGTCGCTGTCGTGGATCGAAGCGGCGTCCATTCCCGAAGCGTTCATCACGGCGCACGATGCGCTCGTGACGCAGGCCGGTGTCCGCCAGGGTGAGCGTGTGCTCATTCACGCCGTTGGCAGCGGCGTTGGTCTGGCGGCGACGCAGCTCGCGCGCGCGCTCGGCGCGATTCCCTACGGTACGGCGCGCACGCCGGACAAGATCGAGCGCGCGCGCGAGCACGGGTTGCGCGACGGCGTGGTCGTCGGCGACGACGTGAGCGTGTTCGTGGCGGCCGTCGAGCGATGGACGGCGGGCCAGGGCGTCGAGATCACGCTCGATCTCGTCGCCGGACCGTACGTGGCGGCGAGCATTCGCGCGGCGGCGCCGCGCGGGCGGATCATGCTCATTGGGACCGTTGCCGGACGCGAGGCGACGATTCCCGTCGGCATGGTGCTCGGCAAACGACTCGTGCTGCGCGGCACCGTGCTGCGGGCGCGGAGCGTGGAGGAGAAGCGCGCCGTGACGGCGGCGTTCGCGAGCGACGTTGTCCCGCGCATCGAAGCCGGGGCGCTGCGGCCGACGGTCGACCATGTCTTCGCGCTCGACGAGATCGCCGCGGCGCACGAGCGGCTGGCGAGCAACCAGACGTTCGGCAAGATCGTGCTGCGGCACGACGCCGGCTGAAGCGGCGCGGGCTACTGGCTCGCCGCGGCCGGCTTGCCAAACAGTCCGGCGATGAACGGCTTGGCGATGCAGTCGTAGAAGCCCTTGCCTCCGCAGATCGACTCGCCCGACTGCTCGACGTACTTCTTCACCTTGGCCGGGTAAGTGTGGCAATTGGGTGTGTTCGAGCCGGTGACGCAGCCGTTGTAGTGCAGTAGCCCGCTGCTCACGTCCTTCGACGTCACGGCGCCCGAGTCGGACTTGATGTATTGTTTGAGAATGTAAATACCATACTTCAGGTTCGTGGAATCCGTCGCCAGATCCTTGCCGAATTTAGCGCTCAGCGCCTTGAGCCAGACCTTCGGGTAGACTTGCATCAGCCCGACCGCGCCGACGTTCGACATTGCTCCGCTGACGAAGGTCGCGTTCTCAGTCAGCATCACGCCGAACACGACCGCCGGCGGAATCCCTTCGCGGTAGGCCTCGCGCACCGCGTAGTACGCGATCGAGTCGGCGCGCATCTGGCTCATGCGCCCCGTCTTGACGAGGTCGGCGGCAAAGGCGGCGCTGTCCTTGGCGAACTGCGGGGACGCGACGAGGCGAGCTAGCGCGCTGGTGTCGGCGGGCGTCGGGGCCAGCACCGCTTTCGACGCCGGCACCACCTGCGTGATCCGCGCGGCGACTTCCGGCTGGTTGGCGAAGATGGGATGCACAAATTGCAGGGCGAACACGATCGCCCCGAGCGCGATCACGCCGATCGCCAGGTCTCGACCGCCGTTGGCGAGGACCCGCCGCCAGGCGGCCGCCACCGCGCCCCGCCGTCCGGCGCCACCCGACACCCGGCGATCCACGGCGCCACGGCGCTCGGGCGGGCGTCCCTCGTCCACCGACGACGATTCCTCGCGGTCCGACATTGAACTGCCAATGTGCAAGGAGCAGGCTCGCGTCCGGTGGTTTCGCGCTAGTGGAGGCGGACCCGTCGCGCGACGGTACACAACCTGCCCCTTTGACCTCGCACCCTTTTCGGGAGACTCCATGGCCAGCACCAATCGCCGCGCAGGCGCGAGCGTCGAGTCCGAGCGCGCTCGCGAGCAGGCGCACGACGATATGCAGGAGTGCATCGAGGAGTGCCTCAACTGCCACGCCGTCTGCACCATCACCCTCCAGCACTGCACCGCGAGCGGCGGCGATCTGACCGAGGTCAACCTCCTAGGCGTGCTACTGGACTGCGCCGAGATCTGTCAGACGAGCGCCAATTTCATGCTGCGCGGCTCGCCCTATCACGTAATAAGCTGCGGGGCCTGCGCCGAGCTCTGCCGCGCCTGCGAGGAAGCGTGCCGGGCCGTGGCCGGCGACGATCAGCTCGGTCATTGCGCCGATGTCTGCGCGACCTGCGCCGAGGTCTGCGACCGAATGTCTCGCATGGGGAGCGACGAGTAGGCGGCGGGGTACCATACAGCATGGACACTCGTCAATCCCAATGGTCGCTTCGGCGGCCTCTGCTGCTCGCGGCATTCGCTGCGGGCGTGGCGTTCTTGCCGGCGGCGGCGCATGGGCAACGCTCACAGCGAGGCCAGCCACGCACGCCATTCAGCGCGGCCGACTTCGCGAAGCTGCGTTGGTTGGAGGGCTCGTGGCAAGGAGCGGCTCCCGGCGAGGACACCGTCTACAGCCGGTATCACTTCTCCAGCGATTCCACCATCGACATCACCTATTACCGCGACCGCGCGATGACGCGGCCGAGCGGCAACGGGCGCATCTATCTCACGGTGGGTCGTGTCTATCAGACATTTGGCCCCGGGCGCTGGGGAGCGACGCATGTGGACGGCAGCGGCGTCTACTTCATTCCCCAGGTCGACGCCCACAACACGTTCGCGTGGGCGTACGAGTCGCGCGATGCCTGGACGGCGACGGTGCGCACCGGGATGAGCGGGCAGGATCGCGTCACCGTCTACCACATGCAGCGGATCGGCGGCTAGTGCTGTTCGTTCAGAAGTCCGCTTTCACGGTCACGAACACATTGCGCGGCGGCACGACGTAGTAATACGATATGCCGCCGCTCGCGTAGCCGCTCCCGAACTTGTCGCTGTCGAGCAGATTGTTTGCCTGCGCTACGAGCTCGTAGTGGCCAAGGACCCGCCAGGACAACGTTGCGTCGAGGTCGAACGCCGCTGGTAGCACGAAGCGTGAATCGCTCGTGTTTTGCAGGAAGGAGCGGCTCTGGTAGCGCGTTTCGACGGCCGCGGTCACGGCGTGGGTCAGGGAGAGCGCGGCCCGCTCGTAGGCCAGAAAGCGCGGCGTGAGCAGCGGCTCGACGTCGTGGTAGGTCACGGGTGTGTCGCCACTCGAATCCGTGTAGTCGCGAATGCGGTTCATGCTCGCCGCCGCGTTGCCCGACAGCGTGAGGCGCGACGTCGGGCGAAAGGAAACATCGACTTCGAGGCCGCGGCGATAGCTCGCGCCCACGTTCTTGCGCAGTGGATTCCCGAGATAGCTCAACGCGCCGATCGGCTCGATCTCGTTGCGGAAATCCATCGAATACAGGTTCGCTTGAGCGCCGAAACGCGGGCCACGGTAGGTCAGTCCGACCTCCAGATCGTTCACCGTCTCCGGCCTTACCCGGCGCAGGTCGCCGACGAACGCTCCGTTCGACGTGTCGAGGTTGTCGAATCCGGCGAACATGTCATTGCGCGCCGACTCGCGCGTGTTGCGCCCGAACGACGCGTACACGGAGAGCGGCGCCGTCAATTCGTAGGTGACGCCGGCCTTGGGGTTCAGGAATGTCCAACCGATGGAGGTCCCGTCGATCCCGGCGTTCGCGGAGGGCGAATAGCGAAACAGGGCGCGCCGTCCTTGCACGTCGCCGAACAGCGTGGCGCGGCCCAAGGCGTACCCGCCTTTGGCGAACACACTCGCGTCGTCTTTGTGTCCCGTGTTGCGATAGAGCGGATCGGCCATATCCGGCGGTTGGAACTCGGCGTGGTCGCGCGAATACGTGCTGGCGTTGAAGCCGACGTCGACGGACGTGGCGTTGCGCCG
>JBIOHX010000062.1:0-14533 GCA_044449465.1 Gemmatimonadales bacterium | reverse complement strand
TGTCCCTTATGCGTGGGGCGCTTTCGACCCTCCCACCCCTATCACACTCACGGTGGCCTATCAGACTGTTCGCGACGCGTTGCGGGGGGTGGACGCCCCCCGCGCCTCCACTCGCGCTCACCGGCGAGCGCCGCCTCGACGAGCGGCGCCAGCGCGGGCTCACGCGCTACTATATCTCGGCCGGCGCGGGCGGCGTCGCCGTCGGCGTGCACACCACGCAGTTCGCGATCCGCGACTCGCGCTACGGCCTCTATCGGCCGGTGCTCGAGCTTGCCGCCGACGAGGTACGGAATGCTCACCGTTCCGGACCGTTCGCCATGATCGCCGGGATCTGCGGACATACCGCCCAGGCGCTCGGCGAAGCGGAGCTCGCCGCGGAGCTCGGTTACGACGCCGGACTCGTGAGTCTCGGGGATTGGCGATCCGAGCCCGAGAGCGAGCTCCTCGACCACTGCCGCGTCATCGCCGACGTCATGCCGATCTTCGGCTTTTATTTGCAGCCGGCGGTCGGGGGGCGCGCGCTGTCGTACCGTTTCTGGCGCGAGCTTGCCGAGATCCAGAATCTGTGGGCAATCAAGATCGCGCCGTTCAACCGCTACCAGACGATCGACGTCGTTCGCGCCGTGGTCGAGGCAGGCCGCGACGACGTTGCTCTCTACACCGGCAACGACGACAACATCGTCGCCGATCTGCTCACGCCGTTCCCGATCAGCGTCGGCGGCACCACGGTCGTGCGCTGGATCGATGGCGGGCTGCTCGGACAGTGGGCCGTGTGGACGCGCGCAGCGGTCGCGCTGCTCGCGGCGATCAAGCTGGCGCGCGTGACCGGTGAATTCGAGCCGTCGCTGCTCTCACACGGCGCCGCGCTGACCGACGCCAACGCGGCCGTGTTCGACATGGCGAACGGCTTTCGCGGCTGCATCCCGGGCATCCACGAGGTGCTCCGCCGGCAGGGTCTGCTCGACGGCATCTGGTGCCTCGATCCCGACGAGTCACTCTCGCCGGGCCAAGCCGACGAGATCACCCGGGTCGAGCGCAGCTATCCGGACGTGACGGATGGCGGAGTCATGTAGTACGCGCAGACTCCACTAAAACAACTTCGCCGCCCAGCCGCGCCCCGCGGGCGCTTCGAATCGGACTCGCCAATCCGCCGCGCCGGTGATGCTCGTATCGAACAGCGGGGTTTCGTGCGCGACCTCGCCGCTCCGGATCCGCTCGGCAAACTCCTCGCGCGACGCCGTCTCGATGCCGGCTTGGGTGCGATAGAACACGCGGCCGCCGCCAACGAGCCGTGTGCCGACTTCGCGCTCGAGCTGCTGCAGGGTGCGAAACAGTCCATCGATGGAGCAGCCTGACGCTTGTTCGGCGGTCAGGTCGACGCCGACGGCCAGAAAGCGGCCGTCGCGCCAGTCGCGGGCCGCGCGCAGCGGCACGCCGTGCGCCTTCCAGTCGGCGAGAAAACGATCGACCGCGGCGAGAAGCGTGTCTGCCGCCGCACCGTCGAGCTGGCGATCGCTCGCGAAAATCCACACGCGCGCCGACTCGGGGAGCGCCTCGAACGGGACGATGGGCATACGCATAAGCTAAACGCGCCACCAGCGGCCGGTGCTGCGCCGTGCTTGCGGCTACTTCGGAAGCGCGTCGAGCCAGCGAATCACCGCGCTCTCCAGTGCGATGCGCTGGTCCGAGTACGAATGGTCCGTGGGGAAATGCGCCGTCGACACGCGCGCGTTGCCGAGCTTTCGCACGGCCGCGACGAGCGAATCGCCCTCGGGAGCGAGCCCATCGTTGGAAGTCACGACGAGCAGCGGTGTCGATGCCAGCCCGTGGTAGGCGGTCGAGAACGTCCAGCCGGCGCCCTTCGTGATCACCTCGTCGGCCATCGATTCCGCGGTCACTCCAGCCAGCGATTCCATGTCGCCCGCCATGCTCTTGACTACGTCGGCGCGTTTCGCCGAGCCCGCCCGGCCCATGTCGGCCGCCGAGATGAGCACGGCGCCAGCCAGTTTGTGGTCTCGCGCCGCAGTGAGCACCGTAACCCAGCCGCCCATGCTGTGGCCGGCGATCACCAGCTTGGCGGTGTCGACGCCAAGCGCCTTCGCATTCGCCGGAGCTCGCAGGTATTGAAGCACCGCCGCTGCGTCGTCGAGATTCTGCGCGAAACGAAACACCCCGGGGCTTCCCCACGAGCCGCGGTAGTTAAAGGTGATCGCGTTCCATCCGTCTCGCCGCACGGCTTGGGCGAGATCGAGGTTCTTCTCGTTCCCTGGCAGACCGTGCAGCAGCACAAAAGTGGGGTGTGCGCCCGCGCCCCCCGCGAGGTACGCGACGCCGTTGATCTTGACGCCGCCGGAGGGAATGTGGAGCACCTCCATGCGCGCGGGATGCTTGGCGTCGTGCGGAGGGTCGGTCGAGACGGCGCGGGGCGACGACTGCGCGCCGAGCACCGCGGCAGAGAGCGCGAAGAGCGCAACGATCGGGAAGGCTCGCACCGGGATGCGCAGGGGGATGGATGTCATGCGCAAGACAATAGCGAGGCCCCGCCCCTCAGGGTCAGGGGCCGAGCTCGCGAGCGTGCGCCGAGCGCGGCACGTACGAAGGCGAGGTGCGGCCGACCCGCCGGTCGACCTCCGCGATGAGCGACGCTGGCGAGATCGGCTTCGCGAGATAGCCATCGCAGCCCGCGGCAATGCTGCGCTCGGCATCGCCGGGCAGCACGTGCGCCGTGACCGCAATGATTGGAATGTGGCGCGTGTCGGCTGTGCCTTTGAGCATCGCCGTCGCCTCCCAACCGTCGATCTCCGGAATCGCGATGTCCATCAGAATGAGATCCGGCAGCCATTCGCGCGCGAGCGCGATTGCCTGAGTGCCTGTGATCGCTTCGATGACTTCGAAACCGGCGTAGCGGAGCGCGGTCGCGTAGATGATACGGTTGTCTTCGTTATCCTCCACGAGGAGGATCGAAGGCACGCTACTCACAAAAGCCTCGACTGCTGCTGGTAGGCGGGGGAGGGAACTGCGGATGCCTGCCTCGGCGCCCTAACATACCACGGTGCCGGGCGTTTGGCATCAAGCAGATTGTTGGGAAGCGACAGAATGTCCGCTGTCTGGAACCGATCGGTGCGATCGACCATGTTCACACCATTCGGCCACCATCTAACCGCCGTGTGTTGTTCTGGCACGGCGCATCGGCTCGCGCCGAGCTCAACACCGTCTAAGTCCTGACATGTCAATTGGTCGAGGAATTACCGCGCGCCACCGCGCGCTTCGTTTTCTTTGGGCTGCAGCCGGGGCCATCGGGTTGGTGCTCGGCGTGCAGACGCTGGCGCAGGCGCACGCGGCGCTGCTCGGCGCGACGCCAGCGCCCGGAAGCCGCTTGGCATCGAGCCCGCCGCGACTGCGATTGCTGTTCAGCGAGCCACTCGACCCCAAGCTGGCGCAGGTCGCGCTCGTGGGCAGCCACCAAGAGCGCATCGCCCTCACCATCACCGCCGATCCGCACGACGTCCACGCCATTGTAGCCGACGTGCCGCCGCTCGCGCCCGATGTCTATCACGTGATCTGGCACGTCGTCTCGGACGACGGTCATCCGGTAAGCGGTAGCTACGTGTTCACCGTCGGCGATTCGGCGGCCGCGCGCCCACAGGTCCCGGCCACCAACGCCGGGACTGCGAGCTTCGTCGCCCCGGCGGCGACCTGGGGTCCGACCGCGTTCGGCGCGCCGCTGGTGCCGGCGATTCTCCGAGGCCTCGGCGTCGGCTGCGCGATGGCGGTGGCCGGTCTGCTCTTCTTCGTCGTGTGGATGAAAGCGGGGGCCGACTCGCGTCCGGCGCGCGTCGCGCTGGGGCTAGCCGTGGCGGCGCCGATTTTACTCACCGCCCATTTTGCGGCATGGCTCGTGAACGCATCGCCGACGCACACGCTGGATGCCGCGTGGCTCTCGAGGGCGCTCGGAACGTCGGTCGGCCGCACGGAGCTGTGGCGCACCGGCCTTTCGCTTGCGCCGCTTTGGGCGCTTTGGCTGGCGCGTCGCCCAGGCCTCGCTTTAGCGCTCAGCGTACCCGCAGTCGTGCTCAGCGCGGGCGCGGGTCACGCGGCGGCAATTCATCCTGGTTGGTCGATCCCGATCAAGGCCCTGCATCTCTCGGCGGTGGCCGCGTGGATGGGCGGGCTGCTCTGGCTCATCGTTCGCGAGCGCGACACGCCAGGCCGGTTCGTTCGCGAAGCGGAAAAGGTGTCATCGGTGGCGCTGTCGTGCGTGATCGTGGTACTGCTGTCCGGCGTGGCGCAAACCGCGCTGCTGTTGCACTCGGTGGCCGACTTCTCGTCGGCCTACGGCGGTGTGGTGCTCGCCAAGGTGGCGGGGCTCGCCATTCTGATCTGCTTCGGCGCGTGGCACCGGTTCCGACTGCTGCCCGACCTTGCCGCACACGCGGACCTCGACACGGCGGCCTCGCTCCGCAGGTCGGTGTCGCGCGAGATCGTGCTCTTCTGGCTCGTCGTTCTGCTCGGCGGATTTCTCGCCTACCTCTCCCCGCCGAAACCGGCGAGCGCGCTCGGCGCGTCGAACCAAGCCGCCACCCGGGAGACCTCGCCATGAAGTCGACGCGCACCATCGGCATGACGATCGCCGCAGCGCTGGTGCTCGTGCTCCCCACGCTCGCCTTCGCGCACGCGGTGGTGTTCCCCAAGACATCGGCGCCCGGTGCGTACGAACGGTATACGCTCCGTGTTCCGAACGAGCGGAACGTGCCGGTGACACGGATCGAGCTTCGATTTTCGCCCGAGGTCAAGGTGACCTCGTTCGCCGATGTTTCGGGCTGGGAGCTCACCGTCGAGCGCGATTCCGCGCAACGCATCGTCGGCGCGGTGTGGACCGGATCCCTCGCGCCGGAGCGGTTCGTCGAGCTCCCGTTCGTCGCCGTGAATCCGAAGGGATCGACGGAGCTGCACTGGCCAGTGTATCAGACGTACGCCAGCGGCGAACGTGTGGAATGGACTGGCCCGGCCGACGCGAAGACGCCCGCGTCGACGACGACGATCGCATCTCCGAGCTCGGGGCTGTCCGGACACGCGCTCGGTATTGCGGCGCTCGCGATCGCGGTGATCAGCCTCGGTCTCGCCGTTCGACCGCGCACGCCGCCACAGGCCGCGTAGCACCCACCGACCGACCGCGTCGCTCCATCCCTTGCGGCAGGCAGGAGCTGGCGGTAGGGATTATCAGCCTAGCCCTTCGACCTCCGCCCATCTCTCATCACATGTCTCAGACGAGCTACGATCGCCGGACCTTCATGGCCTACTTTGGCTCCATCGGCCTCGGTTCCACGCTGCTCCCGGGTGTGCTCTGGAGCCAGTTCCAAACGCAACAACCGCAACAACCAGCGATCACGCCGGAGATGATCGCGTCCGCCGAGGAGATCGCGGGCGTCCAGTTCTCGGACGAAGAGCGCAAGGCCATGGTGCGCGGGCTTCAGGGCGCGCGCGCGGCCATCGAGAACCTTCACAAAGAACCGCTCGACATGAGCATCTTTCCGGCGATCGTGTTCGATCCCGTTCCGCCGGGCAAGGAGCTGGCGAAAAAAGCAAAGGCCGCGGCGGTCCGCAGCAAAGTGCCGGTGATGGCGAGGCCAGGAAGTCTCGAGGAGCTCGCCTACGCGCCAGTGACGCAGCTTTCTGAGCTCGTGCGCACGCGAAAGGTCAAGCCGTCCGAGCTCACGGACATGTACCTGGGCCGGCTCAAGAAGTACGACCCGCAGCTCGTGTTCGTGGTGAATCTCACCGAAGAACGCGCGCGCAAGCAGGCCAAGGACATGGACGCCGAGATCGCGCGCGGCAAATATCGCGGGCCGCTCCACGGCATCCCGTGGGGCGCGAAGGATCTTCTCGCCGTCAAAGGCTATCCCACCACGTGGGGAGCCAGCTTGTACGAGAATCAGACGTTCGATTATGACGCGACCGTCGTGAAGCGGCTCGACGAAGCCGGGGCGATTCTCGTGGCCAAGCTGACGCTTGGCTCGCTCGCGCAGGGCAACCAGTGGTGGAAGGGCTACACGCGGAATCCATGGATTCCGGAGCAGTTGAGCCCAGGCTCGAGCGGATCGTCGGCCGGCCCGGCGTCGGCGACCGCGGCGGGATGCGTGGGCTTCAGCATCGGCTCCGAGACCAACGGCTCGATCACGTCGCCGGCCCGCACCTGCGGCGTGACCGGCTTTCGACCGACGTTCGGCCGCGTGCCGCGCACCGGAGCCATGGCGCTGTCGTGGACGACCGACAAGCTCGGGCCCATTTGCCGCAGCGTCGAGGACGCCGCGCTCGTGTTCGACGCGATTCAGGGACCTGATGGGCTCGACTACTCGGTGAAGAGCTATCCGTTCAACTGGAACGCGCTCAAGAAGCTGTCGACGCTCAAGATCGCCTACATCAAGAACGACTTCGAACGGCGCTCGCAGGACGGCACGACGACGACGCCGATCGCGGAGGCGATGAACGTGCTGCACGTGCTGGAATCGCTCGGCGCCAAGCTCGAGCCGATCGAGGCGCCGGCGCCGAACTATGGGTATCTGGATTCCATCATTCTGGATTCCGAATGCGGCGCCGCGTTCCAGACCGACACGCTCAACGGCCGTATCAAGGAGCTCGAGTCGTACAGCAGCTGGCCCAACACCTTCCGCGCCGCGCAGCTCATACCGGGAGCGGATTACGTGAACGCCAACCGCGTCCGCATCGCGGCGATGAACCAGACCTGGGAGCTGTTCGACAAGTACGACGTCGTGCTGACGCCGCGCGAGAACACCTCGGTCACCAACATCGTGGGCACGCCGTCGATCGTCGTACCGACGGGTTTCGCGATTCCGGTCGCCTTTGGGCGGGGTGGTCGAGGCGGCCGAGGCGGCGGGCGCGGTGCGGACTCGGCGGCCACGCCGCCGGCAGCACCACCGCCCCAACCTCAGATTCCACTGCCGACGAGCATCTACGTCATGGGCCCCATCTTCCAGGACGAGAAGAACTTGCTCGTCGCCCACGCCTTCCAGCAGGCGACTGACTTCCACAGGAAGCGCCCGCCGCAATTCGCCTGACGGCGGGGGGGGCGCGGACGGCCGGCACTTTTACAAAACATCTACAGCATCAGCCGGCCACTTTCGCCCGAACGGGTGTCTAATACGGGTACTCGACGGACGGCGCCGGGGACGAAACTCGGCGCCTCCGATTCGAGTAGTGACTTTCCCGGCCACTCGTCCCGCGTCCGCCACTCCCGACCCGATGTCGGCACTCCCCGCTCCCGATCTCGACACGCCCGCGCGGCCGCGCCCCATCCCGGTGTCGCGCTCACTGCCGCTGCCCGATTCTCTGGCGCAGACCGGCGAGTACAGCATCTTCGGCTTCGCGCGCCCGGTCGACCGCTCCGTGGTTCGCGAACGGCAGCGCGGTTTCGCGCTGGTGTTGTTCGCCGTGGCGACGATCGTCGCCGTGTTGTATTCGATCGAGCAATACTTCTACGCGCGGCTGGTCGGCCAACCGATCCAGTTGAGCGAGATCGTTCCGGCGGAGCTCATCTTCACCTACGCGTGGGCGCTGCTCACGCCGGTGGTGATGTTTACCGCGAAGCGGTTCCCCGTGTGGGGCACGCGACGCAGGCGCAACTGGGCGGTTCAGGTTGGCGCCATGGTCGCGTTCGTGTTCGCCCACGTTGCGCTGTTCGCGTCGGCGAGCGCGGTGTTCGACACGCACACGCCGGCGTCGGCGATCCCGCGGCTGTTCGGGCAGTACCTGTTGTCGTGGACGGTGCTCGACTCGATCGTCTTCTGCTCGCTGATCGCCGTCCATCACGCCTTCGTCTACTATCGCGTGTCGAAAGACCGCGCGCTTCGCGCGTCGCAGCTCGAGGCCCGGCTGGCGCAGTCGCAGCTCCACATGCTGCGCATGCAGCTCCAGCCGCATTTTCTCTTCAACACGCTGCACTCCATCTCGGCGCTCATGCACAAGGACGTGCGCCGCGCCGATTCGATGGTCGCCGCGCTGAGCGATCTGCTGCGCCTGTCCTTGCACAACATCGGCGCGCAGGAAGTGCCGCTTCAGGCGGAGCTCGATTTCCTCGAGCGATACGTCGAGATCATGAGCCTGCGCTTCGGCGACCGGCTCGACGTCTCGATCGACGTCGACCCCGAGACGCGCGACGCGCGCGTGCCGAATCTCTTTTTGCAGCCGCTGGTCGAGAACTCCTTCCGGCACGGGTTCGGCGATCTCGGCCAAGGCTCGATCACCATCACCGTCCGCCGCGACGGCGACATGCTGCGCTGCGACGTCGCCGACGACGGCCGCGGCCTGCGCCCGGGACACCGCGAAGGTGTCGGCCTCTCCAGCACTCGACAGCGTCTCGCCCACCTCTACGGCGAGCGGCAGACCTTCTCCGTTCGCGGCGCGCCCGGCGAGGGTGTACACGTGACGATGGCCATCCCGTTTCATCCCTACCAGGAACACCAACACACGGCGGCAGACTGATGAGCGAATCCACGAAGATCCGGACCTTGATCGTCGACGACGAGGAGCTGGGGCGCGATCGGCTGCAGACGCTGCTCGCGTCCCAGCCCGACGTCGAGATCATCGGCGTTTGCGTCGACGGGCCGAGCGCCGTCGAGACGATCGAGCGCGAGCAGCCCGACCTCGTCTTCCTCGACGTGCAGATGCCGGGGATGGATGGTTTCGAGGTCATCGACACGATCGATCCGGCGCATCTGCCGGCCGTGGTGTTCGTGACGGCGCACGACGGACACGCCATCCGCGCGTTCGAGATTCACGCGCTCGATTTCCTGCTCAAGCCGTTCGACCAGACGCGGTTCGAGAAGGCGCTCGAGCGCGCCCGCGGCCAGGTACGCCGAGCCGCCGGACCGGCGATCGACTCGCGGCTGGTCTCGCTGCTCGAGGAGCTGCACGAGGAGCGGAAGTACCCCGAGCGCCTGATCGTCAAGTCGAGCGGCCGCGTGTTCTTCATCCGCACCGAGGAGCTCGACTGGGTCGAAGCGTCGGGCAACTACGTCAAGATCCACACGGCGACCGATGCCCACCTGCTGCGCGAGAGCATGAAGAACATGGAGGCGAAGCTCGACCCCAAGACGTTCGTGCGCATCCACCGGTCGGCGATCGTCAACATCGATCGCATCAAAGAGCTCGAACCGTGGTTCCATGGCGAGTACATCGTGATCATGCGCGACGGCACGCGGTTGACGGCGAGCCGGGTATTCAGCGACCGACTGAGCGCGCTGATCGCGTAGCCTCCGGCACGGGCTCAGCGCGGGTACGACCCGCCGCTCAGATTTCCCGTCTGAGCGCCGATTCGAGCGTCGGATGCTCGAACGCGAATCCTCGCTCGAGCAATTTCGCCGGCCGCACGCGCTGGCTGGCGAGCAGCGTTTCGACGCCCATCGCGCCGAACAGCAGTCGGATCGCCGGCCCGGGGAGCGGAATCACCGCGGGCCGGCGGAGGACGCGACCGAGCGTGCGCGCGAAGTCGGCGTTCCGCACCGGGTTGGGCGCCACGATATCGACCGGGCCGGCGAGGGTCTCGTCGTCGACGATGTGCAGCACGGCGCGCACCAGGTCACTGAGCGCGATCCAGCTCATCCACTGTCGACCGCTGCCGATCCGGCCGCCGAGCCCCGCGCGAAACGGCGGGAGGAGCTTGGCGAGCGCGCCACCGCCGCGCGACAGGGCGACGCCCGTTCGCAGCATCGCCACGCGTACGCCGGCGTCCGACGCAGCGCTTGTCGCGGCTTCCCATTCGCGGCAAACGTTCGCCAAGAATCCGCGGCCCGTCGCGCTCCATTCGTCGAGCTCCTCGTCGCCGCGGTCACCGTAGATGCCGATCGCCGACGCGTTGACGAGCGCACGCGGCTTGCGCGGGAGCGCGGCGATCGTGCGTGCGATGAGCGACGTCCCGTGCACGCGGCTGTCGCGAATGCGTTGGCGCGCGCCGCTCGTCCAGCGTTGGGCGATGTTCTCGCCGGCGAGGTGGATCACCGCATCGGCGCCGTCGAACGCGCGCGGATCGAGCTCGCCGGCATCGGGGTGCCAGGTGATTTCGTCGCCGCCCCGCTGCGTGCGTCGGACCAGCTGGCGCACCTCGTGGCCACGAGCGGTGAGCGACGCGACGAGCGCGGATCCGATGAGACCGGTCGAGCCGGAGATGACGATCACGACACCGCAAACTTACGCGCATTCCCCGGGGCGCGCGGTGTAACGCGTATGCATTAGAGAATGACGCGTACCATTGTTCCTGCCGAGGGCCTCAGGCCGTCTTCCGGCCCGCCGCCTGGTCGAAGGCACGGTCGGCGAACGCTTGCGCGTCGCGCGGCGACGTGGGCAGCGCGCTGAGCGAGCGCGGCGTCTGTCCGACCCGCATTTCGGCCAGCACGCCGGCAATGCGCCCCAGCTCCTGGGTGGTGATGTCCTGGAATTGCAGGCGCGTCGTCACCTCGCCGAGCTCGTGGTCCAATGCGGCGAGCACGGCGTCACGGTCCGTGTCGGCGGCGGTGCTCAGTCGCTCGACCAGGGCGACCGCGCGGGCGACGCTGTCGAGAATGCCCGACGCCGCCGTCTCGGTCGTCGCCGACACGTCTCGCAACCGCGCGTCGAGCTGGCGAAGGCCTTCGGAGCGAGCGAAGCCGCCGGGTTCGGTGACGGTGTCGTCGAGGACGACCCACTCATGCTCGCCCGTGTCGGCCATCGAGCGTTTGAGCTCGTGGATCGCTCGGTCGATCTGGCGCAGCGAAGCGTCCGAATCGTAGAACAGCTCGTCGGAGCTTCTCATACCAGAATGATCATTCGCGGCGGGCATCGCGGCGGCCTTCAGGCGGCGGCGCCGGCGGCGGAGAAGATCCGGTCGATCTTTTCCTTGAGTACGGACGGTGTGAACGGTTTCACGAGGTAGCCATTCACGCCCGCCTCGAGCGCGGCGAGGATGTCTTCGCGAGCGCCGCGCGTGGTCACCATCAGGATCGGTACGTTGCGGCCGGCGGGGGTCTCGCGCACGGCCTGCGCCAACTCGAGGCCGCCCATCTCAGGCATGTTCCAATCGGTGATGATGCACCCGATGCTGGCGTCGAGACGCGCCAGGGCCTCTTGGCCGTTCGACGCCTCCGCGGCGTCGTGGTAGCCGATGCGCTGCAACGCGTTGATCATGATGCGGCGCATCGTGGTCGAGTCGTCGACGACGAGAAACCTCATGAGAGTCTGAGCCTCGGGCGGGATCAGAGATCCCCGTGATCGAGGAGCCGGCGCGCTACCGCGTCGACCACCTCCAAGGAATCGTACGCGCCGCCCATGATGCGGCTGCGAATCCGTGCATTGCGCGCGGAGTCGAGCATTCGCACTTCGGCCGGCAGGGAAGGCCGTATCGGACGGTGCGGAGCGTCGGACTCGTTCGAGTCCGCCGCCCATTGCACGTCGCTCACCATCACGATGCGGCGCGCTGCGGGGTGCTTCGGTTGGCTATGCATTCATTGCCTCGTCCCCCAGTATCGGCATCGATCAATCTTCCTAAACCGTTGAACACGGCCCTCGCCGAGCGCGTCGCGGTGGCGGCCCTAGGAAAAGGTTGCCGCATGTGCTCGCCACGCGTCTTTTTCGCGTGGCCTTAATCCCCCTCCATGGCAACGATTCTCTGTCTCGATGATGAGCCCGCGGTCGGGCTGATCCTCCAGGACACCCTCGAGCGGGCGGGACATGTAACGGTTGCCGCGGGCACCGTTCCCCAGGCGCTTCAAGCCCTTGCCGGCGGCGCCGTCGATCTCATCATCTCCGATTATCGGATGCCCGGCCTGACCGGGCTCGAGTTCCTGGCCCTCTTGCGCCAGGAAGGCTACGACACGCCGCTCATCATGCTCACCGGCTACGCGAGCATCGAGCACGCGGTGTCGGCCATCAAGGCAGGGGCCGTCGATTACATCACCAAACCCGTGCGTCCGGAGCAGCTCGAGCTCGCGGTCAATCAGGCGCTCGAAGTCGTGCACCTGCGCCGAGAGAACGAGCGGCTCAAGCGCGAGGTGACCGAGTTCCGGAATGAGCGCCAGATCGTCGGCGACAGCGCGGCGATTCGCCGCGTGCTGCAAACGGTGGCAACCGCGGCACCGACGCGTGCCACAGTGCTGCTCGAGGGCGAATCGGGTACCGGCAAGGAGCTCTTCGCCCGGACAGTGCACGCACAGAGCGACCGGCACGACGGACCGTTCATCAAGTTGAACTGCGCCGCGCTACCCGAAGGGCTCATCGAGAGCGCCCTATTCGGCCATGAGAAGGGCGCGTTCACCGGCGCGATCAAGCGCGTCGAAGGAGCGTTCGAGCGCGCGAACGGCGGCACGCTCCTCCTCGACGAGATCTCGGAGATGCGGCTCGACCTCCAGGCGAAGCTGCTGCGCGTGCTCCAAGAACAGGAGTTCGAGCGCGTCGGCGGCTCGACCGCGATAAAGGTCGACGTCCGCATCATCGCGACGACCAACCGCGACCTTGCCGCGCAGGCCGCGGCCGGCCACTTCCGGCAAGATCTCTACTATAGGCTGAGCGTCATTCCGGTCCGGCTGCCTCCGCTCCGCGAGCGACGAGAAGACATCCCGCTCCTCGCGCTCCGTTTCGCCACGCATTCGGCGCAGGAGATAGGCAAGGAGATTTCCGGGCTCTCACCCGAAGCCGTGGACCTGTTGCAAGGGTACGACTGGCCGGGGAATGTCCGCGAGCTGCAGCACGCGGTCGAGCGGGCGGTGATTCTCACGAGCGAGCCGCTCCTCCCGGCGCACGCCTTCGACGGCCAGCGCTTCGGCTTGTCCGGCGCCTGGAGCGGGCCGACGCCGGCGCGGCTGTCGCCCAATGGCGGCCCATTATCTTCCAACGGCACATTGAACGGCGCGGCGCATGGCTCGGCGAACGGCGTATCCGCGGCCGCACTTCCGCCGGGCGCCGTGGTGTTGACGTCGCTCAACGTGGACGAAGCGGAAGCAAAGCTCATCGCGCGCGCGCTCGAGGTGTCGAGCGGCAACCGAACACGCGCCGCCGATCTGCTCGGGATCAGTGTCAGGACGCTGCGAAACAAGCTCAATGGGCCCAAGGCCGTGGCCGACGGAGGAGGAACCGGATGAACGCACGCGCGACGCTCGTATCGATCGGTACGGTGGTTCTTGGCGGGGTGTCTGCACTCGGGTGCGGCGCCCCGTCTTCCGTTGGTGGCGCGGCTCCGATAGCGAGTGCCGCGCGCGCAGCGACGTCGCCCCAGGTCAGTTGGCCTGCGCCGGCGCCAGGTCGCACCTACACGCTCATGCCGACGCCGGCCACCGTGGCCTGGGGCTGGTACGACGCGGCAGGCAAGCCGGTCCTCACAGTCAACTCCGGCGACGAAGTCGTCGTGCGCGCACTGTCGACCTGCAGCCCGATGTCGCTCGTTCGCGCCGGGCTCGACTCCTCCCGCGTCGAGCAGCTCGCGCGCGACATCTACGCGGCGCGCTCGACCATCAAGCCCGGCCCGGGAGGACACATTCTCACCGGTCCCATCTTCGTGACCGGGGCCGACTCGGGCGACGTGCTCGAAGTACGCTTCAAGTCGATCAAGCCGGCGATCGACTACGCCTGCAATTCGTTCGGGCCGCGGAGCGGTTTCCTCCCCGAGGATTTCCCCGGCGAATCGCACTCGAAGATCATCGAGCTCGACACCGTGAACATGTTGGGGCACTTCAGCAACGGGATCACCATTCCGTTGCATCCGTTCTTCGGCAGCGTGGGTGATGCGCCGCCGGCGTCGATGGGGCGCGTGAACAGCGCGCCGCCGGGCATCCATGCGGGCAATCTCGACAACAAGGAGCTGGTCGCTGGAACGACGCTGTACATCCCCGTCTGGACCAAGGGAGCGCTCCTCGAGATTGGTGACGGACACGCCGGCCAGGGTAACGGCGAAGTTGACATCACGGCCATGGAGACCTCGTTGATTGGCCGTGTGCAGCTGGTCGTCCGAAAGGACATGCATTTATCCTGGCCTCGTGCCGAGACTCCTACGCATTACATCGCGATGGGCATCGACAAGGACCTGACTCAGGCCACCAAGCTTGCCGTTCGGCAGGCGATCGAGCTCCTCGTCCAAGTGAAGGGCTTGTCTCGAGAGGATGCCTACCAGCTCGTGAGCGTCTCCAGCGACGTCGACGTGACCCAACTGGTCGACGGAACCGTGGGCGTACACGTCATGATCCCCAAGGCGATCTTCGCCCGCTAGAACCGGTAGGCAGGTTGTGCCGGCAACGCTTTCTGCCACAATTACTAGGCAAATGCTTCCCGACAGGCGCATTTTGCCGCCGGACAACCCGCGCTCGATACCAATGACATTGGAGCACAAGCTTTAGTATAAATCGATAAGAATCAATGTGTTACAGGCGGCGATCCGGTCAGGATCGCCGCCTTTTTTTTGCCCAGTCCGCCTGGTCTGCGCCCTGCCTTTCCTGAGGCCGCCAGCACGACCCCGATGCGGTCCGATCGGGACCAGATCACCCCCTCAACCCCCCGC
>JBIOHX010000061.1:0-14541 GCA_044449465.1 Gemmatimonadales bacterium | reverse complement strand
CGCGCGTCGCTGCCGCCAATCAGGCGAAGCTGTTGCAAAGGCATCCGGATGGCTTCCGGCCCGCCGCGCGCGGGCCAGAGAACTGGTCGCCGTCGCACAAGGAGTGAGCAAGTCGCAACGCACCGCGATTCAGTCTTCCGACTGGCCAAACAGCCCCATGTTCGACGAATGCCCCGGATTCACTTTCCGCTCCGGATAGATCCAGTGCACCGCCTGGTTCACCGCCGTCGCCGCCTCGGCGAATCCGGTCGCGATCAGCTTGAGCTTCCCGGGATAGGTCGTCACGTCGCCCGCCGCGTAGATGCCCGCGCGCCCCGTCTCCATCAGGCTGTTGACGACGATCTCATCCTTCTCGAGCGTGAGCCCCCATTCGGCAAGCGCGCCGATGTCGCTCACGAAGCCGAGCATCGGCAGCACCGCATCAGCCTCGAGCTCGCGCGTCGCCGCCTTATTCTTGACGTCCCGTATCACCACGTGCGTGAACTTGTCCGACTCGTTCGCGCATCGAATGTCGAACAGCTCGTGGAACGTGTACAGCGACGCCCCTCCCTTATCGACCGCGGCCTGATACTCCGCCACCGTCGCGCCGTGGGCGCGAAAGCGATCGCTCCGGTGCACGATCGTCACGTGCTCGGCCCGCGTGAGAAGTTGTGTGCCCCAATCGAACGCCGAGTCGCCACCGCCGATGATCACGACGCGCCGCCCTCGAAACGCTTCCGGATCGGTCACCATGTCGTGGATGCCGCGTCCGTACCAAGGCTCGGCGCACGGCTGCGGCAGCCGCCGCGGTGAGAACGCGCCGATCCCCGCGGCAATCAAGATCGATTTCGAACGAAAACGGTCCGTCTCCGTGACGAGCGCGAACTGGCCGTTGTCCGCCTCGAGACCGACGACGCGTTGGCCGAGGTGAATTGCCTGCTGGAAGCGCGCCGCCTGCTCGGCGAGAGACTTCACCAGATCTTTCGCGAGCACCTGCGGAAAGCCGCCGACGTCGAAGATGTACTTCTCGGGATAGAGCGCGGTCAGCTGTCCACCGAGCTCGGGGAGCGCGTCGACGATGCGCGACGTCGCGCGACGCATGCCCGCATAAAACTGCGCGAAGATACCGGTCGGACCGCCCCCGATGATCGTGATGTCCGCGACGTCGTTTCGCTCGTGAACCATGCGATGAAGCATAGCCCCGCCGGCCGACGTCGTCATGCGGCGGCGTGAGGGGCGCCACCTTACATTAGACCCGTCATGAAGATCTACACCAAGACCGGCGACCGCGGTGACACAGGCCTGTTCGGCGGCGGCCGCGTCGCCAAGAATCATCCGCGCGTCGAGGCCTATGGCGACGTCGATGAATTGAATGCCGTCCTCGGCTTCGTGCGCGCCGTGGAGCAGATGCCACGCATCGACGAGGTGCTCGTGCCCGTGCAGCGCGACCTGTTCGCGATCGGCGCCCTCCTCGCCACGCCGGATCGGGACAAGATGCGCCAACATCTCGAGAAGGCCCGCATCGACGACGCGCGCATCGCTGACCTCGAACACGCGATCGACGACGGTGACGCCGAGCTCGAGCCGCTCCGCTCGTTCATCGTGCCTGGCGGGTCGCCCAAGGCCGCAGCGCTGCACATGGCACGGACCGTCTGTCGGCGCGCCGAGCGGCGCGTCGTCGAGCTGGAGCGCGAGACGGAGATTCCCGCGCTCGTGGTCATCTACCTCAATCGATTGTCGGATCTGTTGTTTACTCTCGCGCGCGTCGCCAACAAGCGGGGCAGCGTGGGTGAGGTCACCTGGTAGCGTGACGCACGCCACGCGCGGCGCGCGGCAAGTGCAGTTGGGGACGTACCGCGTGACCGTCCACGCGGGCGCGCTCGATCGACTCGGCGACATCATCGCCGATGCGGCGCCGGCGTATCGCTACGCCGTGATCACCGACGAGATCGTCGCGCCACTCTACGCCGAGCGTGTGCGCGCGCTTCTCGCACCACACGGCGACGTCATTATGGTCGCCATTCCGTCGGGCGAGACGAGCAAAACGAGGGAGATGTGGGCGTACGTCACCGACGATCTGCTCGACAACGGCTTCGGCCGCGACTCTACGGTCGTTGCGCTTGGCGGCGGCGTGGTCGGTGACCTCGCGGGCTTCGTCGCCGCGACGTACATGCGCGGACTGCCGCTCGTGCAGGTGCCGACCAGCCTGCTCGCCATGATCGATGCGTCCATCGGCGGCAAGACGGGCGTCGATACGCGAGCCGGCAAGAATCTCGTCGGTGCTTTTCACCAGCCGGCGGCCGTTGTCGTCGATCCCGCGGTGCTCGCGACGCTTCCGCCGGAACATCTTCGCGCCGGATTCGCCGAGGCGATCAAGCACGGTGTCATCGCCGACGCGGCGTACTTCGAGCGGGTCGCCGCCTGCGCCGTCGACCTCGATTCACTCGACCCCGCGGGCGACGCCATGCTCGACGTCGTCGCGGGCAGCATCGAGATCAAGGCCGACATTGTACGGCGCGACGAGCGGGAGGCCGGAGTGCGTAAGACCCTCAACTTTGGGCACACCATTGGCCACGCGATCGAGCGGTGCGCCGGCTACGCGCTGCGCCACGGCGATTGCGTGGCGCTCGGTATGGTGGCGGAGAGCGCGATCGCCGAGCGAATCGGCGTCGCCGTGGAAGGCACCGCAGCGCGAGTGCTGGACGCCGTGCGCACGGCTGGGTTGCCGCACGCGCGCCCGCGTACGATGACGGTTGACGAAATCCTCACCGCCACGCGCCGCGACAAAAAAAACCGCGCCGATCGCACCGAATACGCGTTGCCCGCGCGAATCGGGGCGATGGCTGCCGCCGAGCACGGCTGGTCGCTGTCGGTCGACGATGCGATCGTTCACGACGTGCTGACGTGACGCCGTGGGCGCCGCGCGTCAGACATTGGGCGGCGATCGCGGCCCTCGTCGCATGCTCGCGCGACTCGGGGCCGGCGATGCTGCCACCACTGGTGATCGCCAGCCCGTATCAGCTGGCCGGGCTCGTCGTGCGCGGGGCCGGGCGCGGATGGTGGAAGCTCGCATCGCAACCGGTCCCCTTCGGCGAACCGCTGCCTGTAGGCGTCACGATGTACTGCCTGAGCGGCACTACCCGCCGCGGACGGTACGTGCGAGCCGGGATCGTCGCCGCTGACCCGCGGTTCTTTCCGCTCGCGCGCTACATCGAGCTCTACGTTGGGGGGCGCTATGTCGGCCGATTCTTGGTCGACGACACCGGCAAA
Organism: Gemmatimonadales bacterium; assembly: GCA_044449465.1. GTDB lineage: Bacteria > Gemmatimonadota > Gemmatimonadetes > Gemmatimonadales > Gemmatimonadaceae > JAQBQB01. The sequence goes on along the minus strand of JBIOHX010000061.1, from coordinate 11,292 downwards.
CGAATCCACGGCGCCCGCATCGACGTCTGGAGCTCGGACTGCGCGGAAGCTCGACGGTTTGGCCTGCAGCGCGGTACCGCGGTGCTCGTGGAACGAGCCCTGCCAAATGAAGCCGTGCGGCAGGCGGGGCAGTCAAGCGCCAACGCCGCACGTTAGCGCCGCGGCTCGTCGCTTGCTTTGAACGCGAGCGTCCTCAACGCCGGATTCGGGGCCATGTCTTCGTTCGCGACTTACATCATCGGCTTTTTGATTCTGATCGTCGGTCTGGCGATCGCGGCCTACCTGCTCAACGTACCGACGACGTGGATCGCCGTGGGCGTGATCGTGCTCATCGGCATCGGTGTGTTGAGCGCGACGAGCCGAACCAAGATGCGCGACCCCTCGGTCGGCCCGGGCGCGGGTACCGCAACGACGAACACGACGGTCGTCGAGCGCAGGCCGCCGAGCTCGCCGAACTCCTAAGCCTCGCGCGTCCTTCGCGTGGTGATCCGCGAAGCGCTATTTGGGTCGAACGCGGTGAGCCCAGTGACGAGCCGCGACAAATCAGGGACGAGGCGTCGTATTGGGTTGAACCAGCCTCGTCCAAGGTCACGCACCCAAAAACCTCGCGAATCCGGTCAGGCTGACCGAATAGTTAGTACCCAGTCTTTTTGCGCCGAGTAACCTGCAAATTCATAGCAGGCCAACAACATACAATCCTTCGCCCGGGTGACTCGACGACGGCGCTAAGGAAATCTGTTGACGCCCCTGGGGCCCAACATTATCCTGCCGTCCCCTGCTACATCGCGCGAGCGCACGTCTGCTCGCTCCACTAACCGGCGTAAATCGGGAAGGAGCGTGTATGGAGCAAGTGACCGAGACCAGATCGTCGAAGGGGTATTTCCGATCGTCTCCGTCTACCGCGTTCGATCAGTACCTGCAGGATATTCAGAAGCTTCCCCTGATCGACGATCCCGAGGAAGAACGTCGACTCGCCAGACGAGCTCAAAAAGGTGATGAGAAAGCCGCCGAGCGCCTCGTCACCTCGAACCTCCGGTTCGTCATCTCCTACGTCAAGAAATACCAGGGCCATGGCCTCGACTTGAGCGAGCTCGTCGCCATCGGCAACGAAGGCTTGCTCAAAGCGGTTCGCAAGTTCGATCCGGATCAGGGCGTCAAGTTTATCTCATACGCCGTGTGGTGGGTGCGTCAGGCCGTCTTGAAGGCGCTCGCCGAACAGACGCGATCCGTCCGCATCCCGCTCAACCAGAACTCGCAGCTCATTCGCCTTGCACGCGCCGAGACAATCCTCGCCCAAGTCCTCAAACGCGACCCGACCGAAGACGAGGTCAGCCGCCTGCTCGAAGAGACGCCCGCCAATGTGCGGGCCGCCAAGCAGATGTCGGCCACCGAGGTCAGCCTCGACGCCCCTATCGACAGATCCGATCGCGAGGCCTCAACCCTTGGCGAGCGGTTCGCCGGCGTCGACGGCACCGAAATCGAAGAGGTAACCGACTACAAGCTGATGCGCGAGTTTATCGATCGCGTATTCAAGAAGTATCTCACACCCCGCGAGCGAAAAATCCTCTACCTCTATTACGGGCTCGAGGAAGGCTCCGAGGCCATGACGCTCGAGAAGATCGGTGCTCTCATGGGCGTGACCCGCGAGCGGATTCGCCAGATTCGCGAACGGGCATTCGAGAAGCTCCGCGAGTCGCCCGACGGCAAGGCGCTCTGTGGCTTCTGGGCGGCCTGATCACCGCGGCGCGCTATCGTCGAGCTCGTTACGAGGCCGGGGCTAACCGCTCCGGCCTCGCGTCATTCTGGCCAGCATCTTGTTGTAGCAGAGTTCGGAATGATCCCCGCCTTCGTCAACCCGCGTGCCGGCAACGCCCGAGCCGCCGCCGACGCGCTCCACGCCGCCGGCGGGTTCGACATCCGCGACCAGCGCCCGGAGATGCTTCTCCAGGCCGTCCGCGATGCGGCGGCATCGGGCGCTGCGCGGGTACTCGTCGCCGGCGGCGATGGCACCATCGGCAGCGCGGCCAACGTGCTCGTCGGTACCGGTGTAGAGCTGGCAATTCTCCCTTGCGGCACGCTCAATCACCTCGCCAAGGATCTCGGCCTTCCCCTCACGCTCGATGAAGCCGCGCAAGTCGCCCTTCACGGACGCGCCATCGCCGTCGACGCCGCCGTGGTCAACGAACGAATTTTTCTCAACACCAGCTCGGTCGGCGCCTATACAGCCTTCGTTCGCGCTCGGGAGCGGCTCGAGCGCAGGCTCGGGTACCACGTCGCATCGTTCATCGCGGGGGTGCGGATGCTCGTGCACCTGCCGCTCTTCCCGGTCACGCTTACGGTGGAGGGCCGGGTGTGCGAGTATCTTACGCCACTCGTGTTCATCGGTGTCGGCGAGCGCGAGCTCAAGCTTCCGGCCCTCGGAGCGCGCGTCGCCGGCGGGCGCAATGGCCTGCATGTGATGGTCGTTCGGCGGCGGTCCGGTGCGCGGGCCATTGCGCTCGGGCTCGCAGCCGCGGCGCGCGGAGTTCGACATGTCTCGCGGTCGCCGGCTATGGACGCGTTTCTCGTCGACGAGTGCCGAATCGTGCCCCGTACGCACCGGCTGTCCGTCGACGGCGAGCTCGTGACGTCGACCCCGCCACTGAACTACCGGCACGTTCCGGGGCACCTGCGCATCGTCGTCGGCGACCAGACGCGCTGATTCGAACGCCGGAATACCTTTCGAGCGTGGCAGCTCCCGACGCACCGCCTCCCGCCCCCACGCCCGAACGCATCGACCGCGATCTCGTCACGCGCTTGGCCGCGATCGTCGGCGATCGCCGTGTGTTGTATCGCCCGAGCGAGCTTCTCGCCTACACCGCGGATGCCCTGCCGTCGTACCACCAGCAACCGTCGCTTGCCGTCTTTCCGGGTACGCGCGACGAGACTATCGCCGTCGTTCGCGAGCTTGCGCGCACCAAGACTCCCTTCGTGCCGCGTGGTGCCGGCACTGGCCTGTCCGGCGGCGCACTCGCCGACGGCGTCGTGCTGATTGGGCTCAACCGGCTCAACCGCGTGCTGTCCGTCGACGTGGCGAACCGGCTCGCCGTCGTCGAGCCGGGGGTGGTGAACGTAGCGCTCACCCGCGCCGTGACCGCGCACGGCCTGCACTACGCGCCGGATCCGTCGAGCCAGGCGGCGTGCACGATCGGCGGCAACGTCGCCGAGAACGCCGGCGGACCGCACTGCCTCAAGTACGGCGTGACGACAAACCACATCGTCGCACTCACGGTGCTCTTGCCCGACGGCGAGATGATCAGGCTCGGTGACGCGTCAGGTGAGCGCGAGGGGTACGATCTCGTCGGCGCGTTCGTGGGCTCAGAGGGCTGCTTCGGTATCGCCCTCGAGATCACGGTGCGCCTGTCGCCGAACCCCGAGGTCATTCGCACTCTACTCGCCGATTTCATGAGCGTCGACGCTGCAGCACGCGCAGTGTCGGACATCATCGCCACCGGGATCATTCCGGCCGCTCTCGAGATGATCGATCAGGGAACGATTCGCGCCGTGGAGTCATCGATCTACGCTGCCGGCTACCCTACCGACGCGGCGGCGGCGCTGCTCATCGAGCTCGATGGAGCCATCGCCGGTGTCGAGCACGACGTCGCGACCGTGAACGCCCTCTGCAAGCAAAGCGGCGCGCGCACTGTGCGTGTGGCGCGCGACGAGACGGAGCGTACCAGGCTCTGGCAGGGCCGCAAAAAGGCCTTCGGCGCGATGGGGCGGGTGTCGTCCCACCTCGTCGTGCAGGACGCCGTGGTGCCGCGGACCAAGCTTCCGGAGGTGCTCGCTCAGATTCTCGAGATCGGCGCGAAGCACCGCGTGCGCGTGTGTAATGTCTTCCACGCCGGCGACGGCAACCTTCACCCGAACGTGCCCTATAACGGCACCGACCCGGAGGAGACGGCACGCGTTCACGACGCGATGAGCGAGATCATGCGGGCCTGCATCGCAGCGGGGGGAACCATTTCTGGCGAGCACGGCGTAGGCTTCGACAAAATGCCGTACATGGAGCTCATCTTTTCACCTGAGTCGCTCGCGACGATGTGCTCGCTGCGCGAGGTGTTCGACCCCGACCGCCGCTCAAACCCGGGCAAAGTCGTACCGGTGCACGCCTGTCGCGAATGGCACGGCACTCCGGCCCTGTATCGCGCCGAAGTCGAATGACCGCCAACGCCATCGCATCGCCCGACTCGATCCGCGATCGGGTGCGCGACGCGCGGGCCCGCGGTATACCGCTTCGCATCGCCGGCCGAGGAAACTGGCTCGACGCCGGCCGCTCCGTGCACGCGGCGGAATTCCTGTCGACGCGCGATCTTTCCGGGATCACGGAGTACGTGCCGGGCGACCTCACCATCACCGCTCGCGCCGGCACGACGCTCGATGAAATTCGCGACGCTTGCGCGACATACGCACAGTGGCTCGCGCTCGATCCGTCCGGATCGGGCGACGGGACCATTGGCGCCACTCTGGCGACGACGTCCGCTGGTCCGCTGTCCACCTACTTCGGCGGCCCGCGGGACCTCGCGCTCGGCGTCGAGTTCGTTACCGGCGAGGGTGTGTTGGCGCGAGGAGGTGGTCGCGTCGTGAAGAACGTCGCTGGATTCGATCTCACGCGCCTCGTGACGGGATCGTGGGGCACGCTCGCCGTGATCACCGAGGCCACGCTTCGGCTGCACGCACGTCCCGAGGCGGACGAAACCCTCGCCGTGCGCCTCGACGACGGTGCCGTCGGCGTCGCGCGACTCGCCGCGCTCCTCAGCCGTCTTCCGTTTACTCCATTCGCCTGCGAGGTCGTGAACGATGCCCTCGCGCTCGCGCTCGGCGGTGGCGGCGCGGCAGCGATCGTTCGCATCGGCGGAAACCCGGACTCGGTGCGCGCCCAGCGCGCCGCGTTCGCCGAATTCGGTGAGGTCGCGGACGTCGACCCGAGCGTGTGGGCCGAGCTCCGCTCTTGCGAGCCTGCGGGTTCGATGGTGTTTCGCCTTTCGGGACCGCGGTCGGAGATCGCGCGCGTCTGGGGCGACGCGCTCGGGCTCGCAATACAGTGCCCGGGCACGCTCCTGCACGGCCGGCCGGCCCGCGGCGTCGTCCGCTGCATCGTTCCCGCCGGTCACGCCTTGGCGGATACCCTCCGCGACACGTTCACGCATACGCCGAACGCCCGACGCGTCGGTGAGCGACTGCCGCCGGGGCTCTGGCCGCTCTGTTCGCCGCCGCCGGCGGACGACCGCATCTCGCGCGGCATCAAGGCGCGATTCGACCCCGCTGGGATCCTCAATCCTGGGATCTTTGGAGAGATCTCATGAGCATCCCTGACATTGTTCCGGTCGAATGTGCGCTGCCCCACAGCCCGCTCGCCGGCGAGCGTAGTGGCATCGACGCCTGCGTTCACTGTGGGTTCTGTCTCCAGGCTTGTCCGACGTACGTCACGCTCGAGGACGAGAACGACAGTCCGCGCGGGCGGATCGTCCTCATGCGCGCGCTGCTCGAGGGCACCCTCCATCCGCGCGACGCCAGCGTCGAGAGACACATTGCCCAGTGTCTCGGCTGTCGCGCTTGCGAGACTGCCTGCCCGTCGGGCGTGCCGTACGGCCACCTGCTCGAGGCCACCCGCGCCACGCTCGCCGAACATCGGCCGATCCCGTTCGTGGCGCGTGCGATTCTCGCCGTGTTCGAGCGTCCGCGGCTGCTCGGTGCGGCAATGGCGCTCGGACGCGCGGCACGCGCCGTTCGCATGTCATGGTTGCTCGCCCGTTTGCCCGGGCGCGTCGGCTTCGCGATGGCGATGCTCGAGTCCACCCGTCGCGCGCCGCAGGTCGAGCGCGCCGAACAAGGGAGCCGAACAGAGGGGGCTGTGGCGGCGCGCGGAGACGTGCGACCCGGCCAAAGTGCCGCGCTTCTCACCGGCTGCGTGATGGAAGGTCTGTTCGCGGATACCAACCGCGCGACTGAGCGCGTGCTGCGCGCAAATGGATACGCGCCTGTCCCTGCGCCCGGACAAGTCTGCTGTGGCGCCCTCCACGTCCACGCCGGTGATGCCGAGGCGGCACGCCGCCTGGCGCGCGCCAACATCGCCGTCTTCGAGCAGGCGAACGCCGACTACATCGTGGTGAACGCCGCGGGCTGCGGCGCCATGATGAAAGACTACGGCCATCTCCTCTCCGCCGACCAAGAGTGGAGCGCACGCGCGGCGGCGATCGCGGCCAAAGTTCGCGACGTGAGCGAGCTGCTCGTCGCAGCCGGTACATCGAGCGCAGCGCCTGGTGGCGAGGTCCGCGCACGGGTCGCCTATGACGCACCCTGCCATCTGCTCCACGCACAACGCATCGCTAATCCGCCGCTCCAGCTGCTCCGGGCGGTCCCCGGCATCGAGCTTGTCCCGCTCGTCGAGAGCGAGATGTGCTGCGGCAGCGCCGGCATCTACAACCTGATCGAACCCGAGACCTCCGACGCCGTGCTCGACCGAAAGCTCGACAACATCGCCGCCGCGCGCCCCGACCTCGTTGCCACCGGCAATCCGGGCTGCCTGATGCAGATCGGCGCCGGCCTGCTGCGCCATGGCTCGTCGGCGCGCGCGGTGCACCCCATCGATCTGCTCGACGCGAGCTACCGCGCTCAATAGCCACCGCCGGCAGTCGCCGGCAATCCACGCCGCGCAGTTCCATGCCGAGGGGCGCACGGTTTACTTACGAAGCATGGTCGAAGCGTACGTTCCGAGGGCCGGCGGCAGGGCATGACGAATCCAAGCATCGACTCGCCGCAGCGCGCGGCGACGCAGGAGGTCGCAGGACAGGACGTGGTGCTCGCCTACAGCGACGCCGCAGCCGAGTATGAAGCATTGCGCTCCGCCGCGATCGCGATCGATCGCAGCCATCGAGGCCGAATTCGCTTCTTCGGTGAGACCGCAGGCGTCGCGCTCACGGGACTCGTGACCAACGATGTCCTGTCGATGCAACCTGGACACGGACAGTACGGCGCGGCGCTTTCGGCCAAGGGCCGCATCGTCGCCGATCTCCGCATCTTCGCCGGCACGGGCTCGTACATCGTGGACACGTCGCCGCGCGCCTGGCCCGGCTTCGTCGCGATGGTGAAGAAATACGTGAATCCGCGCGCCGCGGGCTATCGGGACGACTCACACGCGGTACGCGACATCGGCGTGTTTGGGCCAGACGCGCGGCGCATCGTCGCCGAGGTGACGGGCGTGGCGGCTCCGATGCTCGGCGAGCTTCCTCGGTACAGCCATCTCGGCGTCGCGATTGACGGCGCGCCCATGACGGTTGCTCGCGTACCCGACATTGGTCTCGAAGGATACGATCTGTTCGTTCCGTTCGAGCAGTTCGACCCCCTCTGGGAACGCGTGCTTTCCTTGGGCGCGGTGCCGGCCGGTTTGCGCGCGTGGGACATCGCTCGCGTCGAGGCAGGCCGGCCGGAATGGGGCGTCGACATCGATGAGTCGACGATTCCGCAGGAGGCGAACTTCGACGAGCTCGAGGCGATCTCGTACACCAAGGGCTGCTACATCGGCCAAGAGCTTGTGGCTCGCGTGCACTTTCGCGGACATGTGAATCGTCTTCTCCGCGGCCTGCGCGCGGGCGACGTTCCGCCGCCGCCGAGCGGCGCACAGCTGTTCGACGCAACGGGCGCGCACGTGGGCGATGTCAAGAGCACGGTGCACTCGCCGCGACTCGGCGGGTTGGCGCTCGCCATGGTGCGCCGCGAAGTGGTGTCGGGCGCGATGATAACCGCGCGCTGGGAAGCGGGCGAGCGGCGCGTCGAGCTGTCGCTCCTCCCTTTCGCCGACTGAGTGCCGCGAGCGCTCGTCACCGGCGCGACGGGGCTCGTCGGCTCGCATATCGTCGAACGACTTACTGCAGACGGTTGGGCGGTGCGCGCGCTCGTTCGCGCGCCGAACGCCGAGCTGCCGGTGCCAAGCGTCGAGCAGATCGTCGGCGACGTGTTGGACGGAGACGCCTTCTCGCGCGCGGCGGCAGGTTGCGAAGTGATCTTTCACACCGCGGCCGCGATCACTCCGCGCGGCGGATGGGAGGCGTTTCGCCGCTTGAACGTCGACGGCACGGCCCACGCCATCGGCGCCGCCGTACGATCGGGCGCGCGCCTTCTCCAGGTGAGCAGCGTAGCTGTGTACGGACCGGATGCGCGATACCGCGGGCCGGGCGAGCGCACCGTCGAATCGACGCCGCTCGGCGCCCTTCCCGAGCGCGCGTACTATGCGCGATCCAAGCGCGAGTCCGAGGATCTCGTCCTCGAGGCCCACGCGGCGGGGCGCATTTGGGCCGCAGCGGTTCGGCCGCCGGTTATCTACGGTCGACGCGACCGTCAGTTTGTCCCGCGCATGGCGCGCTGGCTCTCGAACGGCGTTGCGCCAATCATCGGCGGCGGGCGAGCGACGTTTTCGATCGTACACGCGGCCAACGTGGCCCACGGCGCGGTGCTCGCCGCAACGAACGATCTCGCCGGCGGGCGGGCCTACAACCTGGCGAACGACGGCGGCGTCACGGTGCGCCGATTCTTCGAGCTCGCCGCCGAGGGCATGGGTCGTCGCGTACGCCTGCTGCCGATCCCACTGTGGCTCGCGCGCGGCGGGTTCGTGACGCTTCGCTTCGCCGCCAAGCATCTGGCCGCGGGCCGCATGAACGTGATCTCCAACGCATCACTCGGCTTCCTCACCGAGAACAATCCGTTCTCGTCAGACCTCGCGCGGCGCGAGCTGGGCTGGTTGCCCATCGTCCGTCCCGAAGACGCGATTCCGGACGCCTTTCGCTGGTGGCTCGAGCATCGCGCCCCGGGTCAATCGGCGAGCGCGACCTCGACCAAGTTGTCGTAGAACACCGGCCCGTGCCCCATGTCCGTCTCGCGCTGTGAGGTGGTGTGGTTGGCGTTGGCGCCGTCTGCGGCGAGCTTGCCCCACCAGACCGACGGCGCCCAGACCACGCCGGGACGGATCGTGTCCTCCACGCGCGCCACGGCCGTGAAAGCGCCGCGGTCGTTGTGAACCACCACCCGCGCGCCGGCGCCGATCCCGCGGCGTTCGGCGTCCGTCGAATGGAGCAGGCACTCCGGCTCGCGCGCCGCCCGTCGCAGCGGCTCGATGTTCACGAAGGTGGTATTTAGGAACTGGTGCGCCGGCGATGAGATCAGCGTCAGCGGGAAACGGGCGGCGAGGGCCGGCACCGCGTCGGGGAATTCGTACGGCGGCGTGAACGCCGGGAGCGGATCGAGCCCCATGTCCGCCATGCGTGCCGAGACGAGCTCGCACTTGCCCGACGGCGTCGCGAACCCGCCATTCGCATACGGAAGGTAGGGTGTCGGGACGTTGAGCCGTTGCCACCCCCGCTCGAGCAGCACCTCGAGCGATACGCCATGCAGCTTGTCGCTCGCCGACGCCAGCGCCTGGCGAATGAGCGTCACGTCGTCGTCGCGAAGCGCGGGATGGTCGATACCCATCGCCGCGGCGAGCCGGCGGAAGATCTCGCTGTTCGGCAGCGACTCGCCCAACGGCTCGATCGACGGCCGGTTGAGTGACACGTAATGATGCCCGTACGACAGGTGCAGATCCCAGTGCTCGAGCTGCGTCGTCGCGGGGAGCACGAAGTCCGCGTAGTCCGCCGTGTCGGTCTGAAAGTGTTCGAGCACCACCGTAAACAGATCCTCGCGCGCCAATCCCCGCAGCACGGTCGTGCGGTCGGGCGCGACGGCGCCGGGATTCGAGTTGTAAACGACCAGCGCGCGCACCGGCGGCCCGCCCACGCCGGCGTCGGGCGTCGTGAGCGCCTCGCCGAGGCGGATCATGTTGATCGTCCGCACCGGCGGCGACAGATCCGGGCGCTCGAGCGCGCGCTTATCGAACTGGAAGTTCGCGCTGGACGACAGCTGTAGGCCGCCGCCCGCACGCCTCCAGTGACCGGTGAGCGCCGGCAGGCAGGCGATCGTGCGCACCGCCATGCCGCCGCCCGCGTGGCGCTGAAGTCCATAGTTCACCCGGATGAACGCCGCGCGCGAGCGGCCATACCGCTCCCCCAGCGACACGATCGTCTCGGGCGGAATGCCTGTGATACTGCTCACGCGGTCCGGCGGATACTCGCCCACCCGCGCTCGCAACTGATCGAAGCCGAGTGTATGCGCCGCGACGTAGTCGCTGTCTTCGAGGCCTCGCTCGAGCAGGACGTGCATCATGCCAAGCGCCAGCGCGGCATCGGTGCCCGGTCGAATCGCGATCCATTCGTCGCACTGGGCGGCCGTTCGCGTGTGAATCGGGTCGATGGCGATTATCGGCGCGCCCTTTGCCCGCGCCTCGAGCACGAACGGCCAGAGGTGCGGGTTGGCCGTGAGCGTATTCGTCCCCCACAGGAGTACGAGATCGCTCTCCGGAATACCTTCCGGGTCGGCGCCGATGTTCGCGCCAACAGTCATGCGCATGCCGACAGTGCCCGCCATCGAGCAGATCGTCCGATCGAGCAGCGACGCGCCGATGAGGTGGAACAGCCGCCGGTCGATGGACGACCCCTGCACCATGCCCATGGTGCCTGCGTACGAGTACGGCAGCACCGATTGCGGGCCATCGCTCGAGCGCCGAATGTCATTCAGCCGCGCGGCGACCTCCGACAGCGCATCGTCCCACGAAACGCGCTCGAACGTACCCGAGCCTTTTGGGCCCACACGGCGCAACGGGTGCAGCACGCGGCCCGAATGGTACGTGCGCTCAATGTATCGATTGACCTTCGTACACAAAAAGCCCCGCGTGAACGGATGATCCGGATCCCCGGCGACCCGGACCGCGCGCCCCCGCTCCACGGTAACGAGCATGGCGCAAGTGTCGGGGCAGTCGTGCGGGCAGGCGCCGCGAACAATGGTCCGCTCGGCGACGGTATCGGGCGATAGCTGAGCAGCCACGGGGCGCTCCGGGCGCGGCGTCGGACAACGAGAGCTGACCCCCTCAACCTATGAACCGTGACCGTGCCCAACCAGTGGCCTGCAAGCTGCAACCCGGGGCTGGGCGACGCTGACCTCGCTCCCCGGAGCGGACAGAACGAACTCGTTGACTCACGCGAACTTGCTGATCCGTCTTCGGCCTTGACACGCATTCTGGGTCCGGTAAGTTTTAGCGCCGCTCGATACGGAGCGCCTAGATCGCGTGCACGGACCACGCGGAAGAAACTCGACCTACTCTTCAGGAGAATGTCATGAAGCGCCTGGCTTTCGTCGTCGCCGCTGTGCTCGCGATTACCGCTTGCT
>JBIOHX010000060.1:0-14642 GCA_044449465.1 Gemmatimonadales bacterium | reverse complement strand
GGGTTCGCATTCACCTCGAGAATCCACGGCCGGCCGGCGGCGTCGATTCGCATGTCCACGCGGCCATATCCGAACCCGCCGGCGAGCTTCCATGCGTGCAGCGCCACGCGGCGCGTCTCCTGCGCCACGCGGGCCGGCAACCGCGCCGGACAGCGCGGCTCGGCGCCGACGTCGTCGACGCTCCCGGTCTCCCACTTCGATTGATAGGTGACGATGCGCCATCTCCCACGCGGCATCTTGCCGAAATCGATCTCGGCGATAGGCAGCACCGCGTCGCCGAGGATGCCGACGTTGACCTCGCGACCGTCGACGTAGCGTTGGACGAGCACCTCGTCCCAGAGCTCGAGCATGGCGCTGGCGCGCTCGGCGAGCTGCCGCATCGTGCGCACGACCGATTGCTGGGAGACGCCGAGCGACGCATCCTCCGCGGCCGGTTTCACGATGGCCGGGAAGCCGACGCTCACCAGCGGATCACCGCGACGGATGGCCGCGAAACGGGGAATCGGCAGCCCGGCCTTATCGAGCAGCCCGTTGATGACGTGCTTGCGGAGCGCGACGGCCGTGGTGTAGCTGGACGCGCCGGTGAATGGAATCTTGAAGAGCTCGAGCACCGAGATCACCGCCGGCTCGAGTGCCGCGATGCCGTCGATTCCTTCGCACATGTTGAAGGCGAGGTCGAACTTGCCGCGCCGGAGCTTTTCGATCCACTTGCCATCCTGATAGACGGGCAGGTAGCCGACCGTGTTCCCCTCGGCGACGAGCGAGCGCTCGATCGCCTCGACCGTACCGAGGATCAGCTGATCGGGCGTGCTCGCGTACGCCGACGCGCCGTCGAAAAGGATGGCGATCTTCATGCGACGAGCGTGGAACGTGGGACGTGGGACGTGGAACGCAGCGGCACACCGGTCCGGTTCGCGGCGGCCGTTAGCGCGCTCTGGATCAGCTCATCGTAGGAGAGGCCGGCGGCGCGGGCGGCTTTGGGGAGGCAGGAGTTGTCCGACGGATTCGGAAGAATTCCCGGGAGCGGATTCACTTCGACGATGTTCGGGGTGCCGGCAGCGTCGAGGCGCACGTCGATGCGCGACCAGTCGCGGCAACCGAGTGCTTGGTAGGCGCGCAGCACGACGGATTCGACGGCGTGCTGGAGCAGCGCGTCGATGCGCGCCGGGCACTCGAAGATTTCGAGTGGTTGGTCTGGCGTGTCCCAGACCCACTTCGCCTCGAAGCCGTAGATCGGTAAGGCGCCGCTGGGAAGGGCGCCGAAGTTGATGCCGACGAGCGGCAGCACGCGCGCGTCTTCGCCGTTGCCGAGCACGCCGCAGGTGAACTCGGCGCCGGAGAGAAAGCGCTCGACGATCACCGGCTGCTGGTAGTTCGCGAGGAGCGATCGGGTCTGGAGGCCGAGCTCGTCGGCGGTGCGGACGAGATTCCGCTCGGTGATTCCCTTGGACGATCCCTCCTGCACCGGCTTCACGAACAGCGGGTCGTCACGGGTGGGGAGAGCGAGTCGCTGGTCGGCGCCGGACAGGAGGCGAGCGATGTCGCGCTCCGATTCGACGAGAACGAAGGGCGCGGTGGGAATGCCGTGGATGCCGAGCAGCTCTTTGGTGCGCGCCTTGTGCAGGCAGAGCGAGAGCGAGAAAGGGTCGCTGCCGGAGTAGGGAATGCCGAAGAACTCGCAGATCGCCGGGACGTGTGCTTCGCGGTTCGCGCCGTGGAGGCCTTCGGCGATGTTGAAGACGATGTCCGGGTGTTCGGCGCGGAGCCGCTCGGGGAAGGACTCGTCGGCTTCGAGACGGACTACCTCGCCCATGGCGGAGAGGGCGCCGGCGACGGCGTCGATCGTCTCGGCGGCGTCCCACTCCGCGTAGACGTCGCTGATACTGGGAGGCTCTTCGTCTGAGCGCGGCTCCGATGCCTCGCCCACCAGCCCCACACTCGGCTCAGGTTTCTGGTTGAACGCGAACCCGATACGCGTCATCCCGTCTCAGTTGGCGTCCGCGGCGGAGCGCCGCGAAAGGTCGAGCTGCGAGGAGTGCGTCGCTCGTGCTGCTGCGGTCTCAATGACGCGGGGGCGCAAGAGAAGTGCCACGTGGCTCGATGCGCAAAATACGAAAGGCGAAAAATTGACGCAATGTTTTTTTTCGCTCGTCAGACTTTGTGATAGCCGACGCGTGCCGCTTCGCGGCGGTCCTCGCCGGTGTAAATCTCGAAGTCGGAGAACAAACCCGGCGCTTCGCTCTGCAGCAGGCGGAGCACCATCACCGCCATGCGCCGAATCTCCAGCTCCGCGCCCTCGCTCGAGCGAAGCTCGAGCATCGTCCGCCAGGCGCGCGCGTTTCCGGTGACGACGATCTTCGTCTCGGTCGCGTTCGGGAGCACCGCCCGCGCCGCTTCGCGCGCCATCTTCCGCCGATGGACTTTGTCGGCGACCCAGCCGTAGCGTTCCATCAGCTGTCCCACCAGCGCGACGTACGCGGCCTGCGCTCCCTCCACTTGGCCGCGCCACGCGCCTTCGAGCGCGTCGTCGCCGACGATTGCCGGCGGAATCACGAAGTTCGCCTCCGATTCGTCGACATAGCGCTGCGAGAGCTGCGAGTAGGCGAAACCCGCCCGGTGGCGCACCAGCTCATGCGTGAGCGAGCGGCTCACGCCCTCGACGAGCAGCGAGTAGTTCGAGTGCTCGAGCACACTGCCGTGCCCCTGCTTTTTGATGTTCTCGATGTACTCGCGCGTCTGCCGCTTCGCCGGGTTGTGCTGGCTCATGTAGCAGAGTCGGCCGGCGAATTCCGCCAGCCGCTCGCCGTCGGTGCTGTCGCCGATCCAGGTGACCGGCAGATGCTCCGGCATGGTGAAGCTCGGGCGGGAGACCAGGGTGACGACGGGCTCGGAGTAGTAGCGAGGCATGTGGCGCGCGTGACGAGGGAGCGGCGGTGTTGGTACCGCGGGCGTGCGAGGGAAGGAATCTGATCGTGATCGCGCCGCCGCGGCAGGGTCGCGCTCAGGCGTGCGCGTCGAGCAGGTCGAGTCGGAATGTGGCGTAGGCGCGATCTCGCTCGACGCGCTCGAGCGCGGCGCGCGCGCGGGGTGGTAGCGCGCCGAGCGCTGGATCGTACTTGATCGCGCCGAGCGCGTGCTCGCCGCCGACTGCGACCTTGACGCCGGGATTCAGAACCCCGAGCGGATCGAACGACTGCTTCACCGCGGCGAAGTCTCGGATGGCGGACGCGGGCCACACCCGCGGCAGGAGGGGCGTGCGCAGCCGGCCGTCGCCATGCTCGCCCGTCAGCGTTCCGCCAAGCCGTGCGGTGAGCGCCGTGACGTCGTCGAGAATCTGCGCGACCCGCTCGCGCCATCCCGCACGGGCGACGTCGACGAGTGGATTCACGTGCACGTGCGCATCACCCGCGTGGCCGAAGATCACGCCGCGCGTCTCGTGCGCCTCGAGAATGCCGCGGACGCCGCGGACGTACTCGGCGAGACGGTCGGGAGGCACCGCGGTGTCCTCGATGAACTGCATCGAGCAAAGGTTTGGATCCAAGCGCGCGAGGATCGGACTGGCCGCGTGACGAAGCTCCCACAGCTCCGTCTCCGTGGGCGCATCGAGCGCGACGCGAACCGCCGTAGCGCCGGCCTCGTGGAAGATGCGGGCGACGCGGCGCGCGCTCGCTTCTGCCGCCGCGGCGGCTTCGCCTTCGACCTCGACGAGGAGCGCCGACTCGGTGCCCTTTGGCAACCCGCGCGTTCCGCCCGCCGAAGCGGCCACGTCGAGAAAGGTCCGGTCGAGCAGCTCGCACGCGGCGGCTCCGGCGTCGCGCGCGAGCCCCGCTGCCGCGACGGCCGCCTCGATCGACGCGAACGCGCCGAGCACGCTGCTCGTGGCTCGCGCTTCGGCGGTGAGGTCGAGCTCGACGGCAGTGAGAAAGGCGAGCGTCCCTTCGCTTCCGACCAAGAGATCGATGATCTCGCCCGACCGCGCGTAGCCCGCGACGTCGTAGCCCGAGGAATCCTTGCGCACACCGGCGTGCACCGCGGGCGCGCTTCGTTCGCGCTCGACCATCTCCGGTGCCGCGGCAACGAACCGGTCGAGCGGAGGCACGCCGGCGGGAATTGGCGCACCGCGGGCGAGCGACGCGCGCGAGCCGTCGGCGAACACGCAGTCGAGCGCGCGCACCCACCGCCGGGCCGAGCCGAAGCGCATCGAGTGTGAGCCAGCGGCGTTCGTCGACGCCATTCCACCCACGGTGCAGAACGCGCCGCTCGACGGATCGACCGGAAACCGGAGCCCGTGCGCGCGCGCCGCCCGCTCGACCTCGGCGCGGAGCACGCCCGGGCCGACTCGAATCGTTCGCGCCGCCACGTCGACGTTGCCGATCGTCCGCCAGCGACTGAGATCGACGATCACGCCGTCGCCGATCGCGCCGCCGGGCATGCCGCTCCCGGAGCCACGGGGCACGAGGGGCGTTTGTGTGACGGACGCCCAGTGCGCGAGCAACGCGAGATCGTCGACGTCGACGGGCACGGCCACCGCGCGCGGGATGATACGCGCGATGCCGGCGGCCTCCGAGTACACGGCACGAGCGTCGTCGTCGTCGCGAAACACTCCGCGAAAACCGGCCGGCGCGCCAGACCCCCTCATCCCCGTCCTCTTTTCAAGCTCACGCTTATAGTGTAACTACCAACATCGGCGGGCCGATCGGCAGGTACCGCTCGTTCGCCGGTGTTCGCCCTGCGCACCTCCCGCTGCCCTTCATGGAGCCCGTGGACGACGTCACCCGCGCCCGCGCGTTTTGCGACGAGATTCTGCCGTCCGTGTCGCGAACGTTCGCCCTCAGCATTCGCATGCTGCCCGGCAGTCTCGGGGGCGCAGTGCGCGACGCGTACTTGCTCTGTCGCGTGGCTGACACGATCGAAGACGAGCCAGTCCTTCCTGCCGATGAGAAGGCGACGCTGCTCGACGCGCTGGCGGAATGCTTCGACCGGCCGGCCGCGGCGGTCGCGCTCGCCGCGCGGCTCGCCGGCATCGCCGGTGACGAGGCGCACGTTCGGCTCGCCAGACACTGCGATCTCGTGTTCGCCGATTTCCGCACGCTGCCGCCGCCGGCGCAGGCGATCGTGCGGCGTTGGGTGCTGGAGATGATTCGCGGCATGCGGAAGTTCGTTCTCGCCTATCCCGCCGGGATCCGCATCCAGACGGTGGAGGAATACAAGGAGTACTGTTACTACGTCGCCGGCACCGTGGGATATCTGCTCACCGACCTGTGGCGCGCCTACGTGCCGAGCATCGACAACGCGCGCTACGAGGCGTTGCGGGCCAACTCGCGCGCCTTTGCGCAGGCGTTGCAGACGGTCAACATTCTCAAGGACGTGGCCGGAGACGCGGGGCGCGACAACTCGATCTACGTTCCCGAGCAACTCCTCCGGGCGCACGGCACCGGGCAGTCGAGCATCCTCGAGCGCGATCGTGCGGCACAGAATCAGGCCGCGCTCGACGCCCTGATCCGGCTGGCTTGGGACGACCTCGAGCACGCCACGGCCTATCTCCTGGCGATTCCGCGGCGTGCGTGGGCGATCCGCCGCTCCTGCGCGCTGCCGTTGCTGTTCGCGTACGCAACGCTGCGCGACCTCACAGGCACACCCGACGCACTGGCGCGGCGGCACACGGTGAAGATCTCGCGCCGCGAGGTGAAGTGGCTCATGGTCCTGAGCACGCTCGGCGCGGCAAGCAATCGCGCGCTGCGGGCGCTCGTGGAACGCACGCGCGCGAGACCGGTCGAGCTGAGCTGGTAGCGCGCCGCTAGAAGCGGCGTGGAGGAGCCGACGTTGCCGCGGCGACGATGGCGCCGAGCAGCGAATCAGCAGCGCGCGGCCCGAGCTCGCCCCGCTCTAGACGGTCGAGCAACTGTTCGAGGGAGAGCTGCGCGCGCGTTGCGATACGGCGCTGAAAGCCGCGCACGCCGGCGATGCCGATGGCCGGCGCGACGACGAGCGGTGCCGCGGCGAGCATCACCGGCACCGTGATGGCGAACAGCGACGCCGCGATTGCCGCGCCGACGACCGTTGAGCCGACCGTCTGTCGGACGGCCATCGTGCGCTGTGTCCGCAAGTCGGCGTCGAGCGCGACGTGGACGCGCGCCTCGTCGACCGCGATCGCGGTGGCGGACACCTCGAATGCGTGCGACAGCGCGTAGTCGCGGCCGCCGACCTTGAAGGCGCGCTTGAGGCCGACGAGAAAGTCGCGGCGCGGCTCCCAGACGATCCGATCGGCGTGGTGACGCTTCACGATCAGCAGCTCTTGGCGCTGCATCCAGCCGTCGATCGCCGCGAGTGCGTCGGCCGGCTTGCCCGAGATGGTGCGCGCGGCGCCCACGCGGCTCGGACCGAACAGGCTCGCCGCCAGGCCGCGTTCGTCGCCCGGGAGGATCGAGCGCGTCTGTTCCTCGGCCATCGCCTGGCGCAAATGCTGGGACGAGAGTCCGACTTCACGCCCGAGATCGATGAGCTGAGCCTCGGTGAACTCGTCGGTTGGATCGGATGACGCACCGCTCTGCAGCTCGGCCGCGCGCGCCAGCACCCGCTCGAGGGCGGCGCGATCGAGACGCGGCGCCGGTGGTCCAGACGACGGCGAGGCAGGGGGCGACGAATCAGCCATGATTGAATTCTATCGATGTCCCGCGGCGGGGGTACGACGCGCCGGCCGGTGACGACTACCGCCTGGGAGGCCTCGCAGTTTCAACCGATCTCAAATGCCGCCGAGCACGACGTCGATCTGTTTGCCGACGGCGGTGAGGATGGCAGGTGGGAGTGGGAAGGCGGCCTCGAATGCGGCGGTTGGGTCGCCCGCGGGCACCGACAGCGCCGCCGTCTGGAGGTAGAAGCGCATGTAGCCCGGCAGCAGCTCGGGCGCCACGCGCTTGATGAGCAGAGCGCCGCAGCGCACCGAGCCGTTTCCCTGGTAGCCGATCGTGGCGCCCGAGCGCTGCTCGGCGGGGGTCGTGTTGTCGGTGATCGCCTCGGCCACGAGCTGAGCGACGGCTTCGTGGACGAAGCCGAAAATCGCGTCCGGGGCGGCGTCCGGCGTTTTGGGGAAGTCGACGGCGATGATGTTCTCCTGCTTGCTGCCACTGACCGTGCGACCCTCGCCCCCGAGCGGCAGCGAGAGCATGAGCTGGCCGCTGCCCTGCTGGGTGTTATTGAGAAAACGCGAAAGCTTGGGATAGTAGCTCGACAGCCAGAGTTGATTCACCTGGGTGAACGCCGCGCTGCGCGCCTGCTGCTCGGCGGTCCAGTAGGCGTGATAGAAGCGTGTGCTCTCATCCTGGAGGCTCTGCACGAACAGGCGGAGCCAGTCGCGGTCAGCGGGCGACGGAAAGTTCGCCGCGAGGAGGCCGATCTCCTGCTGCATCTGCGGGTCCGCCGCGGCGCGCGGATTGCCGCCGGAGCGGATGAAATCGTTGGTCGCGTTGACGATCTCCTGGAAAGACGGGAAGTACATCGCCAGAAACTGCGCGTTGGTGAGCGCCGGGTTGGCGGCGAAGCGCTCAGAGAGTTTCTGCCGGTTGGCGTCGAGCAAGGTGTAGAGGTTCTTTTGTGCCTTGAGCGCTTTGATCTGCTGCGCGTAGCCTCGGGCGAAGAATGGCACATGCCCCGTGTCGCTCGTGAGCAGCGCGAAGCCGTGCAGCCAGAGGTCGACCTGTTCAGCGGTTGAAACGCGCCAGGTCGCGGCGCGGCGCGGCGACGACTGCGCCACAACACTCGCGGTCGCGCAGCAGAAGGCGAGCGCCGCGGCCAGTGCCGCCGATGTGATAGCGCGAATGCCGCGCGCGGCGGGGGAAATCAGATGGTAGTTGTGCATGACGGGACTCGACGCCGAGGGCCTGCTCCGGCTCATACACCGAACCGTTGGCAAGTTGCTGATGCAAGAGCGAGGCGCGAGGCTGGCGGCGCGGCTCGCTGGCGCTATGTCGAGGCGGCCGGCCGTCCGCAGGTGGGACAGAACTTCCAACCGACCTCGAGCTCGGAGCCGCAGCCCAGACAGTTCATGGTCGTGAGGTTCTGGCCGCAGTGGGGGCAAAAGGTGATCGGCCGGCCGACGGGGAGCACCTCGCCGCAGGACCGGCAGTGGTCCCCGGCCTCCGGCGTCACCCGCCTCACGCCGGATGGCGAGGTGATCGGCGGCACCCCGACTCGTGGCGCACCACCGCCCGCTCCGGAGCCGCCCGCGGGAGCCGCCGCCGGCGGAGATGGCGCGCGCGGCGCGCTGGGCGGAGCGGCGCGCGCGGGCGATGCCGCCGATGAGGCAGCGCCCCGGGTGAGAGAATCCTCATCGGGGCCGATCTCGAGGGAGCGGAGGGCGTGGGGCGCGAGGGTCACGTTCGCGTCGCCGAACTGCTTGTACGCGCTCGGATCGGGGTTCGGCATCGACAGCTGCTTGCGGAGCGCGTCACGCACCTGGTCGTCGACGATCAGGTAGTCGCGCGTGCCGGCGAGGAGCTGCGTGAGCGTGATCTCGTAGTCCTCGTTCGTGTCGAGTCCGAGCTCGCGGCGGTGCAGCCGGTACGGCAGAATCGTCTGGTACAGCTCGGAAACGGTGAAGGACTCAGTGAGATGCTGCGGGAAGCGCGAGCGAATCGTTCTCACCAGGTGGCGGTACATCCGATCCAGATTGTCCATCAACGCGCCTCATCGATCACGGTTTGCTCGCCTCCTCCACTCGTTGATCGCGCGCCTGCTGCGCCGCCCTGATCTTTGATGCGCCGAAGCGGTCGAGGGTGCGCGCGATGACGGTCGGTTGCCCGCCGTGCCCTTCACGGTAGCCCCACTGGTACCCCAGCGCGAGTCCGATGATCAGCGATGCGATTACCCGTTTCATGGTTCAGCCTCCTCTGTCTCGATGCGGCGCTACAGCACTCGACTCGCCGGCGGTGCGGCGGGATAAGGTCGGAGGGCGCGGAAGCGGTCATCATCCGGAAACCGCTCGGGCTCGATCGCCAAGCCCTTCACCCGCTCAGCCGCCAGCCAATCGTCGAAGCCCGACGAGACCAAGCCGTCGGAGCTCGACTGATCGCGTGCCGCACGCGTCGCAAGAAAGTTTGCGTACTCGTTTTGCGGATGGCCGGCGTGGCCGCGTACCCAGCGCCAGCTCGCCTGGTGGCCACGTGCGGCGTCCACCGCTTCCGCCCACAACTCCAGATTGAGAATCGGTCCGTCCTTTTTCTTCCAACCGCGGGCCATCCAGCCGAACACCCATTCGCTCATCCCTTTCACGAGATACTGCGAGTCGCTCGTGAAGAGCACGCGGAAACGAACACCTTTCCGCGAGATGGCCCGCAGCGCTTCGATCGCGCTGCGCAATGCCATGCGATTGTTCGTCGTGGCCGGCTCCGACACCCAATAGTCCCAACGACCGAGGGTGCCGGACTGCGGGTGTACATACTCGATGACGCCTGCCGCACCACCGGGGTTACTCCCTTCTCGACCGTTTCCGAGACAGGATTCGTCAGCGTAGATCGCGACGAGCGGAACGCGGCCCGCCGATTCGGCAGGGACACCTTGGCCGATCATTCGACGACGTCCAAGCGCTCGATCTCGTCGAGGTAGATGGTCAGATCGTGTCCGGTCATCGGGTTGCGCGTCTCGATGGCTTCGCGCCCGTCGCGCGACGCGAGCGTGAGCGGGATCACGATGAACTCGCGCCCCTGACGAAAGACCGCGATGCGAGTGCCGTATGCAACCGCCCGCTCGACAAGATCGTATTGTGCGTTCGTGAGATGCATCATCCGAGAGTAAGAGCTGACGCGACGGTCCATCGGCCGGCGAGCGACGCGAGAATCTCCGTCGCGCGCTCGATCTCGCGTACGGCGACGAATTCTTCGGCGGCGTGCGCGACGCCGATGTCGCCCGGCCCGAAGCAGATCGCGGGAATGCCCGCCTCGTTGAGGATCGCGGCATCGGTCCACGCGGTCATGCCTTCGACGCGCGGCTCGTCGCCGAGGGCGCGAATCGTGTCGCCGAGCGCGCGCACGATCGGCGCATCCACGCTCACATCGCTCGGCGCTTGCGCGAAGGTCACAGCGACATCCGCGCGAAAGCGCGGCTCGCGCGACGCAATCCGCGCGCAGACGCCGCGCCATTCGCGCTCGACGTCGGACGGCGACTCGCCGGGAATGGTGCGTCGCTCGATGCGGACGGTACAGCGGTCGGGGTAGGTCGACATACCGCTGCCGCCTTCGATCAGCGAAGCGTGCACCGACGGCCGCCCGAGCAGCGCGTGCCTCCGACCCGGCAGCTCGGACGAGTCGATGCGATCGAGCTCGGCGAGCACGAAGCCCGCGTGACGAATCGCGTCGACGCCCAGGTCCCAGCGGCTGCCGTGCGCCGCGCGGCCGTGCGTCGTCACGTCGAGCCAAACGAAGCCCAGGTGCGCCGGCATGATCGCCAAACGTGTTGGCTCGGTCACGATTGCGGCGTCGGCGCGCACACCGCGCGCAACGAGCGACCGCGTCCCGATACTCTCGAATTCCTCGTCGACGACCGCCGCGATCACGATCTCGCCGGCGACGCCGGCGTCGACCGCGCGCACGGCCGCCGCACACATGGCCGCGATGCCGGCCTTCATGTCCGAGGCGCCGCGGCCGTAGATCTTTCCATCGCGTTCCATAGCGTCAAACGGCGCGTGAACCATGCCGTCCACGCCGACGACGTCGAGATGGCCATTGAACATGAGCGTGCGACCGCTCCCACCGCCGGCGCGCGCCACGACGTTCGGCCGGTCGGGCGCGGCGTCGATCAATTCCGCATCGAGGCCCCACGAGACGAGCACGTCACGAAGCGCGCGGGCAACGGCCAACTCGCCCGCCGCACCGGAGACCAGCGAAGGATTCCGCGAGTCGACCCGCACCAGCTCGCGCGCGAGCGCCACGGCGTCGCCGCGCGCTACCGGCATCGTGTGACGCCCTGCTCGTCGATCGAGAACTCGAGCAGGCTGCCGAGGGGCTCGATCGCGCGTCGCACGGCGTCCTCACGCCCCGGGGCCGCGATCGCGAGCACGCATCCGCCGCCCGATGCGCCGAGCGCCTTGGCTCCGGCCGCGCCGGCGGCGTATGAACGTTCCACTACCTCGTCGATGAGCGGAGTGGGAATCGCAGGATGCAGCGACCGCTGGGACGTCCACTGTTCGGCGACGAGCGACGCCAGGCGATCGACCGATCCCTCGGCCATTGCGGCTGCCATCGCGACGGCGCCGTCGCGCATGCGAGCCAGTGCGTCGAGCACGTGCGGCTCCCGGTTGCGATAGGCACCGAGGACCGCGTCGATGGTATCGCCGGAGATGCGGCTCTGGCCCGTGTAGACCACGAGGCAGCGTCGCTCCAGCTCGCGCCGAAGTTCGGCGTCGAGGGGAATCCTGGTCACGCGCACCCCCTGCGAGGCGAACTGCAGGCCGAGGGCGCCGCCATACGCCGCCGCGTAGTGATCCTGCCGCCCGCCGGCGATGCCGACGTCTTCGATCTCGATATCGCGGCTGAGCTCGGCCATCGCGGTGCGGCCGAGCGTCTCGCCGCGAGCTGCAGTGAGCGCCGCCACAGTGGCGACACCCGCCGCCGAGGAGCCGCCGAGGCCCGCGCTGATCGGAAAGTCGCTGGAGACCGAGATCATCGTGCCCTTGACGCCGAGGCGTCTGGTCGCGGCATCGACGATGGCGCGGTCGGCCGCCAACGTCGGCGCACGCTGTTCGCCGGCACCGCGTGTCAGCCTCACCGTCGCGTAGCGCGTGATCGCTAGATTGCAGACGAACCCGCCCATCTCGTCGGAGTACGGCGGCACGTCGGTCCAACCGCCGCCGAAGTCGATGCGCGTGGGAGCGCGCGTGACGATGATGTCGCTCACGTGCCGCTAAACGTATTCGTCGCACGCTCTTTCGCCAATCACGCCGCGCGCGCTCGCCGCGTCGACTTCAGGCCGTGGCGGGCATGGCTGTTGCGGATTCAGCCGCGTCACATGGTCGACATTACCCACTACCTGAACGACTGCAAGTTCATCCTCGTCTCGAACCGCGAGCCCTACGAGCACATGCGCGGCGCCGAAGGCCCCGAGGTGAAGCAGCCCGCTGGTGGTCTCGTCACGGCGCTCGATCCGACGATGCGCCACACGCACGGTACGTGGGTCGCCTGGGGATCGGGTACCGCAGACCACGACGTGGCCGACGAGACCGGCCGTGTCGCCGTGCCGCCTGGCGAGGAATCCTACACGCTGCGCCGCGTCTGGCTCGACGACGCCGACGTGAACGGCTACTACCACGGCTTCGCAAACCGGGCGCTCTGGCCCCTGTGCCACATGCTGATCCAGCACGTGGAGTTTCGCACCGAGTTCTGGGAGCGGTACCGCACGGTGAACCTCCGCTTCGCCCACGCGGTGGCCGACGAAGCCGAGCGTTGCACTGGACGCTCGATGGCGTGGATTCAGGACTACCACTTCGCGCTGGCCGCCGAGTTCCTGCGTGCGATGCGGCCGTCGCTCTTCATTCACCAGTTCTGGCACATTCCGTTTCCCCCGGCCGACATTCTTCGCCTGCTTCCCGCCGGCACCCACGAAGCCGTGCTTCGCGGGCTTCTGGGCAATGACCTCGTCGAGTTTCAGATCGAGCGGTACGTGGCGAACTTCCTCGACTGTGTCGACAAGTTCGTGGCCGAGGCACGCGTCGATCACGATCACCAGACCGTGGCATTTCGCGATCGCACGGTGACGGTCGGCGCCTTTCCGATCAGCATCGACGTTGACCGCTTCGAGCAGATGGCGTCGACTCCAGAAAGTCTCGCGCGGGTGAAGACGCTGCGCGAGCGGTACGCCAGAGGCGCGCGACAGCTCGGCGTCTGCGTCGACCGGATCGACTACACCAAGGGGATTCCGGAGCGGCTGCGCGCGCTCGAGACGCTGTGGACCGAATCGCCGGAGCTGCGCGAGCGGTTCACCTTCATCTTCGTCTGTACGCCATCGCGCACCGATCTACCGGCCTACAATCGCCTCGACCGCGATGTCGCACGGTCGGTGATGTCGATCAACGAGCGGTTTGGAACGAACGACTGGACGCCGATCGTGCTGATCAACGAGAACGTCGACTCGGATCTGCTCGCGGCAGTGTACCGCGCGGCGGATCTCTGCATCGTGTCGTCGTTGCAGGACGGAATGAATCTCGTGGCCAAGGAGTTCGTGGCCTGCCAGCTCGACGAGCGCGGCGTGCTGATCCTCAGCCGCTTCACGGGTTCGGCGGAGGAGATCGATGGCGCGATGCTGATCAACCCGTTCAACATCGACGGCTTCGTGAGCGCCATCCGTTCGTCGATCGAGATGCTTCCCGAAGAGCGGAAACGCCGCATGCACCGGATGCGGCGGCAACTCCACAATTCGACGATCTTCGATTGGCTCGACTCCATCCTCGCACGCTCGACCGATATCATGACGTCGCAGCACTCGCAGGTTGCCGCGGTGTGACCGTATGACGACGCCAGCGCTGCCGATGTCGCCTGCGCTGGCCGGCCGACTGGCGGGCGACCCGTTGGTGTTGCTCCTCGACATCGACGGCACATTGTCGCCGATCGCGCCTCGGCCGCAGGACGCGGCAATCGCGCCGGCCACCCGCGAGACGCTCGCGGCGCTGGCTCGACTCAGCGACGTTCATGTCGTGGCCATCTCGGGACGGGCGGCGCAAGACGCGGCGCGGCTCGTGGGGCTCGACTCGGTATGGATCGTCGGCAACCACGGAATCGAGATCGCCGCGCCCGGCGCAACTCCGGAGATCCACGCCGACATCGCGCGATTCGCCGAACAGCTTTCGGAGGCGTCGACCGACGCACGCGCCGTCGTCGAAGAAACGCCCGGCGCCATTCTCGAGGATAAACGGTGGACGCTCAGCGTTCACCAGCGCCTCGTCGCACGCGACGCGATCGCGGCCCTCGACGCGCGGATCGCCGACATCGCAAACAAGCACCGCCTGGCGTTGACGCACGGCAAGGAAGTTCTGGAGCTCCGTCCGACGGTGAAGATCGACAAAGGCACGGCCGCGCTGGAGCTTGCCGTCCGACTCGGCGCGCTGGCGGGCGGCGCGTCGCTCCTTTCCGGGGGCGATGATCGCACCGACGAGGACATGTTCCGGGCCCTGCGGTCGCGCGAATCACGGTGGGTGACGGTGCATGTCGACGGCGGCAGCGTCTACTCGACCGCGGCGGAATTCAGCGTGCCCGATCCGGAAGCGATGCGTGCGCTGCTCCGTATGGTGTTGGAGCAGCGGGTCGCCCGGGCGCGAACGGTGGCCCGCTAGCGCTTTCCGCTTTTCTTCGTCGCTGGTTTCGCGCCCGGTTTCGCCGCCTTCGGATTGGGCGGCTTCGCGGCTGATTTCGCGACGGCTTTGGTCGGCTTGGCGGGCTTGCTTGCGGCCGCGTTTTTCGGCGCCGGCTTGCCGGCGACTTTGACGGACGGCGCCGCGCTCTTTGGCGTCGGCTTGGCGGTTGCTCCGGTCGATGCCGCCGGAGCCGAGATGGGACGAGCTTTCCCGCCATTGGGCGAAGCTGCCGGAGGAATCACCGGCCGGACGCCAGCTCGAAATGGCGGCATGGCCGCTGCCTGCGCGGCGGCACGCGCCGCCGCCT